>CACXYH010000022.1 GCA_902771785.1 uncultured Prevotellaceae bacterium
GGGGCGGTAGCCGGCATTCACGCCCAGCGTCCAGTGCTTGCTGCCAGCCGGCACCTCAAAACCGAGGTTAGGCGTCAGCGTTGCACCGTAAAGCAGGTTTGTCTTCACTGCGACATTCTGCGCATAAAGTGAATTTAAACAGCCATACAAGCACAGCACTAAGGCAAGAACTACCTTGTCAGATATGTGTCCTACGTTTGTTGCCATCACTCTTCTGTCAAATAGTTTAATCAAAGTATACACGCGTATAATAAGTATGCAAAAGTAGCAAATTCTTCCATAACTTGCAAAAATATTGTACTTTATTTCGCGAATTTGACTAAAAATTATAAAAAAATTAACGTACGGGGGCAAAATAAACTTTTTTTGTAACTTTACTACAAAGATCGCGAAGTTTTTCACTCCGTTCAAGGAAACTTTTCTGTCTCGGCAAAAAAAAGAACAAATTCTTTTGTTCTGCTCTCGTTTTTTCGTAACTTTGCAATCGCTATTCATTCAAAGAGCTAACATGGACCAATAACTTTTTTACTTAATTATATGCAAGTTATTAATTTTGCAGAACAAAACTCGGTCATTAATCAGTATATGGCAGAGTTGCGCGACAAGGGCTACCAGAAAAACAGGTTGCTCTTCCGCCACAACATTGAGCGTGTAGGGCAGATGATGGCCTACGAAGTGTCGAAAACCTTGGAATATAAGTCGAAGACGGTGACCACGCCGTTAGGAACGATTGATATTCCTGTTCCAAAAGACGAATTGCTGATTGCCACCGTGCTGCGTGCCGGACTGCCTTTCCACGAAGGCTTCCTCCATGTGTTCGACAAGGCTGAGAATGCTTTTGTGTCGGCCTATCGCATGTATACCAACCGCGAACATACTGAGGTGGGTGTGCATACGGAGTATATGGCTTCGCCTTCGGTCAGGAACAAGACGCTCATCATCGTAGACCCCATGCTGGCCACGGGCGGTTCGATGGCAGCCAGCATCGAGGCATTGCAGAAGACGGGTAAGCCCCGTAAAATTCATATTGCCTGCGTGATAGCCACTCCCGAGGGACTTGAGGTGCTGCGCGAAGTGCTGCCTGAAGAGGCTATGGTGTGGTGTGCTGCTGTCGACCCGGGCATGAATGCTCAGAAGTATATTGTTCCCGGTTTCGGCGACTGTGGCGACCTGTGCTTTGGCGAGAAGCTGTGATGTGTCAGAAGTTCAGAAAAACCTAATAAAAAATAGTATGATGAAAAGAATGATTATCGGGGCGATGGCTTTATTCATGGGCGTCGTCTGCACGGAAGCCAAGGGGCTGGAGCGCAAGCAGCTCTTCGACAGTGACTGGCAGTTTGCGCTTGAAGACACAACCCAGTGGCGCAGCGTGACGCTGCCGCACGACTGGAGCATAGAGGGAACCTTCAGCAAGGATACCCCTGCCGGCAACGAGGGTGGCTACCTGCCTACGGGCAAGGGCTACTATCGCAAGACGTTCGTGCCGGGACGCGAATACGAAGGTAAGCGCCTGCGCCTCTATTTTGAGGGAGTCTACATGAATTCTGAGGTCTACATCAACGGACAGCGAGCCGGCGGACATCCGTACGGCTACTCGTCGTTCTTCGTCGATGCCACTCCTTTCGTCAAGGTGGGAGTGAAGAACGTGATCGACGTGCGCGTAGACAATTCGCAGCAGAAGAACTGCCGCTGGTATAGCGGCTCGGGCATCTATCGCCACGTGTGGCTCTACACCACCGGTCAGCGCTACATCGACGAGTGGAGCGTTCAGGTGCTGACGCCCGACACCCACACTGCCGTTATCAAGGGCGAAGTGGTGATGGAAGACGGCACGCGCAAGCCCATCGAGAAGACCATCCGTGAGGCCAACCCGCGCCTCTGGTCGCCCGACGATCCCTATCTCTATCAGACGACGCTCGAGGCCGAAGGCGACTGTCTGCCCGTGACCTACGGCCTGCGCACCATCGAATATTCGGCCGAGAAGGGACTGCTGCTCAACGGCAAGGAAATCCGGCTGAACGGCGGATGCCTGCACCACGACAACGGCATACTGGGTGCTGCTGCCTTCGATGCTGCCGAATACCGCAAGGCAAAGCTCATGAAGGAGGCGGGCTTCAATGCCGTGCGCACCTCCCACAACCACCCCTCGGAGTCGTTCCTCCGAGCCTGCGACGAGCTGGGACTGCTCGTCATCGATGAGGCTTTCGACGGATGGCGCGAACAGAAGAATGCCTTCGACTATCACTTGCTCATCGACCAGTGGTGGCAGGAGGACATCAAGGCCCTGGTTTGCCGCGACCGCTGCCACCCCAGCGTCTTCTGCTGGTCTATCGGCAATGAGGTCATCGAGCGCAAGAAGATAGAAATCATCAAGACGGCCCACAACATGATTCAGCTCTGCCACCAGCTCGACCCGACCCGTCCGGTCACCTCGGCACTTGCTGCATGGGACCGCGACTGGGACATCTACGACCCGCTGGCTGCCGAGCACGACATCGTGGGCTACAACTACATGATTTTCAAGTCGCAGAGCGACCATGAGCGCGTGCCCAACCGCGTGATGATGCAGACCGAAAGCTATCCGCGCGACGCCTGGCGCAACTACCGCAAGGTGCAGGACGAGACCTACGTCGTGGGCGACTTCGTGTGGACGTCCATCGACTACCTGGGCGAGTCGGGCATCGGACGCTGGTACTACGAGGGCGAAGTGCCCGGCGAATCGTGGGAGCGGCCGCTCTTCCCCTGGCATGCAGCCTACTGTGGCGACATCGACTTCACGGGTCAGCGTAAGGCCATCGGACACTACCGCAACATTCTCTGGAACACCAACGAGCTGCTCTACATGGCCGTTTGCGAGCCGGATGGCTACCACGGCAAGGTGAAGACCACGATGTGGGGCACCTGGCCCACCTTCGAGTGCTGGAACTGGCCGGGCCATGAGGGCAAGGACATCAATGTAGAGGTGTATACCCGCCAGCCCCGCGTGCGCCTTTTCCTGAACGACAAGCTCGTGGGCGAGCAGGAAGTGAAGGAGTGCAAGGCCACCTTCACGCTGCCCTACCAGCCTGGTGAGCTGCGTGCCGAGGCCGTTGCCGGCAGCGAAGTGAAGGGCAGCGTCGTGCTCCAGACGGCAGGCGAGGCCAAGACACTACGCCTGACGGCCGACCACACCACGCTGCAGGCCGACGGACAGGACCTTGCCTTCGTCACCATCGAGGCCCTCGACGCGCAGGGACGTCTGAATCCCATCGCCGCCAACGGACTGAAGGCCACCGTGAAGGGTGCTGCCACGCTGCAGGGACTGGGCAATGCCGACGTCAAGGACTGCGACAGCTATGCCGACGCCACTCACCATCTGTGGAAAGGACGGGCGCTGCTCGTGGTTCGTGCAGCCGAGAAGCGTGGTGCAGCCACGGTAACTATTGCTGCTGATGGCCTGAAAACAGCTTCTTTGAAACTGAAAGTTGGTAAGTAGAAATGCGTTTTGGCCCAAAATGGAATGCGTTTTGGGCCAAAACACAATGCGATTTGTGCCAAAACGGAACGCATTTTGGGCCAAAACGGAAAACGCCTATGCGCAAGATGCATTGCGCAAAGTAACGAGTTAGGAAAATAATTAAGCTAAAATTTCCGGAATAATAACTTGAATTCCCGAAATTTTAGCTTAATTGTTTTCTGTTGTGCATGCTTTAGCTTTTCATTGCGCATGCTTTGGCCAGTCAAAGGGCCTGCTTTCGCGAGCTTAAATCACGTGAAGCGTACCCATCAAGTATACCAATCCGAATCCCAGCACCATCGAGATGACGCCCATGATGATGCCCATCTTGGCCATATCGTTCTGCTTCACGTAGCCCGTAGCAAAGGCCAGCGCGTTTGGTGGGGTAGAGATGGGCAGAATCATGGCACTCGAAGCAGCGATAGCCACGCCGATGAGCACGGTAGGCGTGCCGCCGATGGGGGCCAGCTTGTCGCCCATGGCTCCGCAGACAATGGCCAGGATAGGCATGAGCAGGGCAGCGGTGGCCGAGTTCGAGATGAAGTTCGACAGCAGATAGCAGATGGCACCACCCATGAGCAGGATGAGCAGCGGTGAGAAGTTGCCGAAGGGGATGCTCTCCACGGCGTTGGCGGCCAGTCCCGATGCGTTCAGTCCGTAGCCCAGTGCGAAGCCGCCGGCCACCATCCAAATCACGCTCCAGTTGATTTGCTCCAGGTCGCGCTTGTTAATCACGCCTGTCAGGGCAAACACGGCAAACGGAATCATGGCCACGGTGTAGGAGTTGATGCCCGTCACGCGGTCGAGCAACCACAGGGCCACGGTGACGAAGAACGTCACAATCACCACGTTGGCATGGAAACCATGCTTCATGCCGCCGTCAATGTTGAGCTCGATGGTCTTCTGTGTGAAGGGGAACATCTTGAGCAGGATGCGCCAGCTGATGATCAGCAGCACGATGACAAGCGGGAACATAAACATCATCCACTGTCCGAAGCCCAGACCGAGGTTCAGTCCCTCGGGGTCGTTCAGGTATTTCAGGGCGATGGTGTTGGGCGGAGTGCCGATAGGAGTGCCCATACCGCCCAGGTTGGCAGCCACGGGAATGCTCATGGCCAGGGCGATGCGGCCCTTACCCTCGGGCGGCAGCTGGCGGAACACCGGGGTGAGGAACGTCAGCATCATGGCAGCAGTAGCCGTGTTGGATACGAACATCGAGAAGAGTCCCGTGATGAGCAGGAAGCCCAGTAGCACCATTTCGCTCTTCGTGCCGAAGGGGCGCAGCAGCACCTTGGCCAGTTGGGCGTCGAGGCCCGTCTTCGTGGCAGCGATAGCCAGCACGAAGCCACCGATGAACAGCATAATCACGGGGTCGGCAAACGTAGCCATGACGCCCTTGTAGCTGAGCAGCTTGCCCACTTCCTCCTCGTTGACCATGGGCAGTATGCCGCTGTCTGTGCAGAAGAGCAGCATCAGTACGATGATGGCAACCGACGTGGCCCACGACGATACGATTTCGAGTATCCACATGAGCGTGGCGAAAGCGAAGATCGCGATGACGCGCTGCTGAACGACGGTCAGGTCTTTAATGCCATACCATTCTGCCGGCATGTTCCAAAGCAGCAGGGTGACTAACAGTACGAAGATGATTTTGATGACGCGCTTAGTGGCGTCGGTGGGATGGTACTTGCGTTGATGGCGAAGATTGTGATAAGCCTCAACAAGGTGGAATCCGTTGTAATTATTAAACATTTTTTCTTAATTGATAGTTTTCGGGGTGCAAAGGTACACAAAAAATAATAATTAAGTGTAAAAGCAACGGGAATTTTGTTTTGAGAAACAATTACAATAGACTTTGATACAGTTCGGCATACTGCTTGGCTGCATTGGTGTTCTCAAAACGACGTATGTACTGAAGGCTGAGCTCCGTGCGGCGTTCGCGTCCCTCGGCTCCGCGCAGCACCTGGCCTATGGCGTGGGCCATGGCCTCGTCGTCGTCGGGGTCTACGTAGAGACTATCGGGGCCGCCGGCTTCTTCCAGGCACGACCCTGTGCAGGCCACGACGGGCAGCCGCATGCCTATGGCCTCGATGATGGGGATGCCGAAGCCCTCATAGCGTGAGGGATAGACGAAGGCGTCGGCCAGTTGGCAGAGGGCAGGCAGATGGTTGTCGGGCACACCGTGCAGGAAATGTACGCGCGGAGCCAGTCCGGCAGCGGCTGCTTCGCTGAGCACCCGCCGTGCATAGGGCGTCGACTTGCCCACAGCCACGAGGTGCAGGTCGGCAGGCAGCCGGTGCAGGGCCTTGACCACCAGCAGGATGTTCTTGCGCTGCTCGATGCTCCCCACGCTGAGCACGTAGCGCTGTGGCAGCTGGTAGCGCTGCTGCACGTCGCGAAGCGTGTCGGGCGTGGCGTCGGCATGGAAGCGAGGCGAGCAGCTTTGGTAAATCAGGCTGATGCGGCGCTCGTCGACATGGCCCAGCTCGATGATGTCGCGTCGCGTGCATTCAGAGATGGCCACGATGCGGTCGGCCTCGCGGATGGCCTGCCGGAACTTCAGCGTGTAGATCTTGGTGTCGAGCCAGTGGTAGTATTCAGGATGGCGCATGAATATCAGGTCGTGGATAGTCACCACGCTCTTGATGCCGCTGCGGCTGATGTTGAAGGGGAGTTCGCCGGAAAGACCGTGGTAGAGCCTGACGCCATCCGACTTCAGCTGGCCTACGATGCCGTGCGAGCGCCACAGCGCCTTGCCCAGCGACGTGTGGCTGTTGGGGTAGCAGAAGCGCAGGTGCTGCTGCTCTGTAAGCTGGCAGCGGAGCTCGTCGCGCCCCTTGTCGGGCGCATAGAGGCGCAGGTCGAAGGCGTTGAGCGAGGCCAGGTCGCTGGCCAGTGTGCGTCCGTAGCTTCCCAGTCCAGTGCCGTTGCGCACGATGCGTTTCGCGTCGAGTCCGATAGTCGGTCTTTCCATATAGATGCAATGTCGAATATGGCGGCAAAATTACTAAAAAACGTCGTAATTCTTGCATGAATTATCTTTTTTTCTTTGTTGTTTGCAAAAGTTGTATTACCTTTGCACCCAAATAAACTTAAATTTATCATGAGCGAATTTAATTTTCTCGACAGGAACGAGTTTAATTTTGAACCCAGCCCGAAGGTGGTTGAGGCCATCAAGAATTTTAATCCGAAAGACCTTTGTTTCTATACCCGCATCTACGATCAGGGCAAAAAGAGTGTGATTTCCGTGCGTGTCAGTGAAATCTATGGCGTACCCGAGGAGCAGGTGCTCCTGGCTTACGGCGGCGAGGACATTCTGAAGAACGCCATCCACTACTTCCTGATGAAAGGCGACAACAAGCGAATCCTTATTCCCGAGTTTTCGTGGTGGTACTACAACCGTGTGGCCAGCGAGTGTGGCGGCACGTTCGAGATGTATCCCCTCTACGAGCAGGAAGACACCTTTGCCTACAATGTCGACGAGGTCATCGAGTATACCAACCGCATTCATCCGCGCATGCTGCTGCTGGCATCGCCCAACAACCCCACCGGCAACAGCCTTTCGAGCGAGGAAATCGGCCGCATCATGGAGCATATCCCCGAGGACACGATGGTGCTCGTCGACGAGGCCTACGCCAGCTTCATCACCAGCGACACCGACTATATCGCCCCGCTGGTCAACAAATACTCGAACCTGATTATCTCGCGCACCCTCTCGAAGTTCTACGGACTGCCCGGCCTGCGCTGCGGCTTCGGCTTCATTGGCAAGGGCCACGACCAGTTCCTGAGCTACATCAACAAGTACCTGGGCTACAACCGCTTCTCCGAGGCCGTTGCACTGGCTGCTCTCGACAGCGACGAGCACTACCGCCACGTGGCCGACGACATGGAGTGGGGACGCCAGCTCTACAAGAAGGAGCTCGGACACCTGCCCGGCTTCAAGGTCTACAAGTCGGTGGCCAACTTCATCCTGATTAAGTATCCGCTCGAAATCAAGGAGGCTCTGCAGCAAGCGCTTGCTGCCGAGAACTACAAAATCAAGTTCATGAGCGACAAGGGTCTGGAGTCGTGCCTGCGCATCACGCTGGGACGCAAGGAGCAGACGCAGCTGGTGTGCGACACGATCGTGAAAGTATTTAACGCTAAGCATTGATGATAGGAGTAATTCTGGCGGCCGGCATGGCGAAGCGCCTGCGTCCGCTCACCGACACCAAGCCCAAGTGCCTGCTCGAGGTGGGCAGCCGGACGCTGCTGCAGCGCACCGTCGACGCGATGCTGCAGGCAGGCATCAGCGAGCTGGTCGTGGTCACGGGCTATCGCGGCTCGATGATTCGCGACTTCCTCACCGCCCACTATCCGCAGCTCAATATCCACTTCCTGCATAACGCCGACTACGAGCACAACAACAACATCTTCTCGCTCTGGATGACGCGGCCCTATACCGACGGCCGCGACTTCCTGCTCATGGACAGCGACATCCTGTGCGACCCCAAGGCCGTGGCCGAGGTGGCCCGCCAGCAGGAGCCCGCGCTGGCCTTGAACCGTCATGAGCTGGGCGAGGAGGAGATGAAAATCGTGGTCGATGCCGACATGCACATCGTGGAAATCAGCAAGACCTGTCGCGTGGAGGATGCCATCGGCGAGTCGGTGGGCATCGAGCGGATGACGGCCGACTACAGCACCGCCCTCTTCTGCGAACTGGAGCAGATGATTGAGCGCGAAGGGCTCATCGACATTTTCTATGAGCGCGCCTTCGAACGGCTCATTCCGCAAGGACATACCTTCAAGGTGGTCGACACCACTACCTTCTTCTCTTACGAGCTCGACACCCCCGAGGACTTCGAACGTGCCAAGGAACTGTTGCCTAAGGAGCTGCAATGAGACAGGAGATTTCAGTCGTCATCAACACCTACAACGCCGAACGCCACCTGGCACAGGTGCTCGAGGCCGTCAAGGACTTCGACGAGATCGTGGTCTGCGACATGGAGTCGACCGACCAGACGCGTGACATAGCCCAGCGCTACGGCTGCAAGATTGTCACCTTCCCCAAGGCCAACCACAAGAGCGCCGAGCCGGCGCGCACCTTCGCCATCCAGTCGGCAGCGTCTGACTGGGTGCTCGTGGTCGATGCCGATGAGATCGTGACGCCCGAGCTGCGCAGCTATCTCTACCGCCGCATCGGGCAGCCCGACTGTCCGCAGGGCCTGTACATCCCCCGCCGCAACAAGTTCTTCGGCCACTGGATACGCTCGCGCAGCATCGACTATCAGCTGCGCTTCTTCATTCGCGAGGGCACCGAGTGGCCGCCCTATGTGCATACCTTTCCTACGGTTCAAGGCCGCGTCGAGAAGATTCCTGCCAGCGAGCCCAATGTGGTGCTGGAGCATCTGGAAGACGAGACCATGTTTGAGTATATCGCCAAGACCAACCAGTATACCGACAACGAGGTCGAGAAGAAGCTGAACCGCCACTACAACGCCTGGTCGCTGCTGTGGCGTCCCTGTTGGCGCTTCTTCAAGAAGTACATCCTCGACGGAGCCATTTGGGAAGGGAAGCGAGGACTGATACGCGCCATGCTGACCGCCACCTATCAGTTCATTCTCATCTCGAAAATCATTGAACGCAACATACGCAAGGAGCTATGAACACCCGATTCTCTATACTCATACCCTCGTGGAACAATCTGGCGTTTCTGCAGCTTTGCATCCGTAGCATTCGCCAGAACTCTGCCGCCGACCATGAAATTCTGGTCCACGTCAACGACGGCAGCGACGGCACGTTGGAGTGGGTGCGCCAGCAGCACATCAAGCACACGCACTCGGCAGAGAACATCGGCGTGTGCCTGGCGCTCAACGGCCTGCGCTCGCTCATGACCACCGACTATCTGGTCTTCATGAACGACGACATGTACGTGTGCCCCGGCTGGGATGTGGCGCTGGCCGAGGAAATCCAGGCCATCGGCCATCACTACTTCTTCCTCTCGTCCACGCTCCTGCAGCCCCGTCCCTTCTTCTGCAAGAGCGTCATTGCCCCTGCCGACTACGGGCAGACGGTGGCCGAGTTCGACGAGCAGCGCCTGCTGCGCGAGTACCGCGACCTGAAGCATGGCGACTGGCAGGGCGCCACCTGGCCGCCCAACATCGTTCATCGTGACTTGTGGGATTTGGTGGGAGGCTATTCCATCGAGTACAGCCCCGGCATGTATAGCGACCCCGACTTCTCGGCAAAGCTCTGGAAGGTGGGCGTCAGAATCTTCAAGGGTGTCGACCGCAGCCGCGTCTATCACTTCGAGGCCCGTTCCACCCATCGCATCGTGAAGAACGACGGCTCCACCCAGTTCCTGCGCAAGTGGGGCATCACCTCGGCCTCGTTCATTCGCGACATTCTGCACCGCGGCGAGCCGTGGAAGGGACAGATTGACGAGCCCTCGCCGCAGCTGCAGAAGGACCTTCTGCGCAGCCGCCTCAAGCGTGCGCTCACCATTTTCCGCGATGTGAAGATAAAAAATATCTGGGAGCAGTAGCCGTCGTCCCCCCCCCTTATCTGAAGCTGCGCCGGTCGTCGTAGTCCCTGTAAGGCAGGTCGTAGTCCAGGTAGTAGAAGTTGTGCTTCCGCTGGTCGTCGTGCGGCGGAATCTGCATGTAGTCACCATACTTTTTCGACAGATAGGCGTGGGCCTGCTCCACCCCCATCAGCATGTGTCCCTCAAACGCTATGGGCGTGGGCTCTCCCAGCACGCTTTTCTCGCAGATGCCGTTCTGGCCGTCGTCGTAGTCGGCTATCAGGCGGCAGTCGTCATAGGCGTAGCTCGTCATGATGCGGCGCAGCTGCCGCTGCACGCTGGCGTTGCTGGTCGCCTTCTGCACGAGCAGCGGGAGCCACGACGACGGGCCGTGGCCGTGCTTGAACGGGTCGCGGTGCAGGAAGTAGATGATGCGCTTGAAGAACTCGTAGCGGGCAAACGTCAGCCGCTGCAGCAGCCTCGACTGCGGAACGCCGTCCAGGGGGAACACGTCGATGTATAAGCCGCCGATGTAGTTGATGTGCGCCCGCTCGATGAGCGTCGTCGAGGCGTCCTGTATCTTTCCGAAGGGCCCCGGGTAGGCAGGGTCGGTCTCGGCGCATACGGCCTCGTAGGGAGCGGGCAGCCATTCCTTGGCGTGCGCCATCAGCCGGTCGTAGTCGGGCCGCGGCATGCAGATGTCCATGTCGTCGTCCCAGGGAATGAAGCCCTTGTGCCTCACGGCGCCCAGCATTGTGCCCGCCCAGATGTAGTAGCGCAGCCCGTGTTCGCGGCACACGCTGTCTACGGCCAGCAGTATCTTTAGTATGTGCAATTGCAGCGTTCTGATGTCATATTCAGCCATATTCTTCCTAATTTTCTGCAAAATTACGCATTTTTTTCCGCATAACCATTCGTATTCCAAAAAAAATGTGTAAGTTTGCACCCGATGAAAATCATTTACCACCTTATCCATTTCCTGTGGTACGCCCTGTCGCTGCTGCCCCTGCGGGTGCTCTATTGGCTGAGCGACGTGCTTTTCGTGTTCATCTACCATGTGTTCGGCTATCGTCGTAGCGTCGTGCGAATGAACATTGTCACCTCCTTCCCCGAGCGCGAGCCCGAGGAGCACCGGGCCATTGAGCGCCGCTTCTACCGCTGGTTCTGCGACTATCTGGTGGAGACCCTCAAGCTGATGACCATCAGCCCTGAGCAGATGAAGCGCCGGCTGGTGTTCCGTGGCGCCGAGCTCATCAACCAGTGCCTGGCCGAAGGCCAGTCGTGTGCCATCTACCTGGGCCACTACTGCAACTGGGAGTGGGTCACCTCCTTGCCCCTGTGGGTCACCGAAAAGGCCCAGTGCGGGCAGATATACCATCCGCTGGAGAATAAGGATTTCGACCGCCTGCAGCTCAAGGTGCGTCAGCGCTTGGGTGCCGTCTGCATTCCGATGGAGAGCTCGCTGCGCCACATTCTGGAGTACAAGCAGCAGGGACGCCCCGTGGTCGTGGGCTATATTGCCGACCAGGCTCCGTTCTGGTGGAACATTCACCACTGGTGTCAGTTCCTCCATCACGACACCGCCGTGCTCTCCGGAAGTGAGCGCATCGCCGCGAAGCTCAACCAGGCCGTGTTCTATCTCGACATCACCCGCCCGCGTCGCGGCTACTACGAGGCCGAGTTCATCCCCATCACCCGCGAGCCGAAGGAGCAGGCCGAGTTCCAGATCACCGACACCTATTTCCGTCTGCTCGAGCGCTCCATCCGTCGCAACCCCGAGTACTGGCTGTGGTCGCACGACCGCTGGAAGCGCACCCGCGAGCGCTTCAACCGCCGCTTCGAGGTGGTCGATGGAAAGGTGCACGAGAAAGCCACCCCCGACCCCTTAGAGTATTAGGCTGAGGAGGGGGAAAGCGATTTCAAAAAGTGTTTTTTTCTTGTTTACGGCGTCAGCCTGTTTTCAGTCATTCGCTCCATGTACTGCTGGATGATGGCCTTAAGCTCGCGTTCCATTTGCGGCTGCTGCGGCAGATGGCCGGCCACGTTGTGCTTCATGAGCCGGTCGTCGAGCGAGTAGACGCCCACCGTTTGGCGTCCGTCGAACTGCAGCACGTGGCCATGCTTCACATATTGATAGATGCCGTTCAGATAGTTGACGGCCCACGTCTCGTCGGCCGGCGTGGAGAGTAGGTCGATGCCGAAGGAGAGGTAGGGCCGGTCGTAGCCCAGATACTCGAGAATGGTGGGCATGATGTCGGTCTGCTGGGCAATGGCGTCCACCATTCCGCTGCCCATCTCGCCGCTGGGGTCGTAGAAGATGACGGGCGAGCAGAAGCCGCCCAGGTCGGTGCGATACTCTTCGTGGGCAGCCATGTTGGTGTGGTCGCTGGTGATGGCAAACACGGTGTTCTGGAACCAGGGCTGGCGGCGCGCCGAGGCAAAGAAGTGCTGCAGGGCCATGTCGGTATAGCGGATGACTTTGTAGATGGGCATGTCGGGGTTCTCCTCCTTGAACACGTCTTGATAGGCTGCCGGCACTCGGAAGGGGTGGTGGCTCGACAGGGTGAAGAGGGCCGTCATGAAGGGCTGCGGCATGTCGCTCATCTTCTGGCAGTAGTACTGCATGAAGGGCTCGTCGCTGATGCCCCACCAGCCGTCGAAGTCGGCATCGCCCCGGGTGCGCGGGTCGGCCTTGAAGTCTTCGCGGCCGTAATACTCCTTGAACTTCGTGGCGCGGGCAAAGGCCAGGAAGCCCATGGAGCCGCGCTCTGCGCCGTGGAAGAAGGCTGTCTGATAGCCCTTGCTGCCCAGACAGTCGGCCAGGCCTGAAACGTGGTTGATGGAGTAGGGCGAGAGGAAGAAGGGCTCAACGAACATGGGGATGCCCGAGAGGATGCTGGGCATGCCGTCGATGCTCTTGCGCCCGTTGCAGTAGGAGTGGGTGAAGGTGAGTGCCCCGTGGGCGATGAGCGAGTCGGTGAAGGGGGTGAAGCCCTGGTAGCGGCCGCCGTCGAGGTGGCGGTTGTAGGCTCCTATGTATTCGCGTCCGAAGCTTTCGATGATGATGACCACGACGTTCTTGCGCCGCTGCGGCTTCTGGCCCGTAGGGCGATGGATGGGGTTGAACAGCGCCTCGAGCTCTTGCTTGTCCTGGAAATAGGTGATGACCTCGAAGTTGTTCTTGCCAATGGTGCGGATGAGCGAGAAGGGCGTGTTGAGCACCAGTCCTGCCTCGGTGGGGCGGTCGCAGTAGTTGTTGGCGTTGGAGATGGTGATGGGCCGGATGTCGCGTGTCCAGCCGCCCCGCATGCCTGCCACGCAGAACGGGGCGAAGGCCAGCAGCGAGAGGGTGGTGGCTACGGCGTAGGGCTTCCATGAGAGCGTGCGGTAGTCGAGTGCGGGCGTGCGGTAGAGCTTCCACAGGCCGAAGCCCACGGCAGCTGCCAGCAGGAAGAAGTACCAGTGGCTGAGGGCCTCGTGGGCGAAGATGCCCGTGAGGTTGGTTTCGTTCTGAAACTCGTTGAACACGGTGGTCGTGGTGCGGCGCAGCGTGTACTGGAAGTAGACGGCATCGCAGAGGTTGACGGTGAGCGCCAGCATGTTGACGGTCCAGTAGACGCCCCGGCACACGCGGTGGTAGCGCGTGTTCTCCTTGCGGCTGACGGGCAGCAGCATCATGACCACCCAGAGGGCGTTGGTGTAGAGAATGGCGCTCGTGTCGAACACCAGCCCGCCCCAGAGCAGTTCCGACAGGTGAGCGGCCGAGAGGTTGTCGGCAAAGAAGCTGTAGTTCTCGGCCAAGAAGGCAAGGCGCGCGATGGTGTAGACGACGTAGGCCAGCAACAGCCCCCAGAGTACGGAGGCCAGCGGCTGCAGCAGTTTTACGTATTTCATTTGTTGGGTCGTTTTCAGAATGATGGTGCAAAATTACGAAAATATTTGGAAAAATGAAATAAAAGCTATACTTTTGCAACTTCTAAAGCGCATATTGGCGGTATACATATTCGAAAAAGATGGCAATGATGACAGACGAAGGCAAGAAGCACCTGCTGAAGCGGGGCTTTATCTATAGTGTTCTGGTGGCGCTCTTCACGAGCCTGCTGCTCATGTTCTACATCGTGGGCGACGTGACGGCCCAGTCGCTCGACGCTACGGGCTGGGTGTTTTTCCTCACGTCGTGCCTGTCGCATGCAGGGCTCGTCGTGCTGGCCCTGTGGGCTGTGGTGTTCCTGCCGCTCGTTGCTGCCGGCCTGCGCCGGCTGCCCGTGGGATTGCTGGTGGGGCTGTCGAGCCTGCTGACGATACTGGTGTTCGTCAACATGCAGGTGTATAAGATCTATCGGTTCCACATCAACGGCTTCATCGTCAACATGCTCATGGGGCCCAATGCGGGCGACATTTTCGACTTCGACACGAAGCTCTATATCTCTGAAGGACTGATGCTGGGAGGCCTCCTCGTCAGCAGCATCGGCCTCTGGTGGGCCTCCTCGTGGCTGGCACGCCGCAGCAGGCCCTGGCACCTCAAGACGGCTGTGGGCGCCTGGCTGGCGGCGCTGGTTGTGGCCAACGGCATCCACGTCTACGGCGCGTTCGTGGCCAAGCCCTCGGTGCTGCAGTGCGTGCGCATCGTACCCTACTACTTCCCCCTTTCTGCCAGCAGTCTGATGCAGAAGATGGGGGTTGAGCGCCACACGCTGAGCGTGAGCGGCATGAGCGGCGAGGGCGAGCTGAACTATCCGCTGCACCCCCTGCACGCCGACACGGCGCTGGCGCAGCGACCCAACGTGGTGTTCATCCTCATCGACTCGTGGAGCCGGCGGGCGCTGACCGAGGAGTGCATGCCGCAGCTCTACAGGCTGGCCCACGAGGAGCAGTGGTACCAGAACCACGTGAGCTGCAGCAACGGCACGCGCTTTGCTGTGTTTGGCCTGTTCACCGGCCTGCAGCCCTACTACTGGACGGCCTTCGAGGCCTCGCGCACCAGTCCGCTGCTGATAGAGCAGCTGCTGAGCGAGGGCTACGACTTCCGCGCCTATCCCAGCGCGTCGCTGCAGAACCCGCCCTTCCATCGCATGCTGTTCCAGCACGTGCCGCAGCTGCGCACCGAGACGCCCGGCTGCAGCGCCTATGAGCGCGACCAGCGCATCAAGGCCGACCTCATGGCCGACCTGCCGCAGCTGAAGGCCGCAGGACGCCCGTTCTTCTCCTTCATCTTCTTCGACCTGCTTCATGCCTACAGCCTGCCGAAGGAGCTGCTGACGCGCTTCCAGCCGTCGTGGGAGTATGGCGACTTTGCCCGGCTCAAAAACGACATGGACCCCACGCCCTTCTGGAACCTCTACCGCAACTCTGCCTATCAGACCGACCAGATGGTGGGACAGCTCATCGGCGAGCTGAAGCGGCTCGGCATGTACGACAACACGCTGGTCATCATCACCGGCGACCATGCTCAGGAGTACAACGAAAACCATAAGAACTACTGGGGACACAACTCCAACTTTTCGCAATACCAGATAGGCGTGCCCCTCATTGTGCATGAGCCAGGTCGCGACACGGCTGCCGTCTATCGGCATCGCACCACCCACTACGACTTCGTGCCCACGCTGATGCACAACTACCTGGGCGTGACCAACCCCCTCGACGACTACTCGGCGGGCCTGCTGCTCAACGATACCACGCCGCGCCTGTGGCATTTCGTGGGCAACGAGCTGCGCTACGCCTTCTTGGTGGAGGGCGACACTATCCTGACCAAGGAGGGTGCTGGCTACGTAGAGGTGACCGACGCGCAGTTGAACCCCGTAGGCAACTATCGCGTGCAGCCCAAGCGCTTCAACCAGGCCATCGGCCGGCTGAACCGTTTCTTCAAGTGAAGCTTATTTCCCGATGAGGTCGTGCGACGTGAGCTGCAGCAGCGCACGTCCCGTCTGCAGCAGCCGTTCGCCGTTGGCACCTTCGCCTGCCACGAATTTCCCCGCATCGAGGTCGAAGGCCATGAAGCCCGTAGAGTCGATGACGGTCACCCCATTATTATAAGTATGGTAGGCCAGGTGGCGCTGGTAGTTGCGGCCGACGACGTCGCGGCTGAAGGTGAAGTCGTCGTGAGGCAGGCGTAGCTGGCCCAGCAGCGTGGCGGGCAGGTCGCTCTGGTTGCAGATGGCGGTCACCTGCCGCGGCCCGGCCACCGCTCCGCCCAGCCACAGCATGGGCACGTGGTTGTAGACCAGCGTGGTCTCGTCGACGCCCTGATAGCGGTAGCCGTGGTCGGGCAGCACGATGAGCAGCAGGTTGTCCCAGGCGGGCGTCTGCCGCAACCGGTCGACAAACTGCCCCAGACACTGGTCAAGGT
The DNA here is from genome assembly GCA_902771785.1 of uncultured Prevotellaceae bacterium. Lineage (GTDB taxonomy): Bacteria > Bacteroidota > Bacteroidia > Bacteroidales > Bacteroidaceae > Prevotella. The sequence continues at coordinate 16,345 of CACXYH010000022.1, forward strand.
AGCGGAAAGCGTTGCGCACGGGGTCGTCAATCTCGCTGATGGGCACGTCCCACGGCTCGTGGCTCGACAGTGTGAGCAGCGTCTTCAGCCACGGGCGCCCTGCCTCGGCCGCCATAATGTCGTCGTAGAGTGCCGTCAGCATGAGGTCGTCGCGCACGCCCCATTGGGCCGTAGCCTGCTGCTGCAGCGAGTAGTCGGCCTTCCAGTTCAGCTCGGCGTAGCCCGTGCCCATGAGGTAGCTGCGCATGTTGGTGAAGTTGACGTCGCCGCCGTAGAAGAACTTCGTGTGGTAGCCGGCCTTCTGCAGCGAGGCGGCAATGGAGGGGAGCTTGCGCGACTTCTCGGGAATCTTCATGACCGACGTCAGCGGGAAGGCCGGATAGCCGCTCAGAATGCTCACCACGCCCCTGTCCGTGCGCCACGAGTTGGCGTAGCACTGGCTGAAGTCGATGCCCTCGCGGCGCAGTCCGTTCAGCCGCGGCATGGTGGTCGAGTCGCCGCCCAGGTTGGTGAACTGGCCGCCGCAGCTCTCCATGATGATGATGACCACGTTGGGGCGCGTGGTCTTGAGCAGCGTGTCGGGGTCGGTGCTGCGCGTGTCGTAGAGCCCCTCGGTGAGCGCTGCCAGCTGCTGGTCGTCGTAGTAGTCGTAGCTGTCGATGTAGTTGCCCGACTTGCCCAGCGACGAGAGAAACGAGAACACGGGGTTCACGGCCGAGTGGTTCAGAAACTGGTTCTGCGAGAAGTACACCTGTCCGATGTTTGTCGTCGACTCGTCGAGTCCGCCACGGATGCCAATCACCATCAGCGGCGCCAGCAGCACGTAGAGCACAGCCTCCCACCAGCGCCCGCCGCCAGCCGGAGGCGTTTTGGCAAAGCTCCTATACAGCAGCCAGATGACAGCCGCCGCAGCCAGCCATACCAGCAGCCGCAGCAGCAGGTAGCCCGTGCTCACGCTTGCCATCGCCTCGGTAGGCGTGGCCAGATACTGCAGGCACGAGGCGTCGAGCTTGAACTGCCAGAAGGGGTAGAGGCTCGTGTCGGCCACGAAAGCCAGCGCGAAGGCCACGGCAATCAGCCCGTAGTAGGTCCAATAAATCCAGCGGGGCAGTCGAATCCAGATACTGGCAATGGTCAGCAGGAAGGGCACAATCAGAAAATAAAGCGCCGTCGAGAGGTCGAGCGACAGCCCGTGGGTCACCACACTCGCCACGTCGTTCAGCCCGAAGTCGTGGCCCGTGCCGTTGCAGAGCATGAACGCCAACTTGGCTGCCACGAACAGCAGCACCGTCAGCCCATAGCTCTTTGCCAGAAACGTCAACCTTTTTTTCATGGCCGCAAAATTACGAAAAAACGAGAGCAAAACAAAAGAAACAATCTTTTTTTGTAATAATTTTGCTTTTTAGTGTAGCAAATCGTAACTTTGCGGCGACTAAAGGTCAACGACGAACAAAAAACAACAAGACAATGACACCGAACGAGCGAGAATTTGAACAACTGGCACGGACGCACAAAGCTGGCACAGCTTATGTTTTCATGATTTCAATGCTGTCTTGAGAATGTTCTTCAGCAGATAGGTGGCATTCTGATTGCGCGCCACGCCCTCGGTGAGGCGATAGGTGTAGGTGATTTCGTCGGAAAGCTGAATCTCGAAGCAGTAGTTGTGGAAGCGTTCGGGCTGCGTCTCCTGCATCTTCGACAGCGCAAGGTCGTGGGTGGCGATGATGCCCGTGATGGGCAGCGATGTGACCGACTCCAGGAACAGGCGCGAGCCGTTGAGCTTGTCGAGCGAGTTGGTGCCCTTTAGTATCTCGTCGAGAATGATGAGCGTGTGGCGGTTCCGTTGGCAGGTCTCGATGAGCTGTTGCAGCCGCAGCAGCTCGGCGTTGAAGTAGCTGATGCCGTGGGCAAGGTCGTCGGTGGTGCGCATGCTGCTGAACAGCGAGAAGAGCGACGTGCGCAGGCTGTCGGCAAAGACGGGCATGCCACAAGTGGCCAGCACATAGTTGATGCCGATGGAGCGGAGGAAGGTGCTCTTGCCCGCCATGTTCGCGCCGGTGATGATGTAGTAGTGACGGTCGGCAATCGAGAAGTCGTTGCGCACGGCCTTCGCGCCGAGGAACGGATGGTAGAGTCCGCGCGCCTCGTAAACCACCTCGTCGGCATCCACCAGTTCGGCATCCGTAGCCGCCGGCTCGTTGTAGCGGAACGTAGCCATCGACACCAGCGCATCGAAATGGCTCACGGCGGCTATCCACTCCTCGACGTGCCCCATATAGTGTTCTTGCCAAAGCAGGAAGCGGCGCACAATGAAGTAGTCGGCCAGGTAGAGGGCATTCGAGATGGGCACCCACACCTCGTTGCGCTGGTCGAGGGCGTTGACGATGCCTTTCAGCAGCCGGAACGATTTCAGCGCGTCCTGCTTGTCGGCCGACAGACGGCCGATGATGTCGCGCCCCTCCCGGCTCTTCAGGTCGGAGGTCACTATCAGCATGATCATGTTCACGTAGCAGCCCAGTCGCGGCAGAATGATGCCGATGCTTTGGTTGACGCGCTTCAGCGTACGGCCGAAAAGCAGGTAGACCGCCAGAAGCTGCAACAGCACCCAGAGCATGGGGAGCGAAGCCGACAGCGAGCCAAAGACGGCTCCGGCCAGCAGCCCGTAGAACACGACGATGCTGCCCACGGCTGCAAGGTGGGTCAGTCGGTGGGCGGCAAGGCGTGGCATCTGCATCTTCTGCACCTCATGCAGCGCCTCCAGCATGTCGGCAGTATCCGTCAGCTGTCCATGGCCCTGCGCCATGAATGCCGTTCGCAGCGGTTCCCGTTCCGACAGTTCGCCGATGGCTTCGCGCCGCGCCTCAATCTCGTCTTTCGTCCGCACCCGTGTCTCAGCCAACTCCCTGGCCAGGAAATCGCTGCCGCCGGTAGTCACGGTGCGGTTGATGCGGTGGAAGAGCGACTGCGGCCCGAAGATGTCGAGGTCGAACGTGAACTCATGGCGAGGGTTCAGATACTGCTCGCCGGCAGCAAACCCCTCGTAGTTGCCATCGAGATAAGCCAGCTCCTTCTCGTAGACGCTGCGCAGGCTCTCCTTCTCTTTCGTTGCGCGGCTGTTCCTGCCGTCGCGCCAGCGTATGGCTGCATAGGCGGCAATCAGCAGCGCCGCCGCCACCAGCGCCACCGCGTTGCTCCACATCGTGTAGGCCACGACGCAGCCCACGGCCAGGGCGATGGCCGATAGTTCCAGCACCACCACCAGCCGGTTGTGCTTGTTCAGCTGCTCTATTTCGTTCGTCAGCGTTGCGATGCGCGTGGTGTATAGCTGCTTTGGGAAATCCCCCTCTGTCTTGTGCATCATTTATCTATGGGTCTTTGTTTTCGCATGCAAAATTACAACATATCTGCGGGAAATAGCTCTCTTTTTACGTTTTATTATGTCTTTCTTAAATAAAAAGCTCAGCGTCATCGCAATGGTGGCGCCGAGTTTTATACATGGAAAGGGACAAACTTACAGGAAGCGATTATTTCAGCCTGAAGGCCTGACGGCTCACGATGTCGCCCGCCGAGAAGCCGATGAGGGCCTCGAAGTCACCGGGCTCTGCCACCCAGCGCTGCTGCTGGGCGTCGTAGAAGCTGAGGGCTTGCTGGTCGAGCGTCAGGGTGACGTCGCGGCGTTCGCCGGGCTGCAGCATCACCTTCTGGAAGGCCTTGAGTTCTTTCACGGGGCGGGGCACGGAGCACTTCTTGTCGCTGACGTAGAGCTGCAGGGTGGTCTGGCCGGCGCGCTGGCCGGTGTTCTGCACGCTGACGGTGAACGAGATGCGGTCGGCTGGCGTCAGCTCGCGTTTGTCGGCCTGTACCTGAACGATCTGGAAGGTGGTGTAGCTTAGACCATGGCCGAAGGGGAAGAGCACTCGGGCGGGCCCGACATTGAACTGCTTGCGCAGCGTGCGGGCGGGCAGGTCGGTCCAGCGATAGCCTACGAAGATGTCTTCGCGATACTCCTCGTCGATGATTTGGTGGTCGTCGCGCCAGGTGCCCGGGTAGGTGTTGAGGGCGTGGGCGCCGCAGTCGTTGAGCGAGGCATACCACGTGAAGGGCAAGCGGCCCGAGGGATTGACGTCGCCGGCGAGTACGCTGGCGATGGCTTTGCCCGATTCGGAGCCGGAGAACCAGCCCTGAACCACGGCGGGCACCTTCGACAGCCACGGCATGGCCACGCAGTTGCCCGAGATGCCAACGTAGACCAGACGGGGGTTGGCCTGGGTAAGGGCCTCAATGAGCGCGTCCTGATCGTAGGGCAGGCCGTACTGCTGGCGGTCGTGACTCTCGCTGTCCTGATGGTCGCTCTTGTTCAGTCCGCCCACGAATATCACCACGTCGGCAGCCTTGGCCTTGGTGACGGCCTCGGCCAGGAGCTCGCTGGCAGGACGGTCGTCGCGCAGGCTGCGGCCCACGGTGACGCCGTCGTAGCTCTGGACGGTGTCGCCCACGTAGCCGCGGGCATAGTCGACTTGGGCGTTGGTAAAGCGGGCGCGGATGCCGTCGAGCGGCAGTATTTCATGTTGCGCCTTGAGCGACGACGAGCCGCCGCCTACGGTCATCATCTTGATGGCGTTTTCGCCCACGACGAGAATGCGGCGCGCGGTGTTGGGGTCGAGGGGCAGCAGCTGGCCCTCGTTCTTCAGCAGCACGATGCCCTCCTGGGCGATGCGCAGGGCGGTGGCATAGTGGGCCTCGGAGCAGAGGAAGCCCTGCGGCTTGTGGCGGTTCATGGTGGTGCGATAGAACAGGCGCAGCACGCGGCGCACCTTCTCGTCGAGCTCGCGGGTGGTGTACTTGCCCTGCTTGATGAGCGTCTTGTAGGCCTGGGCCATGTGGTAGAGGTCATAGGCATTGGTCTTGCCCATGGTCAGCCCGTCGGTCCAGGTGCCGAACTCGAGGTCGAGCCCGTTGACGATGGCCTCCTCGGTGTTGTGGCAGCCGCCCCAGTCGCTGATGACGACGCCGTCGAACTGCCACTGGCCCTTGAGTATCTGGTTGAGCGTAGTGGCATTATGGCAGTTGTGTTGGTTCTGATAGAGGTTGTAGGCGCCCATGATGCTCCAGGCTCCGCCCTCCTGGACGGCAGCCTTGAAGGCGGGCAGATAGATTTCGTGGAGGGCGCGGTCGCTGACCACTACATTCACCTGGTGGCGATACTCCTCGTCGTTGTTGAGGCAGTAGTGCTTCACGCAGCTGGCAACGCCCTTCGACTGCAGTCCCTGTACATAGGGGACGACCATGCGCGAGGCGAGGTAGGGGTCTTCGCCCATGTACTCGAAGTTGCGGCCGCCCAGCGGTGTGCGGAAGATGTTGACGCCGGGGCCCAGGATGACGTTCTTGTTGCGATAGAGTGCCTCTTCGCCCAGGCTCTCGCCGTAGAGGCGCGCCATGGCGGGGTTCCACGTGGCTGCGAGGCAGGTGAGGGCGGGGAAGGCCACGCACGAGTCGTTGGTCTGGCCGGCCTGCCGCCACTCGTCCCACAGAACGTCGGGGCGCACGCCGTGGGGGCCGTCGTCGGTCCACAGGTCGGGGAAGCCCAGCCGGCCGACGCCGGGGCTGGAGAACTTAGACTGGGCGTGGATGACGGCTATTTTCTCGTCGAGGGTCATGCGCGAGAGGGCGTCGTCGATGCGCTGCTCCAGCGGCTTGGTCTCGTCGAGGTAGACGGGCAGGTTTTGGGCTTGCAGCGGGCTGATGCTGATACAGCCCGCTGCAAATAGGAGGGTGAAGTGATGTTTCATTGCTTATTACTTTTGGAAAACACGGATATAGTCGACCTCCATCGTGCAGGGCAGGGCGCTCTCGTCGACACCCTTCATGCCGCCCCAGTCGCCACCCCAGGCCAGATTGAAGATGGGGTAGAAGGCGTAGTGGAAAGGCCACTGATTGTGGCCGCTGCCCAGCGCGGCTTTGGTGACGTGGAGCTGCTCCCTGCCATCGACGTAGGTGGTGATTTCGTCGGGCGTCCAGAGCAGGGCGTAGGTGTGGAACTCGCCCTCGGCGCCGGCCAGCACGAAAGCGTGGGTCTTCTGCGTGTTCTTGGTGTGATTGTAGTCCTGAGTGTGGACCGACGATGACACTTCGTTGGGGACGACGCCCACTTCCTCCATGATGTCGATTTCGCCACACATGGGCCAGGGGTTCGTGCTCCAGTCGTTGCCCACGGGCATCATCCAGAAGGCGGGCCACGTGCCCTTGCCCGAAGGCAGCTTGATGGAGGCCTCGAAATAGCCATACTCCCAGCCCTCGTTGACGTGGGCATAGACGCGGCCGGAATAGACCTTGCCGTTCTCCTTCAGGGCGGCGATGCGGAGCTTGCCGCCGCGCAGTTCGGTCACCAGCTGTCCTTCGGGCGTGCGGTGGTTGACGTAGTTCTGCAGCTCGTTGTTCACCCAGCCGCTGTTCTGCACTTCGTGGGTCCAGTGGCTGGCGTCCAGCTCCGTTCCGCTGTTGAATTCGTCGGCCCACACCAGCTTATAGCCGGCAGGGGCATCGTAGGCGGCGGTAGCGGCAGCCGTCTGGCTGACGGTGATGCTCTTTCGGGCGGCCCCCGACATGAGGGTGACGGTGGCTGTGCGGGCCTCGGTATAGGGGTTGGCACTGACGGCGATGCTGACGGTGCCCTGCTGCGAGGTGGTTCCCTTCGGCTGGATAGTCACAAAGGGCTGGTCGACGTAGGCGCCCCACTCCTTGCCCGTCGTGGTGACGTCGACGGTATAGGTGCCGCCGGCAGCGGGAGCGTCTATGTGCTCGGGCTGCGCCGTGATGGTGACCGCGCTCACGGGGGCTTCGTCGGTGTCGTCGCCGCCGCAGCCCGTAAAGGCCACGGCGAGCGAGAGGATGGTGCTGAATAATGTCATTCGTTTCATAGGTTTATTGAGCTTTCTCAAAGATGATGTCTTTGATGATGACGTGGGTACCGGCGGGCGTTCCGCCGAAGTCGAAGACCATGGTGAGCTCGTGGGCGTCGCCCTGGGGCAGCGTGACGCCGGTGGCCTTGTAGGTGAAGGGCTCGTCGGCCTTGACGTCGTGGCGTCCGTCGAAGTAGAAGTTGCCGTCGCGCTTATCGCTCTCGCTATAGTCGCTCTCGGTCAACTTGATGGTGACGCCGGGGGCATCGTTGTCGGTCACGACGGTACACTGGAAGTTGTAGGCATCGGTCTGGGCAGTGCTGAGCGTGGTGAAAATCTTCACCTGGCCCTGCCATTGCGAGTTGCCGATGCCATCGGGCACGTCGAGCTCCCAGGAGTTGCCGTTGTGCTTAATCTCGGGCTGCACGGGCAGCGTTGCCCAGCCGTCGTTGGCAAACCATGTGGTGGTGCCGATGAAGGCCGTGCCCTCGTCGACGCTGCGCCAGAGGTTGGCAGCATCGTCGTAGGCCATGCTGACGTTCTCCTCGAGGAAAATCTTGCTCACCTTGATGTGGGTGCCGGCAGGAGCTCCGCCGAAGTCGAACACGAGCGTCAAGGCATGGGCATCGTCCTTGGAGAGCACGGCGGCTTCGGCCTTGTAGACGAGCGGCACGCCGGCCTTGACGTCGTGGCGTCCGTCGAAGAAGAAGTTGCCGTCGCGCTTGTCGCTCTCGCTATAGTCGCTCTCGGTCAGCTTGATCGTGGCACCGGCAATGTCGTTGTCGGCCTCGAGCACGCAGTAGAAGTTGTACTTCTTGCTCAGGCTGGCAGGAATGGTGGTGAAAATCTTCACCTGGCCCTGCCACTGCGAGCTGCCGGTACCCTCGGGCACATCGAGCTCCCATACGCCGTTGCTGTGGGCAATCTCGGGCTGCACGGGCAGTGTTGCCCAGCCGTTGTCGGCAAACCAAGTGGTGGTGCCTTCGAAGGCCGACCCTTCCTCGACCGCCTTCCACAGGTTGGCGGCGCTGTTCTCGTCCCAGTCGGCTGTTGCTGCGGGCTCATGGCCGCCCTGGCCGCCAGAGACGATGGTGCCGTCGTCGTTGGCATGATCCTTCAGCACGATGTTGCTGATGTTGATGGTGGTGGCGCCGGCAGCATGGCCGAAGTCGAACACGAGCTTCACGGGCTGCAGGTCCTTACCCTCGAGGTCGCTCTTCCAGAACACGTATGGCTGTCCGGCCTTCAGGCTGATGTCGGCCACGTCGATGATGGCGTCGGCGTCGGTCTCGTTCGTGAGCTTCACGGTGACGCCGTCAATGTCGGCATCGGCCAGGAAGATGCACGAGAAGTCGTAGCGGTTGGCGGCCGACGTGCTCACGTCGGTGGTGTGCAGATGCAGCTGTGCCTGCCAGCGGTCGGTGCATGCGTCGGGCACGGTGACGGTGTAATCGTTGTTGCCGCTCTGGAACATGGCCTCCATCTCGCCGGTGCGCACATCACCCCAGCCGGGTTGGAAGTGGAACGTGGCCGACGGGGTGACGCCCTTCCACAGGTTGAAGTCGCTCGAAGCATCGAAGCCCGTCTCCTCTACCAGCCGCTGTTCGGCCGCGCTGGTGAACACGTAGCGCCAGGCAATAGAGCGGTCGGGCGTCTCGTAGAGCAGCACCATCTTCGTGTTGGTGAGCTGTTCTACGCGGAACAGCGGGTTCTCATACTGCGTGTCGCTGCTGATGTAGGGGAAGGCCGTGTTGGCAGCCAGCCGGATGTACTTGCATCCCGAGGTGACGATGCCCTCAGCATCGGCCCAGTCGAGCGTCTCGAAGTTCCAGGCAGCCGTCTGGTTGCCGATGGTCACGTCGACGTCGGCATCATTGTTCTGGGTGCCCCAGGTGGTGCATCCCTTGTTCACGTAGGTAAGACCGTCGGCACCGGCGTTGTAGGTGTAGGTGCCACCCTTGCGGGTATCGGCCGTGAAGGCGATGCGGTCGTCGTAGACGCCGAAGTCCTTCTTGTCGTTCACAGCGGCGCTCCACCATGCGGTTGCGTCGGTTCCGGCAGGGCCGCAGCCCATGTGGCCTACCTCCTTGCTGTCGATGCGCCAATCTTTGCCCGTGATGCGGCGGAAGTCGGCACTCCAGTCTATCTTGGTCTCATTGAACGTGAAGGTCTTGCTAATGCCCGTCTGGCTGATGCCGTTGCGGTTGCCAATGCGCAGCTCAATGGAGTGGGTGCCGGCTTCGGTGTTGGTGTAGCCCACCTCTTGCAGGGTAGAGTAGCTCGTGCCGTCGATGATCCACACGGGGTAAGTGCCCTGTGCGGGGGTGTAGCTGGCCACCATCTGGTTGGTTTCCTGGTCGACGGTCATCTGGAACTCAGTGCCGCTGACGGTGGGAATGCCGTTGGGATCGGCACCGGTAAACTCGTCGGGCGAGCAGGCCGCGAGCAGGATAAGGGCGATAGCGAATATTTTGGTTTTCATAACTTTCTTAGCTTTTTGTCTATTTTTAAACCGTTTTAATCTCTCTCATTAGTAGTTGTTCTGCTTCAGCGTAGGATCGGCGTCGAGCTCGCTTTGAGCCAGCGGAATGTGCTTCTTCGAGGGCGTCCACGCGTTGGTGCGATAGCCATAGTTGTCGGGAACAAGCACGGTGCTTGCCTTCTGTGTGGCTCCGCTGATGCCCTCGGCACGCACCAGGTCGAAGTAGCGCTTGCCTTCGCCGCAGAACTCCAGGTGGCGCTCCGTGAGGATGTCGTCGATGGTGACGCTGCTCACAGCGCTCAGACCGGCACGCTGGCGCACCTGGCTGACGTAGCCTGCAGCCTCGCTGGCGCTGCCACCCGTCTGGAGCAACAGCTCAGCAGCGTTAAGCAGGGTCTCGGCGTAGCGATAGATGCGCTTATTATTGTTGTAGTTCAGGTTCTTCGAGGTGGGGCAGTCGACGTTGTTGGCGCTCTGCGGACGATACTTGCCGTGCCAGAGGTGGGTGTCCTGATAGCGCTCGGTGTAGCTCGTGCCACGCACGTCCCAGATGGTGGCATCGCGGCGCACGTCGCCGTCGGCATACATATTGTAGGTTTCCAGGCGTACGGGTAGGAATCCCCAGCCGTCGTTACCGGTGTCCCAGCCATCGCCACCAGGCCATGCGTTGGGCGAGCAGAGCGTGGGGAAGACGCTGCCTCCTGCATTCAGGGCTGCCCAGCCCCAGTCGCGTTGAGCCTGGTCATCATTGTAGTTGATTTCGAAGATGCTCTCCTTGCACCACTCACCGCTCTCCTGCCAGATGGCAGCAAAGTCGGGGTTCAGCTCGTAGTCGCTGCCGGCGATGAGCTCCTTCATGTAGGCCAGTGCCTGCGGGTAGCGCGCCGTGTCGTTCTGATACATCACCATCTCGGCGTAGAGCATGTAGGCCATAGCCTGGCTCACGCGACCGGCGTCGGCATCGCCCCAGCGCATCGGGAGCACGTCAGAAGCGATGATTTCCTCCAACTCGGGCAGCAGGCGATTGTAGATGTCGTCGGCCGTAAGCTGCGGAGCGGTGTAGGGCACGCTCAGGTTCTCCAGATAGAAGGGCACGTTGCCGTAGAAGTGCCACAGAATATTATAATAGTACACGCGCAACAGGCGGGCCTGCATCTCCATGGACTTGCAGAAGCTGGCGCTGGCCTTGCCCCACGATGCATACTTGATGGCGTCGTTGCAGCGCTTGATGCCGCTGTAGAAGTCGCCCCAGAGCGTGCCGAGCGTGTTGTTGCCGTCGGCCTCGAAGTTGAAGAGGCGGTGCCAGTGCTGGTTGTCGGTATTGCTCGAGCCGCCCACCCAGAAGTCGTCACCCATGATCTCGGCATCGACGGTCAGGTCGTTGTAGGCCACATTGTCCCAGTCGGGCCAGTGCAGGGGAGCGTAAGCCGAGGTGAGGGCCTCGTTGAGCGTAGTCTCGTTGACGTAGTATTCCTCCAGAGGCTCGCCGTCGGGCTTGGTCACCTCTAAGAAGTCGTCGCTGCAGGCGGTCAGCGCGAAGGCTGCTGTACAAAAGCCTGCTATGATTGAAATATGCTTGTTCATATGCTGTTCGTTTTTGGGATTATATGATTGTCGATGCTTTATAGTGAGATGTTACAGCCGATGGTCCAGGTGCGTGCCTGCGGATAGACGCCGTAGTCGACGCCCATAGAGGTGACGCCAGATCCGATTTCGGGGTCGAAGCCCCAGTACTTGGTCCAGGTGACGAGGTTCTCGGCACGTCCATAGACGCGCAGGCGGTTGATGCCAATCTTCTGTGTCAGCTTGCGTGGCACGGTGTATCCCAGCGTGATGTTCTTCAGACGCAGGTAGCTGCCGTCCTGAATATACATGTCGCTGACCACCCAGTTCTTAGAGTTGCCCAGCGTGGGCACGGTGTTCGAGGTGCCTTCGCCCGTCCAGCGCTGCAGCACCCAGGTGGGATAGTTGGCCGACTCGATGTCCTGACGATAGGTGGCGTCGAACACATCGGCACCGCTCACACCCTGGAAGAACACGCCCAGGTCGAATCCTTTCCACTCGGCGTTGAAGACGAGGCCGAAGGTCCACTTAGGCACACCGTTACCAATGTTGGTGCGGTCGTCGCTGGTGATTTTTCCGTCGTTGTTCGTGTCGACGAAGCGGAAGTCGCCGGGCTGCGCATCGGGCTGTATGAGAGCGCCGTTGGCATTGGTGTAGGCGTTCACTTCGGCCACGGTCTGGAAGATGCCGTTGGTCTTGTAGCCATAGAAGAAGGGGAAGGGCTGTCCGTTCTCGGCGCGAGTGCCGCCGTCGCTGAACTGCGAGATGCCGTAGTTCAGGAAACCGGTGTCGTTGCCCAGGTTCTTCAGCTCGTTCTTCAGGTAGCTGGCGTTGCCTTTCACCGAGAAGTTGGCGTCGCTGATGTGCCACTTGTAGCCCAGCTCAAACTCCCAGCCGGAGTTCTTCATGTCGCCCACGTTGGCGTAGGGCTTCTCCTCGCCCACGTAGCTGGGGATAGGCATCTGGATAATCATGCCGTTGGTCTTCTTCACGTAGTAGTCGACGCTGAAGGTCAGCGCGTTGTTCAGGAAACCGAAGTCGATTCCCAAGTCGGTCTGTTCGCTCTCTTCCCACTTCAGGTCTTCGTTGGCCAAATGGTCGGCTTTCGAGCCGTAGATCATGCCAGCTTGCTTGCCGAAGTAGTAGTTGTTGTTGCCGCCGGTAGTAGTCTGTGTGCTGAAGCGGAAGTCGGGGAAGTTGTCGACGCCGTTCTTACCCCAGCTGGCACGCACTTTCAGGTTGCTGAGCCAGTTGCGGGTGGGCTCCATGAACTGCTCGTTCATCACGTTCCATCCGACCGACACAGAGGGGAAGGTGCCATATTTCTTGTTCGAACCGAAGCGCGAGCTGCCGTCGCGACGCACAGTGGCCTGCAGCATGTAGCGCTCGTCGTAGTTGTAGCTGATGCGGCCGAAGAGCGAGCTCAGCCGATGCTCCACGTAGGGGCCGCCCCATGCACCGACGAGGCTCTTGGCGCCCGTCACCTTGCCGTCGGCATCAGTGGTCAGTTCCAGGTCGCCGCCAGTGGTGTAGTTGAGAGAAGGCTTGTTGGGATTTACCAGATACCAGTGCGAACCGCCCAGCTCGTCGCCCTTCGACTTCAGGGCGCTCTGTCCGAGCACTACGCCGATGGTGTGCTTGCCCAGCTGCTTGTCGTAGGTCAGCGTGTTCTCCACCTGCCATGTCGAGTTGTTGCCTTTGTAGGCCGTGGCCGAGGTGTGGTCGGCGTTGTTGTTGCCCGAGAGGTAGTACTTCTGCAGCGTGGCAGCATCGTAGCCCCAGAAAGAGAGCTCGGCGCTGTAGGTGAAGTGATACTTCAGGTTGTCCCACAGTTGCAGGTCGAGCGAGAACTTAGGCATGAACTTGTGGCTCCAGTTCTTGTTGGGGTTGCCCTGCATCATGGCGATGGGGTTGTTTTGCTCCTGATAGCTGCCGATGAAGTTGGGCACGGTGTAGGGGTTGCCGTTGGCATCCGTATACATGTCGTACTGCGGATATTGGTCGATCATGCGCTGACCGATGTAGGGGTTGTTGCTGGCGTCGTAGCCGGCACGCAGCGTGACGGGCAGCGTGGGGGCCAGATAGAGGGCCGAGCCCAGGGGCGAACCCCAGGTGCTGTTGGCATCAATGCCAGTGCTGTGCACGCGCATATAAGCGATGTTGGCGCCCAGGTCGAGCCTGTTCAGGAACGAGCGCTCCTTCGAGGCGTCGAACAGCGTGTAGTTGTTGTTTGAGCGGATGGTCAGACGGTCGTAGTTCGACTGTCCGTAGTTGCCGCCCACGATACCCTCCTGGGTGAAGTAGCCCAGCGAGAGGTAGTAGTTGGCCTGCTCCGATGCACCGCTGATGCTGATGTCGTGCTGGGTGATGGGTGCATTGTCGTTGAAGAGCAGTTCCTGCCAGTTGGTGCCAAAGCCTGTGACTTTGTCGCCGTTGGCATCGATAATATTGTAGGGGTCGGCATAGAGGGGAGCCAGTCCGTTCTGTATCTTGCGCTCATTCTGCAAGATGGCATAGTCGACAGCTCCGGTCACGTCGCGCTTCTTCCAGGCCGACTGCCAGCCCGTGCTGAAGTTGTAGTTGATTTGTGCTTTGCCGATCTTTCCCTTCTTCGTGGTGACGAGAATGACGCCGTTGGCAGCCCGTGCACCGTAGATGGCGCCTGAAGCAGCATCCTTCAGCACTTCCATACTCTCGATGTCCTCGGGGTTCACGCTTTCCATACCGTCCTGGTTGGTAGGCATGCCGTCGATAATATAAAGAGGTTCAGAGTCGTTGATGGTACCGATGCCACGGATTCGGATGAGCGACTTGGCGCCCGGCTGACCCGAGGCCGAGGTGACCTGCACGCCGGCAGCCATACCCTTCAGCGCATCTTCGGCGCGCAGGCGTGTCTTGCCTTCCAGGTCGTCGGCGCTCACCTTGGCAATCGATGCCGTGACGACGCTCTTCTTCTGCACGCCGTAGCCAATGACCACCACGTCTTGCAGCGTGTTCTCGTCTTCCCTCAGGGTAACGGTCATGCCGTTGGCGGCCTTCGCGTCCTGAGTGGAGAAACCAATGTAAGAGAAAGTGAGCACGGCTCCCTCTCTTACTTTCAGCATGAACTTACCATCCATGTTAGTGATGGTACCGTTTTTCACGTTTGCTTTTTCTACGACAGAGGCACCTATCACGGGCTCACCTGTCTCGTCGATGACCGTACCCGACACGTTAGAGAGTTGAGCACGTACCGTCGTCGAAAGAAGCATGGCAAACAAGGCGAATGCTATTCGCCTCATCGCGGTTAGTTTTGTTTTTTCTTTCATTTTTATTACAGTTATTAATAGGTGTTGTTATTGTTAGCTTGTAGTAGCAAATTCTTGGTGCAAAATTATGGATAAAACCCACTCGCTGTTATCTCATCAAGGTGGAAATATAGATTATTTTGGATGTGCTTATTTGTGATAGTGCTGATAATCAGTGTAATAACAGTTGGTATAGGTGCCTGGAAATATAGATGCTTCTGCAGAAAATATATAGACGAAAAGTAATTATTATTGTTTTTTTTGCGTTTTATGCCAGGAAATCATTACCTTTGCACCCAACAACAATAACTAAAACAGCATGTTAAGAAAACTTTTGACGGCTTTTGCCCTGCTTTGTCTCGCTACGCATGCCTGCGCCGACAGCCAGACAGACGTGAACGCACTCTACGGCATACTCGATGCAGCCATCGACTCGTCGCGCATCTACCTGCAGCAAAAGACCGAGCACATCGCCTCGCTCAAGGCAGATCTGCAGCAAACCACAGACCTCGGGCAGCGCTTCGAGCGCACCCGCCGCATCTATCAGGAGTACATTCCCTTCGTAAACGATTCGGCCATCGCCTACCAATACCAGTGCATCGACCTGGCGCAGCAGCTGAGGCGCCGCGACTACTATGCCGAGACACTCATTGCGCTGGCCGACCAGCTCACCGAGTCGGGCTTCTACAACGAGGCGCGGCTGCACTTCAGCCAGATAGACACCGCCGTGCTCAGCGACAGCATGCTGACGGTCTATCTGCTGGGACTGAACCATCTCTATGGCGAAATGGCCTACTACTCGCACGACAGCCGCCTGCGCGACCAGTTTTTTGCGCAGGCAGGCCAATACTTCGACTCGCTCCAGCAACGGTTAGACACCACGTCGACCGTCTGGCTGCAGCTGCGAACCATTGCCCTCTCCAACGAGATGCAGCTCGACGAGGCCATGCACTACTGCGACCGGTGGCAGCAGCAGTGCCAGCCCGCTAGCCGGGCGTGGGCCATCATGGCCTACTACCGCTCGACCATCTATGGCCAGCAGGGCAACACGAGCATGCAGCGCTACTGGCTGGCACAGTCGGCACTCGTCGATATTCGCAACGCCATCATGGACCAGGGCGCCCTGTGGAGTCTGGCCGAGACGCTCATCAACGAAGGCTCCGAGATTGACCGCGCCCACCGCTACATCGACTTCAGCTGGCAATGCCTCACGCGCTTCAGCACCCACATGCGCTCGTGGCTCGTGGCACCCGTCGTCACGCGCATCAACGATGAGTATAAGCAGCAGCTGCAGACCGCCAACAACCGGCTGCTCTGGACCATCGGTCTCATCAGCCTGCTGCTCGTGGGCCTGCTCGCCCTGCTCTACTACGTGCAAAAGAAGCGCCGTCAGCTGGCCGGAGCCCGCAACGAGCTGAAGACGGCCAACGACGAACTGCAGGCCACCAACCAGTTGCTCAGCGAGACCAACGGCCAGCTGAAGCTCGCCGTACTCCGTATGAACGACTCCAACCGCGTGAAGGACGAATACCTGGGTAAGTTCCTCAGCATCTGCTCGGAATACATCGACAAACTCGACAACTATCGCATCAAGGTGAACCGCAAGCTCAAGGCCAACCAGCACGCCGACTTGCTGCGCATGACCAGCTCAGAGCAGCTCAAGGAGACGGAACTGAGCGAGCTGCTCGACAACTTCGACCGCGTGTTTCTTCACCTCTTCCCCACGTTTGTCGACGACTTCAACGCCCTGCTGCGCCCCGAAGAGCGCATCGTGCCGCAGGGCGCCAGCCGCCTGAACACCGACCTGCGCATCTTCGCCCTCATCCGTCTGGGCATCAGCGAGAGCTCGCGCATTGCCGAGTTCCTGCGCTATTCGCCCAACAGCATCTACGCCTATCGGGCGCGCATCAAGAGCAAAGCCATCGGCTCCCGCGCCGACTTCGAGCAGAAGGTCATGGAGATAGGGCTATCGACCGTCTGAGCCTGGAAAGTCCCTTCAGTAGTCTTGCACATTTTTTTGAGAAATTGATTTCTTCGGTCATCTGTCATATTTTGCGTATAAACTGCAGAGTATTAGCAAGATAAGTGTAAAACCATCCGTCATATTCGGTCATATTCGGTCATGTTTTTGGGGGAAAAGTGGATAAAAACGGCACTTTGGGTGTGCTGAAGTGCCGTTTCAGGTAGGCTAAAGTGCCGCTTTAGGTGTGCTGAAGTGCCGCTTTAGGTAGGCTAAAGTGCCGCTTTAGGTGTGCTAAAGTGCCGCTTTGGTCTGATGAAACATGACTGAATATGACCGAATATGACCGAAAATGATGGTTTGATTTTGAGTTATATTGCTCATTATCAATCATTTAGAGCCAAAATATGACAGATGACAGAAGCTTTTGCAAAATCTTTTTTGAAATATGTTTGCCTTAATGTAACTAATGAATAAATGATGCTTTAATTCTTTCAGAACCCTTTACTATTGTTGCGCAAAGGATGATGCATTGTCCAGCAATTTGCATTTTTTAGGGTTTCCAATTTTGTCGTCTCGCGCTTTTGCTGTATCTTTGCAGCATCGCTTGTTAGCCTAAGAACGGGTGAGCGGGCGGTCTTATGGTATTGAGAAAGACGTTTTCGAACGTCTGTCGTTGTGGCTCACGAATCTCGCAAATCCGTAACATCACAACAGACAGATGACAACCGAGGCGTCTGCGTGGTGCGTTTCTATATACCTCTTATTATATATAGTGCGTGCTGGGCCTGTGAGTCCAGGATGGGCTGAAGAACAGACACCTGCGCCTTTTTCTTTTGCCGTAAGCAAAACGAAAATGATTTAAAAAGCTAAGTCTGGGGTGTTTGTAGGCAAATAATGTATAAATAAAGAAATGAAAAAAACGATTATCCTCTTTCTTGCATTATTTTTCTCGATTGGAAAATTATCTGCACAAAGTGCTTATGCAACATTCGCTGCCTTGCAGCATGACGGCAAGCTAACGTCATTTACAGGAATTGACGCGCTAAAGGAAGCTGTGGAAGCTGCCGAAGATGGTGATGTCATCACATTGTCAAGTGGTCTTTTCAATGGTGATTGTAAAATTACGAAAGCCATCACCTTGCGCGGAGCGGGAATGACAGGCCCAGATGCAACCAAACTTACAGGTCCTGGTCGCCTTGATGTCTCTATCACTGGTGCTGAAGATAAAACCTTGGTTATTGAGGGCATTGATACTGGCATATACGGAATAACGTGTAATTTGGATGTCAAAAGTCTGGGACAGCTTATTGTCCGCAAATGTTTTGTTGCAGAATTCTTCCAAATTCAAGGCGTTGACAATATCATAATATCTAACTGTAAGATTAGGGAGCTATCCGTTAATGGGTGGAGTTCTCTTAACTGCTATAATAGCGTAGTTTGCTGCTCGGGTTTTGGTGGCTATGGAAGTGCTGTGTTTAAGAATTGTATTGTTGGTTCAGGCCCGATGGCAACTTATGAGGACTGCGTTTGTTTTTCAATGACATCCTGGTGGGCTGGCTGCTCTGTTACAAATACCATTTATGCTTTGGAACTTGGTGAAGAAGTTTCTACTTCTCCATTGCATAAAAATGTAAGCTATACGAACGGCTTGGCTTCCATATTTGACTGGAATCAGGATAGTTATTTGTTTGATGTAGACGCAATGCGTAGTTTTGATTATAAAACGAAGTCTGACGTAGCCCCCTCCATTGGAATATATGCAGGTCAGTTCCCTTTCTCGCCTAAGTTAGACCTTCCGACTATTAAGAGCATCAACGTGTCCACCCAAACAGATGCTGATGGCAAACTGGGTATTGACGTAGAAATAGAGAATTAATAGGGGCTGTTATGAAAAAATACATCATTCTGTTGTTTCTTTGTCTGAGCTTGACAACAAGTGGGCAACAATACCGCTATTGGTTCGACAGAAACGTCGATGCAGCCAATCAAGGTGAAGCAACTGCTGGGCGGATGCATCTTGATGCCGACATATCAAGCCTTACGTATGGGTTCCATACGCTGAATTTTGCTTTGATTGACGACCTTGATGGGAGCATGACAAGCGTGCGGTTCGCTTCTTTCCTAAAAGGAATGAAGGCGCAGAAGTATATCTATTGGTTCGACAGAGATCTTAGTAGTGCTATCAGTGGTTCTGTAAGTGCAGGTATGATTCATCTTGAAGCAGACCTTACACAACTATCCGAAGGTTTTCATACATTGAACTATGCTTTGTTTGGTAATGATGGAAGTATGACAAGCGTACGGTTTGTCACTTTCTTAAAGTCTAATGGCCTCACTGCAGAGAATTTGCGTATGGTCTATCAGTTAGACGAAGGAGAAGCCCTTGTAAGCGATGCACCTCAAATGGGGAGTAATACATATAGGCTTGACATCGATGCAACTTCCTTAGAGATTGGTGAGCATACTATCAGCTATATGCTGACAGATGGCAGCTATACTTATGCTACCGGGCAGGCTACATTTGTAAAACAGCAAATTAATGGCATTGACGTAATTACTGCTACAGGTGGAGAGGTAGGTAAGGCGTATAACCTGAATGGGCAACAAGTACAGTCCATCGGTAAGAACATCTACATCATCAACGGCAAGAAACTTATTGTCAAATAAAAAACAGAACTGCTCATGAAAAGAATTGTTTATGGACTTTGCGCATTCGCGTTGCTGCTCGCTG
>CACXYH010000023.1 GCA_902771785.1 uncultured Prevotellaceae bacterium
GACATCATCCATAGCTTCTTTGTAATGGGCAGTTTTTGTGATGTCATCAACTTTAGGAGTCGATTTCTGTACCCTGACAGAAGTCACGCCCACAAGCATCTTGCAAGCGTTCTTTACCTTTGAAACCAAGCTCTCATCTGGAACCTGTAATACTACCGTTGCCATGATAAATACGTATTTGCGTGAATATTCAGCTGCAAAGTTACGAACTTTCCATGAAAATTGGTCACGGTTTTCCCACTTTTTTAGAGTTGTTGTAAATTATGTGGCTAATCCTTGCCGAAAGTGATATCCTTTCGGATTATGCTGATGGTCTTGGGAGTGACGCAAAGGCGCTCGGCTTTGCTGCTTGCTACCAACGGGACGCAAGAACGAGGCGATGGCATTCAGGGGGAGATGGCGGGCGATGCCTGGGCAGCGGCGGAGCAGCAACTCGTAGCGTTCGAGCTGAATACCTTGTATTCTTCATGGAAAACGGTTCTGATAGGAATGAATTTCTTCGCGTTTTGCGTTTTGTATCAAAACGGGGGACGTTTTGTATGGAAACGGAATGCGTTTTGTATCAAAATGGAAGGCGTTTCGATACAAAACGCAAAGGGAAAGCTATCCAAGGCTATGATTAGGTTGCCAAAAAGGAAAGGAATCGGAAAAAATTAAGCGATTGCTTGCGGAATAGAAAAAAGTTTCGTACATTTGCTGACCATTACAGTAACACAATATCAATAACATTACATATCAATATGGAGTACAGAGAATTAGGAAAGACCGGACTGAAGGTCTCGGCGGTAGGCTTCGGCGCATCGTCGCTGGGCGGTGTGTTCCACGACTTCGACGAAGGGCGCGGCATCGACGCCGTGCTGGCCGCGGTCGAGGCAGGTATCAACTTGATCGACGTGTCGCCCTATTACGGCCATTACAAGGCCGAGCAGGTGCTGGGCAAGGCGCTGAAGCAGATTCCGCGCGAGAAGTTCATCCTCTCGACGAAGGTGGGGCGCTACGGCAAGGATGGCGTAAACACCTGGGACTACAGCGCCAAGCGCGCCCAGGAGAGCGTCTATGAGAGCATGGAGCGCCTGAACATCGACTATATCGACATCATCAACGTGCACGACATTGAGTTCCAGGGACGCATGGAGGGCGGACTCGACAAGGTGGTCAACGAGACGCTGCCCGCCCTGCACGAGCTGAAGCAGCAGGGTGTGGTGAAGCACGTGGGCTGCACCGACCTGCAGCTGGAGAACCTGAAGTATGTCATTGAGCATTCGCCCGAGGGCACGGTGGAGAGTGTGATGAACTTCTGCCACTACTGTCTGTGCGACGATAAGCTCGTAGACTTCCTCGGTTTCTTCGAGATGCACGGCGTGGGCGTGCTCTCGGCATCGCCTTTCTCCATGGGTCTGCTCACCGAGCGCGGCGTGCCCGCCTGGCATCCGGCTCCGGCGCTGCTGGTCATGGCCTGCAAGAAGGCCGCCGAGCACTGCAAGGCCAAGGGCTACCCCATTGAAAAGCTGGCCATGCAGTTTGCCTGCTCCGAGCCCCGCATCGCCTCGACGGTGTTCAGCACCACGCGTCCGGAGGCTATCCAGAAGAACCTTGGCTATCTGGCCGAACCCATCGACTGGAAGCTGGTGCGCGAGGTACGCAACATTATCGGTGACCAACAGCGAGTGTCATGGGCAAACACTTGAGAAGATTTTAAGTGAAAAGTGAATAGTGAAAAGTGAAAAATTGGCTACCGCTATGAAGATAATTGATGCTCATGCTCATTTGTGGCTAAACGTAAATACCGTGGTGGACGGCCAGTCCATTCATCCCTTGGAGCCTAATCGCAGCCGGAGTATGTTCTTTGGCGAAGAGCGGCAGATGCTGCCTCCCTTCATGATCGACGGGCGCAACTCGGCCGAGGTGTTCCTCTCGAACATGGACTATGCGCAGGTGTCGGCCGCCGTCGTCACCCAGGAGTTCATCGACGGACTGCAGAACGACTATCTGCTGACGGTGCAGGAGCGCTTCCCCCATCGCTTCTTCGTGTTCGGCATGCCCGACTGGCGGCGCGAGGGCGAGTTTGCTGCCGAGGCCCGCAGCCTCATGGCGCGCGGCTTCAGGGGGCTGAAGGTGCCTGCCGCCCGCCTGCCTAAGGACTTTCTGCGCAATGCCGACTTCCACCAGGTGCTCAGCCAGATGGAGCGCGAGGGCGTGATGCTGGGCATAGAGCTGCACGACGGCGACGCGCAGACGGCCATGATGGAGGAGCTCATTGAGCGCCATCCCGCGCTGACCATCGTCATCGGCCACTTCGGCATGGTAACCCGCCCGGGCTGGATGAGCCAGATACGGCTGGCCCGCCACGAGCACGTCTACATAGAGAGCGGCGGCATCACCTGGCTCTTCAACGACGAGTTCTATCCCTTCCCCTCGGCCATCAGCGCCATTCGCGAGGCTGCCGACGAGGTGGGGTGGGAGAAGCTGATGTGGGGCAGCGACTATCCGCGCACCATCACCGCCATCACCTATCGCATGTCGTACGACTTCGTCGTCAAGTCAGCGGAGCTCACCGACGAGCAGAAACGGCTCTTCCTTGCCGACAACGCCCGCCGCGTCTTCGGCTTCGACCAGCTCGAGGAGCTGCCCTATATCAAGAATATGAGTGAATAAGACAACAACAATATGAAAGCAATTCAGATTACAGAACCTTCAGTCATGAAGGTGGTTGAAATGGAGAAGCCCCAGTGCGGGGCCGACGAGGTGCTGCTGCGCATACAGTACGTAGGTTTCTGCGGCAGCGACCTCAACACGTACAGGGGACAGAACCCCATGGTGAAGATGCCCGTCGTTCCCGGCCACGAGATAGGGGCCGTTATCGACGAAATGGGCGAGAAGGTGCCTGCGCATCTCAAGAAGGGAATGGCCGTCACCGTCAATCCCTACACCAACTGCGGGCATTGCCCCTCGTGTCGCAACCGTCGCTACAACGCCTGCCAGCACAACGAGACGCTGGGCGTGCAGCGCAATGGTGCCATGTGCGACTATATTGCCGTGCCCTGGCAGAAGATTATTCCCATCGGCGACATCACCGTGAAGCATGCGGCCATCATCGAGCCCATGTCGGTGGGCTTCCATGCCGTGAGCCGCGGACAGGTGGTCGATACCGACGTGGTGATGGTCATTGGCTGTGGCATGGTGGGCGTGGGAGCCGTGGTGCGGGCGCTGGTGCGTGGTGCCAAGGTCATTGCCTGCGACATGGACGACGAGAAGCTCGCCATCGTGCGCTCGCTGGGTGCCGACTACACCATCAACTCGGCTAAGGAGAACGTACACGAGCGCCTGCAGGAAATCACCGGCGGCGCCGGTCCCGACGTGGTGATCGAGGCCGTAGGTGCGCCTGTCACCTATCAGATGGCCGTCAACGAGGTGGCCTTCACGGGCCGTGTGGTCTGCATCGGCTATGCCAAGCAGGACGTGCAGTTCACCACGAAGCTCTTCGTGCAGAAGGAACTGGACATTCGCGGCTCGCGCAATGCCCTGCCCGAAGACTTCGAGGGCGTCATCCGTTATCTGGAGAAGAACAATCCGCCCTACGACATCCTGATTTCTGCCTGCGTGAAGCCCGCCGAGGCCGAGGCTGCCATGCAGCAGTGGATGCAGGCACCCGCCAAGGTGTTCCGCATCCTGGTCGATTTCACAGAGTAAACCGGCCTCGCAACTACCACTTCACAATCTCCGCGTCGCCGAAGGCATCGTAGCCGCTAATCAGGATGCGGTCGCCGGCGCGGAGACCATCTACCACTTCATAGTGCGCTGTGTTCTGCCGGCCCAGCTTGATGGGCACCCGCCGGGCACAGCGCCCTGTTTTGTCGACGAGCATCACCCATTGGCCGCTCGTCTGGGCATAGAAGTTGCCACGAGGAATGATGAGGCGGCGTTCGGGCTTGCCCAGCTCTATCTGCAGGCGCAGCGTCTGTCCGGGGCGCAGGGGGCTTTCCTGTAGTGAAGCCACAGGGCGCAGCTCCACGGCAAAGCTGTGTTCCTGCACCTGCGGGGTGGTGCGGCTCACCTCGAAAGCATAGCGGCGCCCTTTCTGTTCGGCTGTGGCAGAGAGGCCGCTCTGCACGCGGTCTATGTAGTACTCGTTGAGTCGGGCCGTCACCTTGAAGTCGGTCAGCACGCCTATTTCGCCTATCTGCTCGCCTGCCGACACCTGAACGCCGATGGAAGTATTGAGATTGCCTATCTGCCCGTCGGTAGGAGCTACCACGACGAGGGCGCTGCCGCGGCGGTTGCTGTTGTCCAGCTTCTGCGCTTCCATCGCCATCTGCTGCTCGATGAGCTGGCGGCCAATCACATTCAGCACCGAGTCCTGGTGCAGGTTCTCTATGTTCAGTAGCGTGCGCTGACGGTTGTAGTCATACTCGTCGCGTGCCACCTGCAGCTGCGCCTTGCTTCTGACGCCCATGCGTGCCTCTTCCTCGGCCAGCTCGTAGTTCTGCGCCATCTGTTTCAGTTCGAAGTTGGCTTGCAGCGCCTGACTGCGCAGGGTGATACTCCTCTGCTGCATCTCAATGAGCTGCCGTCGGTGCTGCATCTGCTGCAGGTCGTAGTTCTGCCGTTCGGCCGCCATCTCCTCCAAAACCCTCGGGTTTGACAGGACGAGTATGGTGTCGCCACGTTTCAACACGTCGCCGTTGTGGCAGCAGATGCGTTCCACCGTGCCGCCTTCCTTTGCGTTCACCCGTATGCTGATGGATGGCACCACCATGCCGTTCACGTCGATATACTCCAGGAAGTCGCCCTCTGCGACGGTTGCTATCTGCTCGTTGGCAATTTTCACCTTCAGCGTGCGCGGCCCGAGTTGCAGCACCAGGGCATAAATCATCAGTGCGGCGAGCACGGCTCCGCCGGCAATGTACTTGCGGTACCTCATGTACCACGGCTTCTTCGGTATCTTTATGTCCATCTTTTTATATTTTACTATTTGACAATTTCACTATTTGACGATTGCCTGCAATTGTCCAATCGTAAATTGTCCAATTGTCCAATCGTCAGGCTTCTCAATCCATAATACAGGCTCCAATACGTCTGCAGCGCATTGATGAAGGAGCGCTGCGCAGCATCCTTCTCGTTGATGCTCGTGTTGAACTCCAGCAGCGTCGTGCGGCCTTGCAGGTAGAGCCAGCGGGCCACCTCGTAGCGGCGCAGCGCCGTCTCACGCGTACGGAAGGCAATCTTCACGCGGTAAGACTGCAGATTGTACTGCCGAACCATCTTCAGCACGTTCAGCCGGAAGTCTTGCATGGCCTGCTCGCTCTGCGTCTGCGTCAGCTCCAGGCGCGAACGGGCCACGCGTACCTGGCCCCGTCCGCGTCCCCAATCGAGTAGTGGCAGCGAGAGCGTCATGCTCACATACTGCTGGTTCAGTGGCTGCGTGTAGGCCTCTTTCAGCGTTGTGCCCTTCTGCGAGAGGCCGAACTGCAGATAGAGGTCGGCCTTCAGACCGCGGTTGGCCTTGGCCGACGACAGCGCGCTCTGGCTCTCAACGACGTTCAGCCGCAGCTGTTCAGGGTCGGGATTGTTCGCTAATGCCAGTGCCAGCGCCTCGTCGGCATTCACCACCTCGGCATTGATGAGCGTATCGGGCATCACTATCAGCGGCACCTCTTCCTTGATGCCGAGGTAGGAGCGCAGCGTGAGCATGGCATCCTCCACCTCGGCTTCGGCATTCAGGCGGTTTGTCTCCTCCGTCAGCTTGCCCACCTCCAGCTGCAGCATCTCGTTTTCCGTAATGCTGCCACGCTCGTAGCGACGGCGGGCAAAGCCGAGCAGCGTGTCGCTCGTGGCGTAGTTCTGCCGGGCTATGTCCAGGTTCGTCTGGGCTGAGGCCAGCATAAAGAAATAAGTACTTGCACGTGAGGCTATCAGCTCCATCGTCTCGCGATACTGTTTGCGGGCGATGCTGTAGCGAAGCGGTTCGGTGCGCCGTGCCCACCGCAGGCTGTTGTGTCCGAAGAGGTTCTGCTGATAGCCGATGGAGAAGGGCACGCTGCTGTAGCCGTGCGTCTTTTGTTCAAACTCATCGAGCCTTTGCAGGTTGTTTCGCAGGAACAGGGTGCCGCCCGTCAGCGTCACGTTCTGGCTGATGTTGAGCGACAAGTCGGTATTCAACTGGTTCTGCCTGACGAACACATTGGTTCCGTCGGGCTGCGTGATGCTGCTGATTTGCCGGTTCAGCGAGGGCGAACTGCTCAGCGTTACCGATGGCAGGTAGTTGGCTTGATAGTAGCGGTAGCTCCATTGGGCCGCCTCCAGTGAGTGGCGCGCCGCCAAAGCATCGCTCGACTGCTCTTGCGCCAGCCTGATAGCCTCGCTCAGCGAAAGCCGCAGGGAGTCCGTCTGGCCCGCTGCCTCTATGGACAAACAGAAAAGTGAGAGTATAATTAATCGTACGTTCATTTCGGATGAGGGTTTGACACTTTCCTTCTTTCAAAATCCGTGCCAAACGCCTAATCCGCTGAACTACAGCACTATGCTTTATCGCGTCCTTGTCTCATCCTGTGCGCTATCGAACGCTTTACGTGCATTTCCGCACGCCTTGCCAAATATTACGGGGTAGCCAACAGCTCGTAGGGGATGTCGTCGCAGAGCATGGAGCAGGCCATTTCTGCAGGGGATGGCTGCTCGTCGGGGGAAGAGGGGTGGGACTCGGAGGCTTGTTGAGCCACGAGGGGCTGAGCGTAGCGGGTGACGACGCGCGTCTGATAGATGGTGTCGCGGACGGTCGCTACTTGCCTGATGGTGTCGTGCTGCACGACGACGGTCTGTGCCAGCAGCTGGGTTTCGGGCTGGGATACTTTTCCTCGGATGCCATAGCCGGCGATGAAGCTGACGAGGCTGGCGGCGATGGCGATGATGGCTGCAATGGTATGGCTCTGACGGCGACGTGGCTGCCACGGGGCAACGCTCATCTGACTGTCTATGGCCTGGCGCTGGCGGCGGGCCGACTGTATGATCTCGTCGTTGGTGATGTTATTCTTCATATTTCTTGAGTTTTTTGCGGATGATGTTCATGGTCTTGTGGAGGCGCGACTTGACGGTGCCCTCGGGGATGCCGACGATTTCGGCCACCTGCGGGATGGTCAGCTCCTCCTGATAGTGGAGCGAGAAGAGTTGGTGCAAGGGGGCGGGCAGCTCTGAGAGCACCTGCTCTAAGGCTTGGTCGAGTGAGGCGGCATCGAGCTGCACCTCCATCTGCTCGTTGGTGATGGGTTCGGCATCGAGGGTAGCCAGCAGCTGCGCCTCGTAGGCATTGCTGCGGTAGTGGTTGCGGCAGAGATTGTAGGCGATGGTGAAGAGCCAGGTGCTGACCCTGCGTCCCTCCTGGTATCGGCTCCGGGCCTCATAAGCCCGCAGGAACACGTCGTGCGTGGCGTCGGCAGCCAACTCCTCGTCGCCGCCCAACTGCAGGAAGAAGAAGCCCTTCAGCCGTCGGGCATAGCGGCGATACAGCTCTTCGAAAGCTGTATCGCTGCCCGTCGCAGCCTTTGCCATCAGCTGCTCGTCGGTCTGCTGGCGTAGGGGATGAAGACGGAAGATACTCATAGCAGATAGTCTTTGAATTCGTCCACATCGTAGTTCTTCTTCTCCAACTGGCTGATGATGTCGCGGAAGATGTCACTCAGCCACTGGTAGCGCTCGGGTTTGTACTGCTTGTAGTAGAGCAACTGGTCGCGCAGCAGGCGCAGATAGTTCATGGCGTAGCCATCGGTTGAGCCCGAGAAGCGTTGCGTGTTCTTGATTTCTGGATGGAACGGCATGCGCAGATACTCCAGACGGTAACGCTGCTCTATATTGCGACGTTTTACACTTCTGTTGTCGTATGGCTTAGCCGAGTAGTGCATGGTCAGTCCCTCGTTATAAAGGCAGGCCTTCAGTTCGTCGGAAAGTCCTTGCCCGAGCGTGTATAGCCACATGTCGTGAGCTGAGAGATAGACGGGGCGCTTGGAGTGGTCGAAGATGTAGCGCATGATGGCTGCCAGTGTCTTGTCCTGCCACGTCGTCCACAACTGATTCCATACGTCATCGTTGAAGGGGATGCCAATGTGTCCAAACACATCTTTCACATATTCGGGGTTCATAGCGGCATCCTCGTCGTAGAGTATCTTATCCTTATGAACGCCCAGCACATGCTGCAGGATGAGTTTGCCGACCATTTCGCCCGGATGGGGAGCGATATAGACACCGCCCTCTTCCATGCCTTGCAGTTCGTTGAAGTGGTACTGCAACAACTCCTCGGGATATTGCCCGCTCTCATAGTAGCGTGTCAACAGTCGGGTGAGCCGTACGGTGTCGCGCTTTGGAATGAGATACTGTATCCATAGTTCATAGTCGTCTGCCCAGGAGTCGTCGGGCAGCTTGGCGATGGCCGAATCGGCGTAAGCCTCGGTGTGCATGAACAACGTCGTCACGTCTGCTCCTTCGGGCACCTCGGGCTTGTAGCCGCCTTGGTAGGCACTATAATAGAAGGTATAGGTGCCGGGGATGGCCTTCTCCATGCGACCTACCACGTTTAGCTGCTTGCGATAGTCCTCCACAGCCCGCAGGTTTCTTGGACGCTCGGAATGCTGCATCCTCTGGTTCAACATCTGGTAAACCTTGCTTTCCGATACATCGAAGAGATTACGCCATGCGATCTCGTCGTTCGGGTGCTGGGTCACGAAGTCGTTCCAGTAGTTGTACATGCTGTCTAACTTCAAGGAGTCACCGAAGAAGAATCCTCCTACGTCTGCTTTGGTTCGCTCCGTTCCCTGTGCGCTGGCTCCCATCATCATTGTGGCGACTGCCAGCATTGAAATGATTCTCTGTTTCATAATTGATTTTTTTGAGGACGATTGGTACTCACCATCGCCTTGTTTTGACAGCATACACATGAAACGCAGAATCGTTCATTTTATTTTTCCATTGTGTCTTCTATTTCCATTACGGTTACTACCATATCCACCTCCTTCACCACCTGCGGCTTAGTAAATTCAGGAGAGGGAAGTGCTTAGTCGAAGGGAGAGGGGTGCCTGTAATCGGGTGTAGAGGTGCCGGTTATCGAGGAGAAAGGTGCCGGTAATCGGGTGGGGAGGTGCCGATAATAAGGGGGAAACCCGGCAGGCGCTGTGTTGGCAGCGTGCGGGGATGATATTGGCAGCGCCCGCTGCCAATCATGGCAACGGGCGGCGACGATGTTGGCAGCAAGCGCTGCCAGCTTATTTTTTAACAGGGGAAGTGGTCGGAAGGAGTAGATAGTGCCACGTCCTTCCTTCATGATAGCGGCGCAGACGCGGATGGTCGCCCTCGCAGAGGCTGTCGAGATAGGCTTTGGCCGACTTGCGCTTCAGGTGGCTGAACTCCATGAAGGTGCTGATGGTGGTATAGCCGTTGCGGCATCTCTGGCGCAGGGCCTCTTCCATCGTCTTGGGGTCGTTCATCTGACTGTTGCCTACGGAGGTCTTCAGGCGGCGGAAGCCAGAGTGCGAGCAGTCGGCATCGCTGACGAACTGCTTCGAGGGGATGAACTCTATGCCGCCGTATCTCACGTCGTGTCCCGTCACCTTGTCGGGCTCGGTATGGTCGCCCAGCAGCTTCAGCTTGGGTGCAAACGAGCCGAAGGGCGTTTCTACGCGGCAGCCCTCGCTCAGCCAAGTGGTGGTCACCTCGCTGAGCAGGTCGAAGAGTCGCTTCATCTCGCCGCGGCTGGTATGCCGGTAGCGGGCGCAGAAGTCGTCGATGTCGTCGAGGTTGTACTTGCGCAGGATGACAGGCTCGGCATAGAGCAGCGGCTTGCCGTCGTCGCCCTTCGTAGGGCGTGGCTGCAGCTCGAACAGTATTCCGTCGGTCTTACGTGGCATAGTGGTTTTCCTTCCTTTGCTTTATCATTTGTAACCTATCTTGAAATAGTTCAGTAGTGATTTGTACTGGTCTTGGGCTGTGAGGCACGTGTCGGTGAGGTAATCGTCAATGTGTCCCCATTCGTGCAGTCCTCGATAATAGAAGAACTTGAGGTCGTCGGTGATGATGAAAGGCACGATGTCACTGGCCAGACACTCCTTGAACATGAGCAGTCGCCCCACTCGACCGTTGCCGTCCTGGAAAGGATGGATGCGCTCGAATCTTACATGAAAGTCGAGGATATTCTCCAGCGTTTTCCGCTTATAGTGGTGATAATCGCTGATGAGAGCCTTCATCTGCCGGTGAACCTCTTTGGGCTGACAAGTGTCCTGTCCGCCCACCTCGTTGGCTAACCGCTTGTAGTCGCCAACGGCAAACCAGTCCTTACGGCTGTCCGACGTCCCCGTCTTGAGCAACAGATGGAGCTGCTTGGCCATAGACTCCGTTATCGGTTCCTCAGCATGGTCGATGATGTAGTCGATGCAGCGGAAGTGGTTCACCGTCTCAACGATATCGTCCACGTTGACCACCTCGTCTGTCATGCCGATAGTGTTTGTCTCGAAGATGTAGCGCGTCTGTTCATGCGTCAGACGGCTTCCCTCCATGTGGTTGGAGTTATAGGTCATGTCTATCTGCGTGCGGTGGTAGATACCGCCCTTTAGTCGCGCGTCCTTTTGCTCGCGTAGCATCGCAAGCAGGGGCGATGCCTGCTTACGGGCAGAACCGCGCTGTGGAAGGATGGCATCGGCGGGGATGTTCCACGTCTTTCCCGTGAGGAAGGCTCCATCAATCTTTCCGCTCGCGCAGTAGTTGCGGGCTGTACGCTCCGAAATGCCGAACTTCTCGGCAAACTGCATCACTGATATATACTCCATCGTCGTCTATCGGCAAGCTTTTTTGTCTATTCTCGCTTGCAAAGATACTGTTTTTTGCCGATACCGGCAAGAAAAGCCGCGATGTTATCCACCGCGGCCCGTCTTTTTAACATTATTGCCTTCAGTTTATGCCCTCAGGTCATGCTGTCTGCGTTACTACAGCTCCACATCCTGCACCACCTGGCCGTCCGAGAGGTTGATGACGCGCTGGGCGTAGCTGGCGTCGCGCTGCGAGTGGGTCACCATGACGATGGTGGCGCCCTCCTGGTGCAGCTGACTGAGCAGCTCCATCACCTCGCGGCCGTTCTTCGAGTCGAGGTTGCCCGTAGGCTCGTCGGCCAGGATGATTTTCGGACGGGCGACGACGGCACGGGCGATGGCCACACGCTGCTGCTGACCGCCGGAGAGCTGGCGGGGGAAGTGCTTGGCACGGTGGCTGATGTCCATGCGGCGCATGGCCTCCTCCACGCGCTTACGGCGCTCGCTGCGGGGCATCCGCATGTAGAGCAGCGGCAGCTCGATGTTCTCTTCGACGCTGAGGTCGTCGATGAGGTTGAAACTCTGGAAGACGAAGCCGATGAGGCCCTTGCGCAGCTGGTCGCGCTGCGGCTCGTTGAGGTGGCTCACGTCCTGTCCGGCCAGCAGGTACTGGCCCTCCGTCGGGGCGTCGAGCAGTCCGAGGATGTTGAGCAGCGTCGACTTGCCGCAGCCGCTGGGGCCCATGATGGCGACAAACTCGCCTTCGCTGACTTCGATGTTCACGCCGTTGAGGGCGATGGTGCGCACTTCTTCAGTAGTAAACGTGCGCTTGAGGTTTTTGGTCTGAATCATATTGCTTTATTGTTCTTTGAGTATTTGATAGGGTTTTATGCGGGTTGCCTTCCACACCTGATACCAGAGCGTGAGGGCGCAGAGGACGAGGATGAGGGCGATGCTCACCAGCGGAATCCACCAGGCGAAGCTGGTGCGGATGGTATAGCTGGCCATGAGCCGATGGACGATGAGCAGGCTGACGGGCAGCGAGGCCACGGCGGCGATGCCGAAGATGATGAGATAGCGGCGCGAGAGCAGCAGGGCGATGTCGCGGAAGGTGGCGCCGTTCACCTTGCGCAGGGCAATCTCGCGGAAGCGGCGGCGCACGTCGAACATCATCAGGCCCAGCACGCCAAGACACGTCACGGCGATGGCCAGCAGCGAGAAGGTGACAAAGATGCGAGCCGTGCGCTGATCCTCCTTGTAAAGCTCAAGCCGCTTGTCTTCCACCCACTGGTATTTGAGCTCGCTGGTGCCGAAGAGCTCCATCTCAAGGTCCTTCAGGTTGCGGATGATGTCGTCCTCGTGCCCTTCGGCCACATCGAGCAGGTAGTTGCGTCCCTCCATCTGGCGGGCATCAAACAGGAAGTCTTTCTCCCACTTCGAGAACATGAGGATCAGCGGGCGCACCGGCTCCGACTGACGGCCCGTGTTGAAGTCGCGCACGACGCCCACAATGCGGAAAGGCGGATTGTATTTCTCACTCGCAGCAGTCCAGAAGATGCGGTCGGCAAACTGCACGAGGTCGGTCTCGCGGTTCTTGATGCCTAATGCCTTGATGGCCGCCTCGTTGGCCACGCAGGCATAGTCCTTCATCGACAGACTGTCGTCGGGCAGCACGCCCTCCACCAGTTGCAGGCCGTACATGCGAGCTGCTCCGCCTGTCATGTACAGCATGTCGATGCTGCTGCCGTCAGCAAGCCCAACGGGGAAGCTGCCGTTGATGAAATCCTCATTCACGTCGATGCCTTTCAAGTAGGGCAATGCCTGTAGCCGTTGCCGCACGACTTCTGTCTGACTCTTTTTCTTCTCCATCATGGCTTCCCATTCCCCCTGTGTCCACGACCCTCGGTTCGACGGCGGATAGATGACGGCGTTGAGCAGGCCCTTGGTGCGGAAGCCTGGGTCGGCACTCATCATCACGTGCAGCTGCCGCATGAAGTAGATGCTGACCATGAGCAAGGCGAGGGAGATGAAGAACTGGAAGCCCACCCCTAACCCCTCCCGAAGGGAGTGGAATGAGTTCGTTGGTATGCTGCTCGCTATCAGCGGCAACCCGAAGATAACAGCCAGCGTGAGCGCTACGTCGAACTTCCAACGGCGCACGTGCAGCTCATGACGGCGGTGGGAACGCATCACGGCGAAGAGGTTCACGAAGTTGAACAATCCCACGCCGAGCAGCAGCGCAGCCACGAAGAGCAGCATCCACAGGTGGGCAGCTGAAGCGCTGGGAACGACACAGGAATATTCACCCCAATAGCCTTTGGCGAAAATCTTCTGCAGCTCCTGCGTATAAGGCTGCAGTCCATATCGCACGGGGCGGTCTGAGAACATACCCAACCGCTGCTCTGGCTGGCGCTTGTTGTAGTCACTGACGCTGGCCCCCTCGCGCAGTCGGACGACTCCGATGGCAATGCTGTTTTGAGGGGCGTAGAAGTCCCCGTCGCCGTAGTCGGCAATGTCGAAGCGGATGCTCGACTTGGTGCTGGGCTGGCGGAACACGCCCACGACGGTGTTCACGTCGCCGTCGCCCACGTTAATGGTCTTGCCCACGGCGCTTTCGCCGGGAAACAGCCGCGCCGCCAGCTCCTCGCTGACCATGCACTGGCCTTTGGCCCGCAGCTCCAGCGTGCCTTCCACCGCTTCTAATGGATAGACCTGCGCGAAAGCACTGTCCACGCTGAGGGCTTGGGGATAGAATGTCTCGCCCTTCTCCGGCGTGACGGCATACATCTCGCGCAGGTGGATGTTCGTCCAGCACTCCACGTCGCTCTGGTTCAAGACGGGCGAGACGAATTGTGACTCGTGGTTGGGGTCGAAGGTCTCGATGGGACGCCAGTCGCCTTCCCCCTCAATCTGCACGCAGCAGAGGAAGGTGCGGTCGAGGGCAGGCATGAAGTGGTCGATGGTCCACTCCTGATAGAGGTAGCGGCTGATGATGACGGTGCCGCTGAGCGAGATGATGAGGCCCAGCAGCGACAGCGCCGTGTAGCCCTTCATTCGGCTGATGATACGAAATGCTTGTTTCATGTTTAGTTCTCTTTCAATACTTTATAGGGCTTTATGCGGGTGGCCTTCCACACTTGATACCACAGCGTGAGGGTGCAGAGGGCGAGGATGAGGGCGATGCTCACGAGCGGAATCCACCAGGCGAAGCTGGTGCGGATGGTGTAGCTGGCCATGAGCCGATGGATGACGAGCAGGCTGACGGGCAGCGAGGCTATGGCAGCAATGCCGAAGATGATGAGATAGCGGCGCGAGAGCAGCAGGGCGATGTCGCGGAAGGTGGCACCGTTCACCTTGCGCAGGGCAATCTCGCGGAAGCGGCGGCGCACGTCGAACATCATCAGGCCCAGCACGCCGAGGCACGTCACGGCGATGGCCAGCAGCGAGAAGGTGACGAAGATGCGGGCGGTGCGCTGGTCTTCCTTGTAGAGGTCCTGGCGCTGGTCTTCCACCCATTGGTATTTGAGCTCGGTGGTGCCAAAAAGTTCCATCTCGAGGCCTTTCAGCTCGCGGATGATGTCGTCCTCGTGGCCTTCGGCGATGTCGAACAGGAAGTTGCGCCCCTCCATCTGGTGGGCGTCTAAGATGTCGTAGTCCTTCTGCCACGTCTCGAACATCAACAGCAGGGGCTTGACGGGCTCCGACTGCCGTCCGTTGTTGAAGTCGCGGACCACGCCAACGATGCGGTAGGGCGGGTTGTAGTTGGGGTCGACACCGTCTCCCCACCAGATGCGGTCGGCAAACTGCACCTGGTCGGTCGCGATGTCCTTGATACCCAGCGAGCGGATGGCAGACTCGTTGGCTACGCAGACATAGTCGTGCCTCGACAGCGTGTCGCTAGGCAGCTCGCCCTCTATGAGCGTCAGGCCGTACATCCGCGCTTCGTCGCCTGTGATATACATGATGTCGATATTATCGCCGTTGGCGAGTTTCACGTTGGCATCGGTGTTGAAGATATCGTTGTACCAGGTGATGCCCTTCAGGTAGGGCAACGCCATCAAGCGCTGCTTCACCACCTCGGCGTTGCTTTTCTGCTTCTCTATCATGACGTTGAACTCTTCCATTGTCCATGACCCTCGGTTCGACGGCGGATAGATGACGGCCGTGAGCAGGCCCTTGGTGCGGAAGCCTGGGTCGGCACTCATCATCACGTGCAGCTGGCGCATGAAGTAGATACTGACGGTGAGCAGGGCGAGGGAGATGAAGAACTGGAAGCCCACCCCTAACCCCTCCCGAAGGGAGTGGAATGAGTTCGTCGGTATGCTGCTCGCTATCAGCGGCAACCCGAAGATAACAGCCAGCGTCAGCCCTACGTCGAATTTCCACTGCGGCATCACCGCTATATTATAATAGGTGGCGAGCATCGGCTCGGCCAGTTCCACTACTGTCCACACACCAATCATGGTGAGGACGGCCACGAGGAATGTCTCGGCATAGAGCTGGCAGAAGACATCCCAGCGCGAGGCGCCGAACAGGCGGCGCACGTGCAGCTCGTGGCGGCGGTGTGAGCGCATCACGGCGAAGAGGTTCACAAAGTTGAACAGTCCCACGAACAACAGCAGCACGGCCACGAAGAGCAGCATCCACAGATGGGTGGCAGAGGCACAGTGAACAAAGCAGGCACAGTTAGCAAACCAGTGATAGCCCACGCCCCATTCATCATGCAACTTCTGCGTATAGGGCTGCAGGCCGTAGCGCACGGGGTGGTCGCTGAACATCGAGAGCCGCTGCTCGGGCTGACGCGCGTTGTAGTCGCGCACGCTGGTTCCCTCGCGTAGCTGGACGACGCCGATGCCGACGCTGTTCCCTGGGGAATAGAAGTCCTCACCGGCATAGTCGGCGATGTCGAAACGGATGCTCGACTTCGTGGCGGGCTGGCGGAACACGCCCACGACAGTGTTCACGTCGGCTTCTTCGCCCACGGTGACGGTCTTACCCACGGCGCTCTCACCAGGGAAGAGCCGCGCCGCCAGCCCCTCGCTCACGATGCACTGGCCGTTGGCCCTGAGTATGAGCGTCCCCTCAACGGCTTCCAGCGGAAAGACCCGCGTGAACATAGAGTCGACGCTGACGGCAGGCGGATAGAAGGATTCGCCTTGCTCGGGCTTGATGGAGTACATGGAGCGAAGGTACACGTTGGTCCAGCACTCCACGTCGCTCTGCCCCTCGACGGGTGAGACGAAATGCGACTGGTGGTTGGGGTCGTCGGTCGTTATCGTCATCCAGTCGGCCTCGCCTTCGTGTTGCACGCAGCAGAGGAAGGTGCGGTCGAGTGCGGGCATGAAGTGGTCGATGGTCCACTCCTGGTAGAGATAGCGGCTGATGATGACGGTGCCGCTGAGCGAGATGATGAGGCCCAGCAGCGACAGCGCCGTGTAGCCCTTCATGCGGCTGATGATACGAAATGCTTGTTTCATTGATGCTTTGATGCTAAATACTTACACCAATCTTATATCAATAATCGTGCCAAAACGACAAAGCGCTGATTCTGTGTGTGTTGCCAGAATCAACGCTGCTCTCGGTTTGTGCGCTTTCGCTCGCAAGTGTGCGGAATTGCACGCTCACAGCGAGATGGTGAACGTGGTGCCCTTGCCCTCCTGGCTGTCCACGCTGATGGTGCCGCCGTGCTTCAGGATAATCTGGCGGCAGAGGGCAAGGCCGATGCCCGTGCCGGAGGGCTTCGTGGTGAAGAAGGGGATGAAGGCGTGGTCGATGACGTCGGGCGACATGCCGCTGCCGTTGTCGCAGACGCAGATTTCGCCGTCGCCGTTCGTTATGACCTGAACTTCCGTGGCTCCGCTTTCGCAGGCATTCTTCACGAGATTGATGAGCACCTGCTCCAGCTGGGCGCGGTCGGCCGTCAGCATTCCTTCGCCTTGCGTCTTTACTTGCGGGTAAAGGGTCGTGACGTGTGCGAAAAGCTCGCTTGCGGGGAAGGTCGTTTTTTCTGGATTCTTGATGCGCGTCAGCTGGCGGTAGCTCTCCACGAAGTCGAGCAGCGCATGGCAGCGGCGGTTGATGACGGCGAAAGCTTCAGAAGTACCCTCGGTGGCCGTAGGGTGAGTCAAAGTTTCGCTGATGGAAATGATAGGCGTGAGCGAGTTCATGATTTCGTGGGTGAGCACGCGGATGAGCTGCTGCCACGCTTCCATCTCCTGCCGCTGCATGAGCATTGCCACATCTTTCAGCGCCACCACCAGTCGCTGCTGCCCGTCGATGCGCAGGAGCACCGTCGAGAGGGCACAGCCATCCACCACGTCGTCGTGATGAGCGATTGCCTGCAGAATCTTTTCGGGAATGTAATCCTCCCCCTTTTTTGGGGATGAGAGGGCGGTTGCTGCATGGTTCATCCAGTCGATGCGCCCGTTGGTAGCGCAGACGAAGAGCGCTGTGTCCACGTTTTCCGTGAGTTGCTGCATGTACTGTAGCTGCCGTTTCGCCTCGGTCAGCCGTACGTGCAGGTGCTCGTTTTCTTTTTCCGTCTCATGGTAGGCATAGAGCATGCGGCTCATGCGGCCATAGAGCTGGGCGCACAGCCATAGCAAAACCACCCCCAGTGCTATGGATGTCCACACCAGGCGGGCATGGATGCTGACGGCCAGTGCCGCCATCAGGGCCACGAGGCCCACGATATAGAGGGCGAACGTTTTCATTTGTTCAGTTTTCTGTAGAGTGCAAACCGTGTGATGCCCAGCAGTTCGGCAGCGCGGGTGATGTTGCCGCCCGCTATCTGCATGGCCCGCTCAATGGCTTCCTGCTCCAGTTGCTCCAGGTTCAGCGTCGGTGTCGGTGCCACTCGGCGTGCCGACTCCTTCAGTACGAAGTCCTGCGGGCCGAGCATTGGGCCCTTGCTCAGCAGCACGGCCCGCTCCACGGCGTGCATCAGCTCGCGCACGTTGCCGGGCCACGAGTGGCGCAGCAGCCGCTGGCGCGCCTCGCGGTTCAGCGTGGTCACCTCCTTATTATATTTACGTGCGTAGGTATGGAGGAAGTGTTCGGCCAGCAGAATCACGTCTTCGCCGCGCTCGCGTAGCGGCGGCATGGTTATTTCGATGGTGTTGATGCGATAGAGCAGGTCTTCGCGGAAGCGCCCTTCGGCCACCTCGGTATGAATATCGGCGTTCGTGGCACAGAGCAGTCGCACGTCGACGGCTGCCGTCTGCGTGCTGCCCAGACGCGAAATCTCGCGGCGTTCCAGCGCAGCCAGCAGCTTGGCCTGCAGCGACAGGGGCAGGTTGCCTATCTCGTCGAGGAAGAGCGTGCCGCCATTGGCCGTCTCCATGCGTCCGGCCTTCGCCTTGAGCGCCCCCGTGAACGCCCCTTTCTCGTAGCCGAACAGTTCGCTTTCGAACAGCTGTTCGGGCACGCTGCCCAAGTCTATGCTGACAAAAGGCTTTGCTGCGCGCCCGGAAAGGGCACAGAGCTGACGGGCCATCACGTCTTTGCCCGTGCCGTTTTCGCCCAGGATGAGCACGTTGGCATCGGTAGGTGCCACCTGCGCCACCGTCTGCAGCACACGCTGCATGACCGGGCTTTCGCCTACAATCGTCGGCGCGGCCGCTGCTCCGAAGGGCGATGCCGCCACCTCCATGCGCTGTTCCAGCAGTCGGCTCTTGTGGCGTTCGCGGCTCAGCTCGATGCCGGCAAAGAGCGTGGCCAGCAGCTTCGAGTTGTCCCATGGCTTGGTGATGAAGTCGGTAGCGCCGCTCTTCAGCGCTCGCACCGCCTTGTCGGCATCGGCATAGGCGGTCATCAGGATGACCACGGCCTGCGCGTCGCGGTGCAGGATGTGCTCCAGCCACTCGAAACCCTCCTCGCCGCTGATGGCGTCGCGGCTGAAGTTCATGTCGAGCAGCACCACGTCGGGGTGCATGAGCTCGTAGAAGCGGTCTGTCTGTTCCGGACTTTTCGCCACCCGTATGTCCTCCACCAGCGGCTTCAGCAGCAGGTTCAGCGCAAAGAGAATGTCTTCATTGTCGTCGACGACGAGCACTTTTCCTTTTTTCTTTTCTTCCATATTTTCGGGTTGTTTCTTCTGTCGGCACGTTATTTCTTCACGAACTTGGCCGTGCGCTGATGGCCGCCGGCCTGCCAGCTGACGATGTAGAGCCCGGCAGGCAGGTGGGTGGCGTCATATTCGCTGTCGGCGCGGAAGCGGCCGGCCAGGCGTCCGCTGGCGGCATGGATGCTGGCGGTGAAGGTATGCAGGGCCGCAGGCGTGGCCGAAGCGAAGTGGAGCGTCTGCGTCTGCGGGTTGTAGGCCAGTGCATATTCGTCGGGTTCGGCCACGGGGTCGATGCCGGCCAGGTCGGCAGGCAATGCACTGTGGGGCTTGATGCGCCACAGCCGATTGGTGCTTTCGCCGTTGCGGCTGTCGTTGGTGTAGCTCAGGATGGGCGTATAGTCGGCCGCGTTGCCTCCGTTCAGGTTGGCAATGTGCTGGGTGTAGGCGTTCAGCAGGTTATAGTAGCCTTCTGTTCCCTGCGGAACGAAGGTCCAGAGCTGTCGCCGTGAGCTGGCATCGGGCGTGGCCGTGTTCAGCTGTGTGCCCACGTTGGTCGTTGGCCCCACGCTGCCCGTGGTGGGGTCGTTCAGTGCCAGGCCCGTGGCACGGTTGATGAGCTGGTAGTGGTCGCCCACTTGCCTGATCATCCAGTCCTGCTGTTCGCTGGCGGGGTTGATGGTCAGCTGCACGAGGGCGTTGCCTTGCAGGTCGATGGCTTTCGAGGTCTTGGCGTTGATGAGGTGGTAGTAGTAGGCTCCCAGCTCGAAGGGCGGCGTGGGCTCGTCGGGTTTACGGTTGGCAAACGCTTCGAGCAGGTAGTCGCAATGCTGGTAGATGAAGTCCTTGAGGTCGCTGACGTACTGGTCGTAGCTGGAGTAGAGCACCACTTCGTGGTACATGCGGCGGCTGATGCCCCATTTTTCGTAGTTCAGTTGCTGCGACTGGCTGAGCAGTGCCTGCAGGCTGTCGACCTTGGCCTGCATGTACTCCACGAGCCCTGCGTCGAGCAGTTGCTCGTAGCGGTGGTAGACGGTGCGCTGAAACCAGGGGTCCTGCCACATGCGGTTGACCCAGGCGCGCGAGCCGTTGTAGCCGATGTCGGCCATCAGCGTGCGCACGGAGCTGTTCTGTCCCTTCTCCGACTGCACGCGGTAGTCGTTGTTGTAGGCAATGTCGTAGTCCCACAGCGGTCCCCAGAACAGCCGGGGGTTGTCCTTCTCCTTATAGAAGTAGGTGCTGTAGAAGCCGTCGAGGTTGGCGCTCACCTCGGTACAGATGTACCAGTCTATGAGCGACAGGGTGTCTACATAGGCCCGGTAGCCCCGCTCCGCATCGGCAAAGTAGGTGGCGTTGAGTGCGCGTTCGAAGGTCTGGTTGATGTAGTTCTTGATGTAGGTGGTCTGGCTGGCGGCTATCTCGTCGTCCTCGGGGTAGTGAATGCGTATGGGCGCCTGATAGTGGGCCGAGGTGAAGCAGTTGCCGTCGCGAAAGCCGTCGACCTCCAGCAGGTAGCCGCCCGTCGTGTTGTCGCCCTGAGTGAGGGGGTAGGGCTGCTCGCTGATGTCTACGCGCCCCTTCCTGACGTCAATCTGGTCGCTGATCTGGTAGTTGCCCTGATAGACATTGTTCAGCACCACGTCGATGAACTTGGCAGCGGGGTTGAACTTGAGCGACGTAAACGCGCCCAGCGCTGAGGTCAGCGCGTTGCGCATCAGCGTCTTGTCGCCGGCGTTGGCCAGCAGCGTCCACTTCTTGGCCTTGGCCCGTTGGCTGCCTAAGAACCGCTCCTTGTTCAGGAACTTGATTTTGTATGGTTTCTTCGACATGTTCCAGGTGGAGTTGCCGCGTCCGCGAATCGACACCGAGTCGTAGCTCGTCACCTGGTCTTGCTCGTCGACGTAGTGCAGCCGGCAGTATTTGTAGACCGTCTTGCTGGTGATGCTCTGTCCGTCGAAGGTCTCGATGTAGAGCGTGGGCAGGTCGGTCATCCGCGTGTATTGGGCGCGTAGTGGCTGCGCCAGCAGGCAGCACGCCGTGAGTAGCAGGAACAGCAGTTTCTTCATTGGGCATCCATTTGAATGATTCGCAGTGAGTAGGGGGGCAGCGTGATTTGGTTGCCGGCCGTTCCGCTGTAGGGTTGAACGCGGGCGTCGGTGACTGCCCCTTGGAATCCCTCGCACTTCGCCGTGGCCGGAATGTCGAGTCCGCTGATGCTCAGCTGCAGATCCACGGGCAGCGCGTTCACCAGCTTGATGTAGGTACGACCCGTCTTCGAGTCCTTCACCACGCTGGCTCCCGTGCGGTGTTGCAGTTCCGAGTGCGTCATCTGTAGCTTCGAGTCTATGTAGCGGTCGCCGCTGTTCACGCTGAACAGGCGCTGCACCTCGTAGGCCGGCGTAGGCCGCACGCTGGTGTTCGAGAAGTAGATCATGTCGGGGTTCCAGTTTGAGTGTCCGTCCTTGCAGAGCAGTGGAGCGTAGGAAGTCATCTCCACCACGTCGCCGTTGCGCTCGATGTCGGTCAGGTAGAGCGCCTCGCTGAGGGCCGTCTCGGTATTGGGTCGCTTGGTGTGGGTAGAGGCAGCCCACTCGCCCAAGTACACCTTCGGTGCCTGGCGGTCATACTGGTCGTAGTAGTTGCGATGGTGCATGAACCAGCCCGTCGACTCATAGTAGTGCTCGTCGACCATGTATTGCAGGTCGGGGTGCTTCTTGGTGAAGTCCCATCCCTCGATGTAGTCGGCCGAAGGTGTGTGGAAGGGCCCCACGGTGCCGCAAATCTTGATGTCGGGATACTTCGCCCGGATGGCGCGGCAAATCATCTCGTAGCGTTCCTCGAACACCGTCGAGATGATGTCTTCGTTGCCTATACCTATATATTTCAGATTAAAAGGCTCCGGATGGCCCGCGTCGGCCCGCATCTTAGCCCACTTCGAGGTGGCTGGATCGCCGTTGGCCCACTCGATCAAATCGAGCAATTCCTGGATGTAGGCCGGCATCTCGTCCATGGGAATGCCTCCCTGCTGGCCTCCGAACCCCTCGCGGTTGTTGACAGAGTTCTGGCAGGGCACGCCGGCAGCCAGCACGGGCAGCGGCTCGGCACCGATGTCTTCGCAGAACTGGAAGTACTCGTAGAAGCCCAGTCCGCGCGTCTGGTGGTAGTGCCAGATGTTGAAGTCGGGCTTGCGGTCCTGCAGCGGCCCCACTGTGTGCTGCCAGTGGTAGATGTTCTCCAGCCCCTGTCCGTGGGTCATGCAGCCGCCGGGGAAGCGCACAAACTTAGGATGCAGGGCGGCAATCACCTCGGCCAGGTCCTTGCGCAGTCCGTTCTTCCGGTTCTTGAAGGTCTCCTGGGGGAAGAGGCTCACCATGTCGATGGCTGCCTGCTGCTTGCCCTGCGGCAGCAACAGCAGGCGAGCCTTGGGCTCCGTGCGCTTGGCTGTCAGCGTCAGCGAGTACTGTTGCCAGCTCTCGGCGCTCTTCGCTTTCAGCTTCGACTTCGCAATCACGGTTCCATCGCTGGCCAGCAAGGCCACAACGAAGTTCTTCTTTCCCCGCACGAAGAGGGAGAAATCGTATTTTTTGCCCATTTCAACGGCTATTCCGTCCCATCCTTCGTTCCAGAGCGAGTCGCTCGTCACGACGGCATAGTGGGGGTTGTTCGTGCTCAGCGGCGTCTCCTTGGCAATGGTGATGGGCGCATTGGAGTGCCAGGCCGTGGTGGCATTCCATTCGCCGCGGTCTTTGCCGTTATACTCGAAGTCGCGGTTCTGCACCAGCTCGGCATAGAGTCCGCCGTCGGCCGCATAGCTGATGTCCTCGAAGAAGATGCCGATGAGCTTGTCGCTGATGGCCTTCTGCCGGCTCAGGTCTACGCTCAGCGTGGCCTTGACCGGCTCCTTGAGCCACGACAGGTTCTTCGCGTCGTCGTGCATCCGCTCGGCAGAGCGGTGTCCATCATCGGCCTGTTGCTTGAAGAAAGCGTCGATTTTCTGCCATTCCATCGCAGAAATCCTGAATTTATTGCCCTCCGTCAGCTTGCCGCCGACGGTGGCCGTGTCGCGTTTCCAGGCCTCATCGCCTATCTGGGTGGCGCGGTCGGGCGTGAAGTGGCGGAAGTTCGGGGTGGCCGATGTCCAGCGCTTGCCTTGCGGCGACTTGAAGAATACGTCGAAAGTGCCGTCCTGGTTCTCGTAGACCACCGGCTCCAGGCAGTTCTTGGTCGACATGCGCGGATAGTCCTGCGGCCGCCATGTGATGAGGTCGGGGCTGTAGGCAGCGGCAAAGGCCGGCGTGCGGTCGTTCACTTGGAACACCAGTCGCCATGTGCCGTCCTTGGCATGACACACGAACGGGTGGTGCATGCGCTTCTCGGCGCCCCATGTGCCGTAGTCGCTCGAGCAGAGTTGGCCGCGTTCTTGCCATGAGTTGCCGTCGTGCCAGGCGATGCGCAGACCTGCGCGCTCGTCGGGACTATAGATAAAAATTTGCACCGGCTCTGTAGGAGCCTGTGCAAATACCATCGATTTCATCGACAGAAAAGCCGTGCAGGCCAGTAGTCTAAGTAGCTTTTTCATATCAGTTTGTTTTTATTGGTAAATCAGCGTTTGCATGCTTTCCTCGGCGAAGACGTCGCGGGCCACGGCCTGCAGGTCGGCCGGTGTGAGCGCATCGACGTGGTTCATGACGTGCGTCAGGTCGGCCACTTCGCCCCGATGCAGGAAGTTTCGGGCAAAGTCGAGCGTGAAGTTCTCACGGTTCTCGCAGGCAATGGCCAGCTGTCCGCGCAGCTGTTGCTTCGCCGCTTTCAGCTGGGTGGGCGTCAGTGGCTTGGCCATGAGTTTGTCGAGCTCGCGGCGCACGAGCCGCAGGCAGCGCTTCACGTCGTGGGTGTCGCATCCGAAGTAGACCGACCAGGCTCCCGTGTCGCCGTAGCTCACCATCGAGCTCTCCACGGTGTAGACCAGTGCGTTGCGCTCGCGCAGGGCCAGGTTCAGCCTCGAGTTCATGCCCGGGCCGCCCAGGATGTTATTTAATAGGTATAGGCTCCAGCGGCGCGCGTCGCCCGTGGGGTAGGCCACGGTGCCCAGCATGACGTGGGCCTGGTGCGTGTCTTTCTGGCGGATGGTGGTGTGCTGCCCTCCACGGGCCGGTGCTGCCGTCGGCTGTTCGGCGGGGTGGGCTGCCTGCTTGGTGCGCATCGTGCCCTGCAGCTTCGCGTCGGCGCGCTCCAGCACTCGTTGAAATCGCGAAAAATCCACGTCGCCGCTGGCAAACACCACGCAGTTGTCGGGCCGGTACCAGCGCTCGGTGAAGCGGCGTGCGTCTTCGCTCCGATAGCCCCTCACCTGGCGCTCCGAGCCCAAGATGTTGTGTCCCAGGGGGTGTCCGGCAAAGAGAATATCCTCGAATTCATCGAATATCAGCTCTGCCGGCGAGTCTTCGTAGCTCTCGATTTCATCGCACACCACGAGACTTTCCTTCTCGACCTCGGCCTGCGGATACTGGCTGTGGAACACGATGTCGAACAGCACGTCGACGGCCCGCGGCAGATGCTCGCGCAGCACGGCACAGTAGAATACCGTGTCTTCCTTGTTGGTGAAGGCGTTCAGTTCGCCCCCGATACCCTCGAGCGCGTTGATGATTTGCACGGCCGAGCGTCGCTCGGTGCCTTTGAATGAGAGGTGCTCGCAGAAATGGGCCAGTCCTTCCTCGCCTTTCTCCTCGTTGCGGGTGCCCGCACCCACGGCTATTCCGCAGTAGACCACGGGCGATGCCGTGGGCAACAGCACGCCTTTGAGCCCTGAAGGCAGCGTTATTGTTTCGTAGTTCATAGGCTGCAAAGGTACAAAAAGATTTCCATACCGCAGAATTTAAACTTAAATTCTTGAAATTTTAGCTTAAATTCCAAGAATAAGAGCCAACGAGGTGCCGACGAAGTATGTGCTCTCTACCACCGAGCGCGAACTGAGGGCCAAGCCCCAAACGCTTACGTACCTTATTATTATATTGGTGCTGCTGAGCGTTATTATGATCGGTGGCACGGTGAGCTATTATCGGCGCAAGCAGCAGGCCGAGCGGCAGTTGCGCCAGATAAGGGAGGAGCGCGAACAGCGCTCACAGCCCGTGCAAGCGCTGATGAAAGCCGAGGAAGAGGCATTCCTGCAGAGCGATTACTACCAGTTAGTAATGTAACCCGGAAACGGCCGTAAACGGCAGTGCTGGCATGCGATATGTCGGCACTGCTTTGTATTTTGTTTCATATAAAAAGAGATTTGAAACACGCGAAAAACACTTTATGCACAAAAAGCCGTAACTTTGCACCCAACTAACTAAAATATTATTGAATAGCTATGAAGGAAAAAGTGAATACGATGCTGAAGCATACGCTGCTTTCGGCATGCCTCATGGGGGCGGCTGCATGCCTGCTTCCGCAAAAGGCCGCGGCACAACTGTCGGCAAATCCCGACAAGTTCCTGGGCAACATTACCACACGCTATAACGTAGATGCCGGAGGCGGAGTGCCGGCATACTACAAGCTTTGGAACCAGATTACGCCCGAAAACGAGTCGAAATGGGGCTCGGTAGAAGGCACGCGCGGCAGCTTCAACTGGGGTTGCGACAAGCCTTTCAACTATGCCAAGCAGCACAACTTCACCTACAAGTTTCATGCGCTGGTGTGGGGCGCACAGTATCCGAACTGGCTGCCCAACCTCTCGCCGAAAGACCGCTATGCGGCCATCGTGAAATGGTTTGATGCCGTCAAGAAGAAGTATCCCACACTGCCGCTGATTGATGTGGTCAACGAGGCCGTAGGCACCCACCAGGCCGGCAACCCGATGATGA
The DNA here is from genome assembly GCA_902771785.1 of uncultured Prevotellaceae bacterium. Classification (GTDB taxonomy): domain Bacteria; phylum Bacteroidota; class Bacteroidia; order Bacteroidales; family Bacteroidaceae; genus Prevotella. Next base: position 25,692 of record CACXYH010000023.1, read on the forward strand.
AAGAGGCCCTGGGCGGTGGCGGAAAGACGGGCTACGACTGGCTCATCAAGGCCTTCGAGCTGGCCTATGAGCGCTGGCCGGATGCCATCCTGATTTACAACGACTACAACACTTTCCAGTGGAACACCAACGAATACATCGAGCTGGTGCGTGCACTGCGCGATGCCGGAGCGCCCATCGACGCCTACGGATGTCAGAGCCACGACCTGACCGACTGCTCGTTGAGCAACTTCAAGTCGGCTGAACAGAAGATTCAGAATGCGCTGAAGATGCCTATGTACAGCACCGAATACGACATTGGCACCAGCGACGACGCCCTGCAGCTGCAGCGCTACAAGGAGCAGATACCCTATATGTGGGAGAAAGACTACTGCGCCGGCATCACCCTATGGGGCTATGTCTATGGCGCTACGTGGACAACCGACGGCAACTCGGGCATCTACAAGAACGGCGTGGAGCGTCCTGCCATGACCTGGCTGCGCGAATACATGGCCAGCGATGCCGCCAAGCAGGCCAAGAGCCCCTTCCCCGGCATGAAGAAAGAAGCCTCTGTCTACGTGCGTCCCGCTGCGCTGAAGGTGGCCAAGGGCGACGTGCTGCCCATCCTCGTGCGTGCCTCCATGGCTACGAAGACCATCGAAAAGGTAGAGCTCTACGTGGGTAGCGACCTCGTTGCCACCATGACCGAGGCGCCTTATCTTGCAGAATACAACGTGCCTGCAACGGCTGGAGCAGGCTTGAAAATTGTGAAGGCAGTGGTTACGACCACCGACGGCGCCACCTATGAGCGCCAGTCGCGCATCAATGTGCTCAGCTCTACCATCGTGCGCAAGCCCTATCTCGACGAGATTCCCACGCTGCCCGGCACCATCGAGACCAAGAACTACGAAGCCGGTGCGCAGGGTGTTTCCTATTATAACGCCTCGCGCAGCAAGGTAGCCACCAAGGACGAACAGTGGATGGAGTACACCGTCGACGTGAAGGAAGACGGCATCTACTCGTTCGACGCCGAGATAGCAGCCGCTAAGGCGGGCGGTCGCTTCCATCTCTCCGAGTATTCGTTCGACAATCTCACCTTCCTCACCGAATTCATCGAAGTACCAAAGACGGGCAGCATCTCCAACTACCAGCAGCTGCACGGCCGTCTGACGGTGCCCCTGACGGCTGGTCGCCACGTGATTTGCCTGAACGTGGAGAAGGGTGGCTTCTACATCAACAAGATTACCTTCAGCCGCTACGAGGAAGACCCGAAGACTTCGGTCTCGGTAGCATCGCTCAAGCCGTCGACCATCAGCGTCGGCGAGAAGACCACCATCACCGTGAACGCCAGCTCAACGACGAGCACCATCGACAGCGTGCGCGTCTATGCCAACAATTTGTATCTGGGCACGCTCACCGAAGCTCCTTACACCCTTGACTTCGAGCCTACCGAAAAGGGTAGCTACAGCATCATTGCCATCGCCACCAACGCCGATGGAAAGGAGAAAACCTCGATTGCCAAGACGCTGAAGGTCAACGCGCAGCGCACTCCTTACAAGGGAGTCATCAACATTCCCGGCATCATTCAGGCCGAGAACTTCGACAAGGGCGGCGAGGGTCTGACCTTCCACGACTCCGACAACGAGAACCAGGGCGATGCTAACTATCGCACCGACAACGAGGGCGTAGACTTGGTGAAAGGCAATGGCGGTACCGTCATCGGCTATACGGCGGCCAACGAGTGGCTCGAATACAGCGTCAACGTGACCGAACCGGGCGAGTACAGCTGCACGGCAACGGTATCGTCGGGCGTCTCCGGCTCGGCTTTCACCCTCGGACTCGTCACCAGCACGGGCACGGTGAGGAACCTCTGCAAGATTACCGTACCGCAGACGGGCAGCAACAGTTGGGACACCTACAAGACGGTGACGCAGAAACTGGCGCTCAATCTGGAGGAAGGCCCGCAGCGCTTCCGCATCACCATCAACGGTGCCAACTGCAACATCGACAAGCTCGAGCTGAAGTGCACCCTCAACACGGGCATCGAGAGCGTGGCTGCCGACGAGCAGAACGCCCGTCGCCGCACCTATAACCTCTCCGGACAGCAGGTGGGCGCCGGCTATAAGGGCATCATCATCCGCAATGGCAAGAAGATGCTGCAGCGCTAAACGCTGTTGCTGATACAGAAAAAAGAGCCGTCATGCCGACGGCTCTTTTTTGTTGCCGATAAAAAAGTAGGCCTAAAACAGCCGTAAATCGATAAAGTTTAGTATCTTTGCACGTTGAAAATACTAATCTAAGCGGTAATAATGATGACGAAAAAGAAGCTACTCGCCACGCTTGCGCTTTGGGTGCTCGCTGCCACAGCCTTCTCTTGCAACCAGGAAAGCGGCGCATCCAGGCAGTCTGCGGCGCAGGATTCGCTCGTGGCGCAGCCCGAAGAACACCATCTGAGCCTGCTCATTGCGGGCGACCTGATGCAGCACGGCCCCCAGATTAAGGCCGCACTGCAGCCCGACGGAAGCTACAACTACGAAGAATGCTTTGCCCGCGTGAAGCCGATGATTGAGCAGGCCGACGTGGCCATCGCCAACTTTGAGGTGACGTTGGGCGGCAAACCCTACAGCGGATATCCGCAGTTCAGCGCCCCCGACGACTATCTGCGGGCTTGCATCGACGCCGGCTTCGACGTGATGCTGACGGCCAACAACCACTGTCTGGACAGCCGTCGGCGCGGATTGGAGCGCACCATCCTGATGATGGACTCCCTGCGCGTGCCTCACTTGGGCACCTACGTCAACCGCAAGGAGCGCGAGTACAACTATCCTTTCCTCTTAGAGCGTAACGGCGTGCGCGTGGTGCTGCTCAACTTCACCTACGGCACCAACGGCATTGCCATCGAAAAGCCCAACGTGGTGAACCTCATGGACACCACCGAGATAGCCCGCGACATTGTGAATGCCAAAAAAATGAACCCCGATGTGATCATAGCCATCCCCCACTGGGGCATAGAATACCAGACGCTGCCCTCGCAACAGCAGCGCGAGATGGCTCAGTGGCTGCTGCGGAAAGGGGTCGACCACGTCGTCGGAGGCCATCCGCACGTGGCGCAGCCCGTAGAGTTGCTGAACGGACGCAACGTGGTGGCTTGGTCGCTGGGCAACGTCATCAGCAACCAGTCGACGCCCAACACCTACGGAGGCTACATGGTGCGCCTCGATTTCACCAAGCGCGACAGCGTGACAACGCTCTCCGACTGCGGCTACATGCCCTACTGGGTGAGCCGTCCGCACGACAATGGACATCGGCATCAGTACCGTATCCTCTCGTTTGAGGAGCCCGACTCCGTGTTGACAGCCACTGAACGCAAGCGCCGCGACACCATCCGCACGGCCATGCGCGCGCTTTTCAAGAAGCACAACCGCGGCGGCATTCGCGAAATTCCATTCGAAACGAACCAATAACTCAATAACACATTTATGAAAAAGGTATTACTTATCGTGGCAGCCCTCGTGCTGCTGTTGCCCGTTGAGGCAAAGAAGAAACAAGTGAAGGTGCAGACCGAGCGCGAATACTGGTGCGAGCAGGCCTACAAGATGGCGAAGCCCGTGCTGGAAAACATGGCGAAGGGCGAGCTGCAGAAGAACATGCAGACCGAGTTCTCGCCCTCGTTCGACAACCGTAACCGCAAGGTGGTCTACATGGAAACCTTCGGTAGGCTCATGGCCGGTATTGCTCCCTGGCTCTCATTGCCCGACGACGACACGGCCGAAGGACAGCAGCGCAAGCAACTTCGCGAGTGGGCGCTGGCTTCCTATAAGAACAGTGTCGACCCTCAGTCGCCCGATTACCTCGTCTGGGGCGCCTCTGGCCAGAACCTGGTCGATGCTGCCTACATTGCCGAATCGTTCATCCGCGCCTACGACCAGCTGTGGGTTCCGCTCGATGAAATCACGAAAAAACGCTATATCGAGGAGTTCAAGAAGCTGCGTCGCATCGAACCGCCCTACACTAACTGGTTCCTGTTCTCGTCGACCATCGAGAGCTTCATTGCCAAAGCCTGCGGACTGAAGGAGTACGACGACTTCCGCGTGATGATGACCATCCGCAAAGTGGAGGAATGGTATGTGGGCGACGGCTGGTATGCCGATGGTCCCGTCTTTGCTTTCGACTATTACAGCAGCTACGTGTTCCACGCCATGTATCTGGAAACGCTGCAGAACATGATCGATGCCAAGGCCAACACGCGTCTGGAGTATAAGAAGTACTACGACCGTGCGCTGAAGCGCGCGCAGAAGTTCGCCATCATCCTTGAGCGTTTCATCTCGCCTGAGGGCACTTTCCCCGTCATCGGACGCTCCACGCCCTATCGTCTGGCCGCCATGCAGCCGTTGGCGCTGATGGCTTGGTATCAGAAACTGCCCAAGGACCTCACGAACGGACAGGTGCGTGCTGCCCTGACGCAGGTCATGCACCGCATGTACGACCAGCAGCAGAACTACAACGAGGGCGGATTCCTCACCATCGGCTTCTGCGGACACCAGCCCGAAACGGCCGACTGGTATACCAACAACGGTTCGCTCTACATGACCAGCCTCTCGCTGATGCCGCTCGGGCTTCCCGCCAACCACGACTTCTGGACCTGTCCTGCCGAGCCTTGGACGCAAGTAAAGGCCTGGGGCGGACAGCCTTTCCCCAAAGACCACCGCTGGGCCGACGATATTCAGACCAAGGACCGCTGGTAATCGCCCCCTATGAAAAAGCTTTTCCTTTATGCAGCATTGCTTCTGTGCCTGCCTTTGCAGGCGCAGAAGCTGGCTGACTTCATTCCGCAGTTAGACGAAATGCTGGTGCAGCCGCAGCAGTTCGAGCCGCTGCCGCGCGTGGATAACGCCTTCTGGCGCGACTCGTTGCCGGCCGAAATGCGGCAGAGCTACATCGGCTATGGCGAGCGGGAGCTGGGCAAACCCTGGCCGTCGCTGCCCTATAGCGTGTTTGCACAGTTCAAGGAGAACGGCAACCGCGTGAACTACGAGGCCCTTTGTTTTGAGAAACGCCGTCATCTGGCCGTGCTCGTCATGGCCGAAGTGGCAGAGGGCAAGGGCCGCTTCGTGCGCGATATCGTCGATGGAATCGGCAGCTTTTGCGAAGAAACGTGGTGGGGACTGCCCGCCCACTACGGCACCAAGATTCCCCGACCCGACGACCAGAACGTAGATCTCTTCAACGCCGAGACCGCCAGCCTCGTGGCGTGGGCCACCTATGTCATGCGTCCGCAGCTTGAAAAGTTTGCACCGCAGCTCGTGCAGCGTGTCGACAGCGAACTGCGTCGCCGCATTTTGGAGCCTGCCCGCAAGGGCCGCTACTGGTGGAAGACGGCGGGCATGAACTGGAATCCCTGGATATGCAGCAACTGGCTGGCCTGCGCTCTGCTGGCCGAGAACAACCGTGAGCGACAGCTCGAGGCCGTCGGCCAGATTCTGAAAGCCACCGATGCCTTCATCGATTCGTACAAGGACGACGGCGGATGCGACGAAGGCCCCGGCTATTGGGACCGCGCTGCCGCCTCGATGTACGAAATCCTGCATCTGCTGCGCCAGGCTACCGGCGGACGCATCGACCTCTCTCAAAACAAGAAGGTACGCGCGATGGGCAGCTATGTCTACAAGACCTACATCGGCAATGGCTACTGCACCACCTTTGCCGACGTGCATTCGAACCAGGCCGTGGGCGAACCGAACATTCTCTATCCCTTCGGTTGCTATCTCGACGACAAGGCCATGAAGGGCTACGCCGCCTATCAGGCTCAGCGGCGCGACTATATTGCGCAGGCCGGCCGCCACTTCAGCGAGAGCCACAACTTCCCTTCGCTGGCCCGCGAATTGCCTTTCCTGCACAAAATCCGCGATTTCATCGGCGAAAAACCGACCGAACCGCTGCTCAGCGATGTGTGGCTGCAAGACCTGCAGGTGCTCACGGCGCGTCGCGGAGCGTTCTTCGTGGCCATGAAGGGCGGCCACAACGGCGAGAGCCATAATCACAACGACGTGGGCGAGTTCCTGGTTTACCACCACAACGAACCCATTCTGATCGACCCGGGCGTGGGTGAATACACCTCGCAGACGTTCTCAGGCGGGCGCTATGGCATCTGGACCATGCAGTCGGGCTATCACAACCTGCCGCAAATCAATGGCACCGACCAGCGCGACGGCAAGCAGTTTGCCGCCAAGGTGGTGGCCCAGAAGGCGGGCAAGCTGACGCTCGACATTGCCGGGGCCTATCCTGAGGAGGCTGCCGTGAAGTCGTGGAAGCGCACGGTGGCCGTCGACCGCAAAGGCATGAGCGTGACCGAAGACTACGAACTGACGGCGCAGAAGGCGCCCACGCGCCTCATGCTGCTGACGCTTGCCAAGCCCTCGCTCGTGAAGGCAGGCCGCATCGGCCTCGGCCCGTGCGAGCTTACTTACGCTCCCTCGCAGCTTGAGGCCCAGGTTGAGGACATCAGCGACCGGCTCGACCCGCTGCTTCGCGAGATGTGGGGCCCCCACATGTATCGTCTTGTGCTCACCGTCAAGTCGCAAGCCGTGAAAGGAAGCATCACCTACCAGCTCAGGTAGTTTCGCGTTTCGTATCGAAACGGATTGCGTTTTGTATCGAAACGGAACGCGTTTTGTATCGAAACGGAATGCGTTTTGTATCGAAACGGAACGCGTTTTGTGCCAAAACGGAACGCGATTTGTGGCAAAACGCAGACGAAGGTGCGCAGGTGCTGCACGCAGAAGAATAAGAAAAGTGTCCGTTTTCGAACAGTAAAGTGTCCGAAAATGGACACTTTGTTTTGATGCTATTGCTGATTATCAGCGAGTTACGAGTTTGGCACGGTTATTGTTGGTAACATTGGCAAACAATAACAATGTGCTAAAAGAATGATAAGAATCATCAGACAAGTCCTCGCCATGATGCGCGAGGAGAAACTCTACTCAGCGATGTATATCGCGGGCACGGCGCTGGCCATTGCCTTCGTGATGCTCATTGCCGAGGTGTATTATGTAAAGGTGGCCGACATTGCGCCGGAGGTGCACCGCAGCCAGACGTACTACTTGGACTTCCTGCCGCTGAAGAGCGACTCCACGCGCGGAGCAAATCTGACCCACGAGGTGTTCAGCCTGTTCCAGAAGATGCAGACGCCTGAATGCGTGACGGCAACAGCGCCCAATTTCTTTGGCGAGCGCTCGAGCGTCATGCTGGCCGACGGCCTGCACGACCGCGCCGTCAACCTCAAGCTGACTGAGCCAGGCTTCTTCCGACTCTACGATTACCACTTCACGGAAGGTGGCCCGTTCACGCAGGACGACTTCGACAACGGGCGCGACGTGGCGGTCATCACCGAGGAAATCAGAGACCTGCTCTTCGGCCGTGGAGCCAAGGCCGTGGGCCGGACGGTCAGCGTCAACCACTACGACTGCCACGTCTGTGGCGTGGTAGAGACGCCCAGTGCCCTGATGGAGGAGAGCGTGGCTGACGTATGGTGTCCCTATTCGTCAAGTATACAGCACGATGTATGGGGCATGACGTGGCAACAAGCCCTTCTCGATGTCACGTTCAGCGTGCCGGCCGACAGGCACGAGGCGTTCATACAGGAGCTGAAGGAGGTGGAGGCCCGCTATAACAGCGTCCATAAGGACCAGCCCGCCAGCATGGTATCGCGCCACCTGCAGAGCCATTACAGCAAGGTGTGGAGCGGCATCGGCGGCGTGTTCAACGCCTGGAACAAAGATCTCATCTGGTATGTCGTGCCCTCCATCCTGCTTCTGCTGCTCGTGCCCGCGCTGAACCTGAGCGGCATGGTGGCCAGCCGCATGGAGCGGCGGCTGCCCGAGATGGCTGTGCGCAAAGCCTTTGGCGCCAAGCGGCGCACGCTGCTGGGGCAGGTCGTCGGCGAGAACCTCGTGCTGACCCTCTTCGGCGGCATCATCGGGCTGTGCCTGGCATGGACAGCCCTCTACGCCTGGCGCGACTGGGTCTTTTACGTGTTCTCCGACAACAGCAAGCTCTACGGCGCAGTGCCCGTCATCGAGGGCGAGATGCTCTTCGGCCCCGCCGTCTTCGCCATCGCTTTGCTGGCCTGCTGTGTGCTCAATGTATTGGCTGCCACCGTGCCTGCGTGGCTCAGCCTCAAACGACCGATTGTTGAATCCATGATGCTCAAGAAATGAAACACCTCAAAGAAATCTTCCAACGCCGGACAAGCGTCTGGCTCGCCCTCGAACTGGTGCTCGTCACCCTGGCTTGCTGGTGGGCCTTCGACCCCGTACTCGTAGACCACACCGTCACCCACCTGCCGATGGGCTTCGACCCCGACCGCCTCGTGCGGATGGAGGTGGCCAGCCCCATCAGCATGAAGGACATGCTTCAGATAGACCGTTCACCCATGCAGTCTGAACAGGACGTGCTGCTGCAGAAAGTGCGGGAAATGGACGAGGTGCAGGAGGCCTATCCCGCCTTCAGCGTGCCGCTGGGCTTCGGTGTCCAGTCAACAAGCCTCAATCTCTATGCCGACGGCGACACACTCACGGCCTGGCAATACTTTTTCACACCCGACTCGAAGATGTTCGAGGTGTTTGGCATCCAGTCGCTGACGCCCGGCGTGCCCACGTCCGAGCTGAGCCACAACTGCGCATACCAGCAGAGCGTCATCATCACCCGCACGCTGGCCAACTTCCTCTTCGGAACCACCGACGTGGCGGGGCGCACCCTCAAGGCGAGTAAGGCCGAAACGGTGTGGAACGAAGAAGGCGGCGACTTCGAACTGGGATGGGTGGAGAAACACTACGACATACGCGCCGTGGTGGAGGATGTGCGCATAGAACCCTACGATCGCGACTACTCCGTCGTCTTCCTCTGCGAGAGCGGTCCTGACTACAACGTCCCCATCGTAGCCCGCCTGCGCGACGGCATCGATGCCGACTGGTTTGTGGAGGCCCGCCGCGAGGAGGTGCAGCGCCAGCTGGTGACCGACCATTTCTACGTGCGCGACATACAGTCGGCCCGTCAGACCATGACCGAGACCATCGAGGGCGTGGGCATTGGCCGTCAGGCGCGGCGCAATCTGTTCATCGCCGCCTTCTTCGCTGTCAACGTGGCTTTCGGTGTCTTCGGCACGTTGCTCATGTACACCCGCCAGCGGCGCGAGGAGGCCGGTGTGCGCCGTGCATTCGGAGCTACGAAGTGGAGCGTCTTCTGGAGCTTCATCCGCGAGGCGTGGCTGCTCACCACCGTCAGCGTCGTCGCTGGCTGCGCCATCTACTTCCAGTTTGCCACTGCCCGCGGCCTCTACGACTACGCCGGTGAAAACAATCTCACGCATTACTGGTTCGACGACTTCGGCACCCATTTCATGGTGGTCTCCCTTTTCGTCTACCTGATTATCCTATGCACTGTGCTCATCGCCACCGCCATCCCTGCGTGGCGCATCTGCCGCAGCACCATCACTGAAGCAATTAAAGAAGAATAAATGAACAACAAAGTAACTATGTCAATCAGACAAGCCCTCGCCATGATGCGCGAGGAGCGACTTTTCTCCGGCATCTACATCGTGGGCACGGCCTTGGCCATTGCCTTCACGATGGTCATGGCCGTAGTGTATTACATCAAGCTGGCGCCCATCTACCCGGAAAGGAACCGCGCGCGGACAGTCTACTTCGAGGGGATGTGCATCGAGGCCGACAACGGCGGCAGGGGGCAGACAGGCTTCAGCGATCAGGCCTATGAGGAGTGGTTCAAGAACAGCCCGAACATCGAGTACTGCTCGCCCACGCTGCTGGCGGCAGGAACGGGCAAGACCTTGGGCAAATGCCACACCTTCGTGGTGCGAGGCAAGGACGACTACGTGGACGTCGTGCGCAATGAGGTCAATGCCGACTACTTTAAGATTTACGAGTATGACTTCCTGAGCGGCAGCGCTTTTACCAGTAAGGAAGTGGACGACAACGAGAAAGTCTGCGTCATCAGCGATGCCCTGGCCGAACGGCTCTTCGGCAAGGGCGTGGATGCCGTGGGAAAGATGGTGGAGATGGAGAGCGGACCTGAAGTGCGTGTAGTGGGCGTCTTCCGTGGCGGCAGTCAACTCACGCCCGACAGCTATGCCGACATCATCTATCCCCTCTTGAACGGTGTGGTGATGGGGACCCCCTATCAGGGCATCTACTCCATCGTGGCCACCGTGAAGGACGACGACCACCTGCGGGCCTTGAAGCAGGAGCTGGACGACGTGGCGGCTCGCACGCAGCAGGCGCATCCCGAGGTGCTGGATATGTTCAGCTTCGGCGGCGATGCCAAAAAGAAGCTGGTGCTCACGCAGGATATGGATACCCACCCCATGCACGTGCTGAAGACCGAGAACCGCGAAGGCTCGCTGAGCACGGTTTCGGGCTGGCAGCTGGTGAAGCACTATGCCGGCATCATCTTCGTGCTGCTCTTCGTGCCCGCCCTGAACCTCTGTGGCATCGTGGCGGGGCGCATGGAGCGGCGCTCGGCAGAGATGGCCGTGCGTAAGACCTTTGGCGCACGCCGCTCGACGCTCCTCAGTCAGGTGGTGACGGAGAACCTGGTGCTCACCACCATCGGCGGCATCATCGGCCTCGTGCTCTCGTGGCTTGCCATCTACGGTATGCGAAGGGAGATTCTCGGCATGTTCTTCGACAACAGCACGCTCACCACGGCGCCCATCGTGGAGGGCGAGATGCTCTTTGCCCCCTCGCTTTTCGTCGGAGCCTTCGCCGCTGTCCTGCTGCTCAACCTGCTGGCCGCCGTCGTGCCTGCCTGGTGGAGCCTCAGAAAACCGATTGTTGAATCAATGATGGAAAAACGATGAAAACGAAACTGAACAATATCCTGAATGCCAATACGTGGCTGTTTATCGAGCTGGTCATCATCACCGTCGTGGCATGGGCGGTGTTCGACCCTGCCGTGGTCAACCTCTACTACCGTAGCCTGCCCTTAGGCTACGACAATGGTCAATTGCTCTATGCCGAGACTGAGGTGAACGGCAGCTGGAGTGAAGTCATCGACGGCGTCCCGCAGGACCCCTACGAGATGACCGAAAAGCGCCGTGACCAGATACTGCGCCAGCTGACGAGCGTGGAGGGCGTGGAGTCGGCCTGTCTCTATGAGCAAGACTACGGTGCCATGGGCTATAGTCGCCCGAGTTTCCGCGAGTGCGTTGCAGGCGGCGACACCCTGTATCTGGGCAGCATCAACTTCAGCAGCGATGCCCACTTCTTCGAGACCTATGGGCTGAAGCCCCTGCCTGGGAGCCCGTCGGCAGCGGAGCTCTCGCGTCTGTCGTATCAGGAGCAGCAGGTGGTGCTGACGCGCTCGGGTGCCATCGCCCTGTTTGGCACAGCCGACGTGGTGGGGCGCCGCCTCACCATCTCCAGCAGCGACCCTGCCATCGAGGCGACGGTAGCGGGTGTGGTAGAGGACTTCCGCATGTCGGTGTCCAACACGATACGCTCTATCATCATCAAGCCCCAAAAGCCACAGTACACAACATGTCGATACGTCATCCGCCTGAAGAAAGGGCTGAACGCTCATTGTTTCGTCGAAGAGCACGGAAAGGAGCTCATCGGCAGCGGACAGATGGGCTTCAGCCGCATCAGCCGTCTGACGACCTTCGACGAATACCTGCAGCGGCTCGAACTTGACGAAGGTCGCACGCAGGAGGTGAACCGCAGCTTGGCCTTGGCCCTGTTCTTCCTCGTCAACCTGATGCTGGCGGTCATCGGCACCGTGTGGCTCCACGCCAAGCGGCGCACGGAGGAGTGCGGCGTGCGCCGTGCCTTCGGAGCCACCCGTGGGCGACTGCTCTTCGACTTCCTCTGGCGCAACGCCTTGCTGGCCACCGCCGCCGTCGCCCTGGGCCTCGTCATCTATCTGAACTATGCCCACAGCGGCATCCAGGTGTTCAATGGAGAAGAGTACTACGAAACGCTCTACACCATCGATGCGGCTATACTGCCCACGGACAAAGCGTGGCCCGAACAGTTCTGGCCCCACTTCCTCACGGTCTCCGCCATCGTCTACCTTATTATATTATGTACCGTCCTCATCGGCACCGCCATTCCTGCCCTGAAGATTATCGGGACGAGAATTATTCATGCGCTTAGGGACGAGTGATTAAGGGAAAAGTGAAGATTTTAAGTGAAAAGTGAATAGTGAAAAGTGAAAAATTTGCTTCCGCATAAAGTATAATATATAAATCATAAAAAACAAGACAGTTATGGAAACAGTAATTAAACTGACAGAAGTCAACAAGATTTATCGTACAGAAGAAGTAGAAACCCAGGCCCTGGAGAATGTGAACATCGAGGTGCGCCGGGGCGAGTTCCTCAGCATCATGGGCCCGTCGGGCTGCGGCAAGTCGACGCTGCTCAACATCATGGGACTCTTAGACGAGCCGACGAGCGGAAAGATAGAGCTGTGCGGACAGCTGATTGACCCGAAGATGAGCGACAACCGACTGGCCGAGCTGCGCAACAAGACGCTGGGCTTCGTGTTCCAGTCGTTCCACCTCATACCCACGCTCAACGTGATTGACAACGTGCAGCTGCCGTTGCTCTATCGGGGTGTGCGCAGCAGCGAGCGCACGCGGCTGGCTAAAGAGGTGATTGCCCGTGTGGGATTGAGCCACCGCATGCGCCATCGCCCCACACAACTCTCTGGCGGACAATGCCAGCGCGTGGCCATCGCCCGTGCCATCATCGGCAACCCCGAAATCCTTTTGGCCGACGAGCCGACCGGTAACCTCGACTCGAAGATGGGCGCCGAAATCATGGAACTGCTGCATAAGCTGAACAAGGAGGACGGCCGCACCATCGTCATGGTGACCCACAACGAGAAGCAGGCCGCAGAGACCAGCCGCATCATCAAGTTCCTCGACGGGCGACAGGTTTATTAAAACTATGAATAAGTTCATCCTGTTCCTGCGCCACGCTGTGGCGCTCATCCGCGATGACAAGCTCTTCTCCGCCATCTACATCGCGGGCACGGCGGTAGCCATCGCCTCGGCTATGGTCATTGCCATCGTGTTTCACATCTTGCTGGCCGACATTGCGCCAGAGTCGAACCGAAGCCGCACGCTGTACGTCACCAACTCTTTCCCCCTCAAGTCGATGCTCGACAGCGGTGGAGGCATTCCGTCGGGAGCCTCTACGGCATTACTCGACTCTGTGCTCCGACGGATGAAGAGCGTCGAGCTGGCTACGGGATTTATGCCTGCCTCGTGGAGTCGCTTTCCTGTTGCCGACGAGCAGATGGGGCGTACGGTCGACGTTGTGTCGATGGGTTGCGACCCCGACTTCTTCCGCCTCTACGATCTCGACTTCATCAGCGGTCGCCCGTTTTCCGAGCAGGAGTTCCGTAATGGCGAGCGGGTGTGCGTCGTCTCAGAGAAGATAGCCCGACAGCTGGGCAATGCCTCTCAGCTCATGATACCCTCTCTTCAGAACCATCCCTCGCTACGCGTCGTGGGAGTGGTGAAGACGGTGAGTGCGCTCATGACGAATGCTGCTGCCGACATCTACATTCCCTACAAGATAGAAGGCATCGGACTGTACAATGCTGACCACCCGGATATCGAGCAGGTGGACTATAGTGGGAACCTCAAAACGTGCGTCTTGCTGCGCGAGGGCTACAGCCGTCAGGACTTTCTCGACGAGCTGGAACCGCTGCGCCAGCACTACAACGCCGTGACCAGCGCCAAGCTGGGCGATGACGTGCAGTGGTTGGTAGATGCCGACACGCACTTTTTCCATATCATCGGTTTCTTCGGGCGCGACAACGATCAGGGGCTGATGGAGCGAGCCCGCAACCTGACGGTGCCTGCCATTCTCATGCTGTTCTTCCTGCTGCTGCCCGCCATCAACCTGAGTGGTCTGGTCAGCAACCGCATGGAGGCCCGCCGCGCTGAGATGGGCATTCGCAAGACCTTCGGCGCCAAGCGGCGCACGCTGCTCAATGAGGTCATCAGCGAGAACCTTGTGCTGACGCTTCTGGGCGGTGCCGTGGGTTGGGTGCTGTCGTGGGTGTTCATCAGCGCCGTGAGCGAGAGTACCGTCTTCATGGATATGTTTGGGGCTTTGGACAAGCCCAATGCCGAGATGAGCCTCGACTTCCAGATGTTCTTCACGCCCACGCTCTTCCTCATCGCCTTCGTGTGCTGTGCCGTGCTCAATCTGATGGCTGCGCTTGTTCCTGCATGGCTGTCGCTTCGCAAACCCATTGTTGAATCGTTAAACCAGAAAAGATGAATCAGACAATCAAGAATTTTTGGGCCCACCGCAGGCAGAACGCGTGGATAGTGACAGAGATTGCGCTCGCCGCCGTGTTCAGCTTCTACATTCTCGACTACCTGACCGTTGTGGTCTACGACACCTATTTCTGCCGACCCGCCGGCGACTTCGAGCGGGAGCACCTGCTGGTGGGGCAGACGGGATACTTCCAAAAAGCAGAAGAATTGCAGGTGCCCGACAGCGTTAAGCAGAACTTTAATGAGTGGTATAATGAGTGGTATATACTGCGGACGTTGGCCAACCTCAACTCCGTGCGCGACCAACTGCGCGCCCTGCCCGAGGTGCAGAGTGCCGGCTTTGCAGGGAATTCGTTGGGGAGTGGTTCTTATTTTAACTACCTCAGCACCTATTCCTCTGAGGCCGACAGCACTCGGCGCTGTGGTTCCTACATGTACGATTTCCTGTTGCACGAGCAATTCTTCGAGACACAGGGGCTGACGCCCATCGAGGGCAGCCCCTCGGCAGAAGTGCTTTCTGAGGAGTGTCCTCCTGATGGTGTTGTCATCACCCGCTCAGTAGCGCTGGCGCTCTTCGGCACCGACCAGGTCGTTGGCCGTCGCATCGTGGAGTGGGATGCCAGCGAGCGTGCGTTGCAGGAGTCGGGCGGCTATCAGGTGAAGAAGCGCTTCACCATTGCGGGTGTGGTAGAGGACTTCCGTCTGAAACCCAACGAGCGCTATGCCTACACCATGCTGTCGCCCATCAAATCTGTGGGTGGCACCTCGCCAAGGATGCTCATCCGCCTGCGGCCAGAAGCCGATGTGGAGGCGTTTGCGCAGAAAATCAACAGCAGCAAGGAGCCTCTCTTTCAGGCCGGCGACCGTCTCTTGGTGAGTGTTACGCCCTACGTTACTTATATTTCTAACGGTTCTGCTCGCGACCACAGCGAACAGTTCAGCGTCTTGGGCACGTTTATCGCCCTGCTCCTGCTCAACGTCGTGCTGGGCACGCTCGGCACCTTCTGGTTGCAGATACGCAAGCGCACGGAAGACATCGGCATCATGCGCAGCTTTGGTGCCAAGCGCCGCCACATCTTTGGCATGCTGTGGAGCGAGGCCGCCCTGCTGACGCTCATTGGCTGCATCCTCGGACAGCTCATCTGGTTGCAGTTTGCCATCAATACCGGCATGGCCGAAGGCTTCACCATGAGCGGCACGGGACAGGAAACGAACTGGGTGAACACCTTCTGGCTGCACTACCTTATCATCAGCATCGTACAGTACCTGCTCATGCTCGCCATCGTCACTCTTGGTATGGTTGTTCCTACGCTTCGCGCCATGTATAAACGTCCTGTAGAAGCTTTGCATCATGATTAAAAGCAACCCCCTCCCGACCTCCCCGAGGGGAGGAGTATTAGCGCTATTGCTGTTTGCTGTTTTATCAATAAAGGCGCAGTCGGCTCCCCTTTCTCCCCTCCACCTCTCCCTCGACGACTGCATCGCGATGGCACGCCGACAGAGCATCGATGCGGCGATGGCACTCGACGAACTGCGCTCGGCCTACTGGCAATGGCGCAGCTACAAGGCCAACCTGCTGCCTGAGGTGTCGCTACAGGGAACGCTGCCCTCGTACAACAAGCGCTACTCCAGCTATCAGCAGGCCGACGGCAGCATGACGTTCGTGCATAACGACTACCTGGGGCTGAAAGGAAGCCTGGACATCACCCAGAAGCTATGGCCCACGGGCGGAACGCTCAGCATAGAGTCCTCACTCGACTATCTCCACCAATCCTCCAACTCCTCCCCTCGGGGAGGTCGGGAGGGGGTCCTGGTAGGCCAGGAGGGGGCTAACCAGTTCATGTCGCTCCCCATCGCCGTCACCCTCTCGCAGCCGCTCTTCGGCGTGAACCACCTGAAGTGGGACCGCCGCATCGAGCCGTTGCGCTACCGCGAGGCCCAGGCGCGCTTCCTCAGCGAGACGGAGCAGGTGGCCATGCAGGCCATCAGCCTCTACTTCAACCTGCTGCTGGCAGGCGAGCAGGTGCGCATAGCCGAGCAGAACCTGCTGACGGCCGAGAAGCTCTACGAGGTGGCGCAGGCCAAGCGGCGCATGGGCAGTATCAGCGAGAACGACGTGCTGCAGCTGCGCCTCGGCATGCTCAACGCCCGCAGCCGTCTGTCGACCAGCATCAGCACGCGGCAGGCCCGCCAGTTTGCCCTCCGGTCGTTCCTCGACGTCGAGGCCGACATCGAGCCGGAAGCCCCTGACAGTCTTCCGCTACAGAAAGCTCCCTCCTACGACGACGTGCTTGCCCACGCTCTCGAGAACAACGCCCACGCTACGACCATGCGCCGCCGACAGCTGGAGGCCGACTATGCCGTAGCTTCGGCACGCGCCAACAGGCAGAGCGTGAATCTCTATGCGCAGGTGGGCTATACGGGCAATGCCGACAACCTGAGTGGGGCCTATCGCAACCTGCTGGCCAACGAGGTGGTGCAGGTGGGCATCAGTATTCCGCTGCTCGACTGGGGCAAGCGCAAGGGACAGCGGAAGATGGCCGAGAGCAATCGCGACATCGTGCGCGGACAGCTGCGACAGCAGGCACAGGAGTTCCGCCAGAACCTGTTCGTGCTTACTGAGCAGTTCAACAATCAGGCCGAACAGCTGCGCATCGCTGCCGAGGCCGACACGATTGCCCGCCGTCGCTATCACACCAACGTGGAGACGTTTAAGATTGGCAGCATCTCGACCCTCGAACTGAGCGACGCGCAGGCTGCTAAGGACGAAGCCCGGCTGGGGCGCATACAGCAACTCTACAACTACTGGCTCTACTACTATCAGCTGCGCAGCATCGCTCTCTGGGACTTTGAGCGCGACTGCGACCTGACGGCAGACGTGGAGAAACTTTTAAGTGAATAGTGAAGAGTGAAAAGTGAAAAATTTGCTACCGCTTTTAAGGGGAAAGTGAAGAGTGAAAAGTGAAAAATTTGCTACCGCTTTTTAAGGGAAAAGTGATGAGCGTAATGAACCGCATCGATTAGCGTAATGAATCGACCCGATTAGCGTAATGAATCGCATCGATTTACGTAATGAATCGACCCGATTAGCGGAACCAATCAAAAAGAAGCAAAATGATGAAAGCAGATAATCAGACAATGGACAGGCAGATTCCTGTCAGCGAACAACGAAGACGGAAGCTGAAGCGTTGGGGCATAGGCGTCGCCATCGCCCTCGCCGTATTGGCAGCAGGCGCCTGGCTGGGCACGCAGATGCTGCCCACCCTGAACCGCAAGGCGCTGGTCATATCGGAAGTAGACCGAGGCACCATCGACGTGAGCGTATCGGCCACAGGGCGCGTGGTGCCCGCCTTCGAAGAGACCATCACGTCGCCCATCAGCGCACAGATACTGGAGGTCTACGCCCATAGCGGCGATAGCGTCGACGTGGGCACGCCCCTGCTGCGCCTCGACCTGCAGTCGGCAGAGCTCGACTATGCCAAAGCGCTCGACGAACGCGAGATACGTAGGCAGCAGATGACGCAGCTCAAGGCCAACATCTCGACCCAGCTCGCCGACCGGAAAATGCAGATAGAGGTGGAGGAGATGAAACTCTCGCAGCTCGAGGCCCAGCTGCGCAACGAGCTCTATCTGGACAGTCTCGGCTCAGGCACCCGCGACCGCGTGCGACAAGCTGAGACCGCCCTGCGCACAGCCCAGCTGCAACTGGCGCAGCTGCGCCAGCAATACGAGAAAGAGCAGCAGGTGCGCAAGGCCGACCTGCGCATGCAGCAGCTGCAGGACGGCATCTTCGAGAAAGGGCTGAGCGAGAAGCGGCGCACGCTCGACGACGCGAAGATTCGCTCGCCACGTCGCGCCACACTTACCTACATCAACAGCGAGGTGGGCGGCACCATCGGCGCCGGCCAGAAGATAGCCGTCGTCAGCGACCTCTCGCACTTCAAGGCCGAATGCGAAATATCCGACAACCACAGCGAGCGCGTGCGTGTGGGCGGCGCCGTCATCCTGCGCATCGGCAAGGAACGACTGCCAGGCACCATCAACACCGTGACGCCCCTGAGCCAGAGTGGGGCCATTACCTTTACCGTCGTGCCCGACGACATGAGTCATCCGCGCCTGCGCTCAGGTCTCAGAGCAGAGGTCTTCGTCATCACCAGCATCAAAGACGATGTGCTGCGCATCCGCAACGGCTCGTTCTACAGCGGCCCAGGCGACTACACCTTATTTATATTAGAGGGCGACCACCTGCTGTCGCGCAAGGTGAAGCTGGGCGAGTGCAACTACGACTACATCGAGGTGGTCAGCGGATTGGAGCAAGGCGAGCAGGTCGTGGTCAGCGACATGCAGAAGTACAAAGGGCGCGAAAAGCTGAGGGTGGATTGAGCGCGGATAGAATAATTCCGACCTTCTTACAACCTTTTAGCCTGCCGATACGTTTATAATAACAGAGAGCAACAACAAAAAGCCAGAGATGAACCGAGAAACATTCACCCAACTCGTCAGCCAGACACTTCCCAGCCTGCGCCGCTTCCTATTGGCGGCCTGCAGCGGCAACAGCGATGAGGCAGACGATGTGGCGCAGGAGGCCCTGATGAAGGCTTACGTGGCTTCATGCCGCTTCGAGGACGAAGAGGGATTCTCGGCTTGGCTCTATAGGATTGCCTGTAACACCCTGATAGATCATCAACGAAAACGGATGGTACGTGGTGAGACCATTAGCATCGACAAAGCGCATGATGTGGTTGGCGTCTCCCGTTCCGATGACAATTTTGAGTATCAGGAACTCTATCAAGCCATCGACGGCCTGATGATGAGTGAACGCACGGCAGTACTTCTCTTCTATATGGAGGACCGACCTATCAAGGAAATCGCCACTATTATGAACGTGGCAGAAGGAACGGTGAAAGGGAGACAAATTCCACGCCTATCGTCCACAGATTGACGATAACGAAGCGTTCATGGATAAACTCATGGCGCAGATGGATGCTGTAGATGAACAGCAGCATGCTCGCATCATTCCATTCTATCGCAGGATTCTTCCTTGGGTGGCTGGCGTAGCGGCTGCAAGTGTTGTAGCGGTGTTTATAATGAGAGAACCCGCAACAACTCCGACAGAAGCCACTTACAAACCCCGTCTTCCTGAATACCATTACAAAGTTACATCGCCCATTCCTGACTTCTCTTCATACGAAGACATTGTCAATGAGATAGAGCGTAGTGGTAGGCAGTTGGAGGATGCCATTGCCCAGTTATAAACAATGAGAAAAAGACGTCTTGCTATCATAACAATCATTCATCATCAAACAAATGAAACAATGAAGAAAACATTATTCCTTTTAGTAGCGAGTGCCCTGTTAGGCTCTTGCGCCTCAGAGCAGACAGGTTCGTCAGACCCCATTGAGAATCTCGTTTCCTATTTAGACAGTAAATCATTCGACCAAACCCATAAGCGGGTGAAATATGAAGGCGGCTCCATCCTGAAGACGAACACAGAGTATTACTGTATCGTTGCAACGCCAGAGGCACTCAAGTCAAAGGAGTACCAGGACCTGCCCAAAGAGCTGTTGCAGGAAAAGAAGGAGAACATCGAGATTCAGGACTCCTGCCTCCGTGCCTTCCGCTGGGGATGCACCTCTGCCCGCCATTGCTATCACAAGGAGAGCCACGTGCTGGATAAGGACACCGTGGTCTATGCATTAGCCCTCGACGGCATGGACGGAGAGCGCATCGAACTGCAAGGCGCAGACAGCTACCAAGACTATTTCATAGGCTTCAAAGCTGCCCGTGCTGCAACCTTGAAGGTGAAGGGCACCAAGCAATACTCCGAATGGCAGATGCAATACATCACCCGCGAGGAGAAAGGCCGGGAAGAACCCTTCAACATGCGCCCACTCGACGACTTCATCAAAAACCTGATGGAGAATGTCGACAGCGTGAAGGTGTATGAAACCTCCTACGAAATAACCAATGAGGATTTAGGTGGGAATCCCTCGCTGGTCGGAGAATTTGCACCCGACGAAGAGCACACCTATAGCGGCAAGACGACGGGACATCTCTACGTGGTGCCTGAGAAGTCTGCTAAAGATGTAGAAGAAGGATTGCGTTTTTGCGTGAAGAACGACTATCTGGGCTTGAACCCCAATCAGAAATTCTTTATCCAGATGGATGAGAAGGAACTTGTTATCGGCAGTAACGAACCCCTTACCTTCAGCATCAATGAAACTGTCAAGCATCAGCAGTTATACGCCGAACGGTCTGTTGACGGCCATTTCTACATCCTTGTCCTCGACGAGACAACCGGTGCCTACTGTCTCCCCCGCTGCTGGAAGCACATCATCCAAATCAAGGATCACAAGGAGATTCTCATCCCTGGCGGACACAAGCCCAACAAGGATGGATGGATAGACTGACATTTAAAGGAAAACTTCGTAAAAAACGTTAAGCCATGTAATCTCTCCTTGATTGATGCGTATATATTAGTGATGAAACAGCAAGACGAGAAAGACCAACAGATGATAGACCGGGTGCTACGCAACGGTCAGCAGTCAGACTATGCGCTGTTGGTTGACAGCTATAGGTCACGGCTTTTTGCCTTCGTTGCTACGATGGTGACATGCCGCGAAGATGCTGAGGAACTGGCACAGGACTGCTTCGTGAAAGCATACGCACAGTTGGCACAGTATGACTCGCAGCGCAGTTCATTCTATACATGGCTCCGCAGTATCGCCTATCGGCTTTGTCTTGACCATATACGCCGGCATCCTGGCGTATGGTTTGAAACAGACGAGCTAACGTTACAGGCCATTCCTGACGACGAGGCCAACAGCGTGCTGGATACGGACGATGACAAGCGCATACAGTTGCTCATTGAGGCCATCCACCGCTTGCCGCCCACAGAGCGCCTGCTCGTGCAGCAGCATTACTTTGAGCAGCAGCCACTCACCGTCATAGCCGAAGTCACCGACACCGACGCCGGCACGCTGGCCACCCGTCTACATCGCATTCGCAAGAAACTCTATCAATACATCAAAACGAGAGAATATGGAAAATAAGAAATACAGCAAACTGAAAGCAGCCTTTGAGGCTACGCAGCCACAAGTGCCCGCTGACTTTACTGAGCGGGTGATGAAACGGATAGAGGAACAGCCGTCTGTTTTTCAGTCCAAACGCCGTCGGGTGTGGTTGTATCCAACCATAGCTGCCGCTGCCGCCATTGCTTTGCTATTATATATAGGTGTCAATCCTAATGACCAACAGCCCGAACATCCTATCCTCATCGTGCAGACAGATACCGCGCAGGCCGTGCCGCAGACTAAAGTAGAAACGGTCGACTCGGTGAAAGTGGTGAAGGAGATACTGCAAATATCCAGACCGCCCAAGCACTATATGGCAAAGCAAGAAAAGCAGACAGAAAAGATAGTGGAGCAGGAAGCTGTCGATGCTACATACCTGGCAGAACAAGCCATCGCCGAGGAAGAACAGCGCATAGCCATGCAGATGATGCAGCAGATGAGCGGCAGCCTGCAAGACGACTACCAGCAAATGGTCAGGGAAATCAGAGAACGGGGCAACCGCTTGACCCAGCAAGCGGAAACAGCCATTAACGACGACGCATACTAATTCATCAATAACAAAAGACAAGCAAGATATGAAAAGAACAGCATTCGCACTTTGTGCCATCCTCATTACCCTCAGCACATCGGCCCAAAGCACCATCCGGCAGCGACTGCAAGGCAATCCGAAAATTGACAGCCTCGTGAGCGAAATGGAGGCGTTGGGAAGAAACGTTCGCGTTTCCTACTACTACGACGGTCGGCTCCATAAGACCATCATGACAGGCTGTGGCTTGATGAAAGATTTCCAGCCTACGCCTCCGACAGGCGACCCTAAACGGGACTCGCTGGCGCACAAGCAGGACAGCGTGCGCCAGATGGAGACTCTACGGCTGAAACGCGCGTACGACGCCATGCGCCGCACCTGCCAGCAGCTCACCGACGAGGCCAAGGAGAGCTACAGCTGGGAGTACCACCGTGGCGGGGTGGACAGCGTCCGCTATTCCATCGCCTTGGGAGAATACGTTTACGGTGACACCATGACGACCTATCAGCGAAACAGGGATGTGTATTACTATAACGCCCCCGAAATCATCACCTTCGGCTATGACCCTTGGCCGGGAAGTGACGTGAGTCCGTGGCGACTCAAGGGATATGCCACGTTCAGATATGAGTACACCCCTGACAGCGTGAGCAAAATGCCGAAAGAGCGCACACCATTTGACAAGGAAGCATACAAGCGGCTGCTTCAGTCCATCCTGAAACAAAAAGGCATCACCACCCGCCAGTTCTACGTCTATCACGACAGCACCTATACCATTGAGAAGAAAGATTGGAACAACGAGGAGTTTGTCATTCGCTCGAACACGATTTCGCCCCGCCAGCTGAAGAGCGAGACGTGGGGAACCGTCTACACGCTGGGCTCCAGCGCACAGGCCGACACGGTGCTGAGCCAGATCAAGCAGGCCACATGGGCTTTCCTGAACGAGCATCCCGGCATGGACTTCTCCTTCAATCCCACTTCCGAATACCATTCAAGGGCATTGGAAAACATGTTCCATACCTTCGACTCCAAGAGAGTGCCTTCTTCTTTCTACATCTATGTTCACCGTAGCCCGATACCCGGCAGCACGACAGACTCCGAACATCACATCGTCATCATCGAAAGCAAGGGCGACATAATGGTGCCCATGGAATGGCAAATCCTGAAGAGCTGGAAAAACGGCAAAGTAGTCTACGACAAGAAGGCCGCCAAGAACCTGACGCCAAAGCAAGCTCGGGACAACACCTCCGCCTCACGCTCCACCATAACACGTGGCTACGAGCCGATAGATTAAGATGGTTAATATTATAATGTAGAAATTTTCATTAACATTAGACCTGGGTCGACTGGAGGTAGCTGTGAAGCCCCCTCCAGTCCTTTTATTGCAGACAACCGTTTTATTAATGCATAAATGGTTGGTGGTTTGAAGATTAATTTGTAATTTTGCACACAGTAAAAGTACGCAAAAAGGCATCATTTTGGATTTGATATGATACTGGTAGTTGACGATGATAAGACCATTCGCCTCTCGTTGAAGCTCATTCTTGAGCGCAACGGCTATGACGTGGCGCTGGCAGAAGAACCTAAGCAGGCCGTCAAAATCGTACGCAGCACGCCGGCAGTAGACCTGGTGCTGATGGATATGAACTTTTGGAGCAACGAGAGCCATGAAAGCTCGCTTTCAAATGGCCGAGGCGCGACAAAAGTCGGCAAAGCCAGTTACGCTCGCGCTACCAATGGCGAGGAAGGACTGACGCTGCTGAAGCAGGTGAAGGTGTTTCGCCCGGAGATTTCCGTCATTCTGATGACGGCCTGGGGCTCCATCGACCTGGCCGTTCAGGGCATGCGAGCCGGTGCTTTCGACTTTATCACGAAGCCCTGGGACAACGGCGTGCTGCTGGAACGGATTGAGACAGCCATCAAGATTCATAGCAAGAGCACGACAAGCCGCCCCATTCAGAACTCACCCATCGTCGGAACCTCACTCGCCGGCATCCTTTCCACGGTCAGCCGCGTAGCCCCCACCAATGCCCCTGTGCTCATCACGGGCGAGAGCGGCACGGGCAAGGAACTCATAGCCGAGGCTATCCACCGCCAGAGTCAGCGGGCGAATGGCCCGTTTGTGAAGGTGAACCTCGGTGGAATCTCTACTTCGCTCTTCGAAAGCGAGATGTTTGGCCACAAAAAGGGCGCATTCACCGATGCTAAGGAAGACCGCATAGGGCGCTTTGAGATGGCTCGCGGCGGTACGATATTCCTCGATGAAATCGGCGAATTGTCGATGGCCAGCCAGGTGAAGCTGCTGCGCGTGCTGCAAGACCAGACCTACGAAGTGCTGGGCGACAGCGAAACGCGCCGAACCGACGTTCGCGTCGTCTGCGCTACCAATGCCGACCTCAAGGCAATGGTCGAGGAGCACACCTTCCGCGAAGACCTTTTCTATCGCATCAACCTCATCCATCTGCAGCTGCCTCCGCTGCGCGAGCGTCGCGAAGACATTCCTTTGCTGGTGGAACACTTCCTGCGTCAGGCTTGTGCCGACAACCAACTGCCCTTTGTCAGCGCCTCGCCCGAGGCCATTGCCTACTTGCAGACGCTGCCTTTCCCTGGAAATATTCGCGAACTGAAGAACTTGGTGGAGCGGACGCTACTGATGAAGAGTCCCCTCCCGGCTCCTGTCTCAGGGAAGGAAAACCTGCTGACGGCGGCCGATTTCCAACCCAACTGCATGACAACGCAAGCCATTCTCCCCAGAGAGGATGGCGTGGAGGGGGCTTCCCTCTCTTCTCTCGAGCGCTCGGCCATTGCTGCCTGCATTGCCAAGCATGGCGGCAACCTTTCGCTGGTGGCCAAGGAGCTGGGCATCAGCCGTGGTGCACTCTATCGGAAAATAGAAAAGCACGGGCTGTGAAAGGGTAAAGAGAAGAGTGAAAAGTGAAAAATTTGCTACCGCGATTTAAGTGAAAAGTGAAAAATTTGCTACCGCGATGAAGTTAAAGCATTATTTTCTCCTCCTTGCAGCGGCCATAGTCCTGCTGGCTGTCGTTGCGCTCTTAGGCACCTTCCGCGCCTATCCCCGGTTGTTCTACTTCACGGAGGTGGGCTCCGTCCTGCTGCTGGCCTATCTTGGCTACTTCTATCGCAAGACCATTCGCCCCTACGACACGCTGATCGGCGGCATGGAACTGGTGCGCGACCTGGACCTGACCACGCGGCTTGCACCCTCAGGACAGCACGAGACCGACGTCATCGTGCGTACCTTCAATGAGCTGCTGACCCGACTGCGCCGCGAGCACCTGCAGCTCGAAGAACAGTATTCTTTCCTCACTTTGCTCATCGAGGCCTCGCCCATGGGCATCGTGCAATGTAATCTCGATGGCGACATCACCTCGATGAATCCTGCTGCCCGCGAAATGCTGTCGCCCAATATAGAGGAAGCCATGCGCAAACTGGCGCTCGACGAGGTGACTACCGTGCGCCAGACGGGTGCGCCGCAGCTGTTCCGCATCAGCCATCTCTCCTTTCCTGATCGGGGCTATCAGCATCCGTTCTATCTGATTGAGGCGCTCACCGCCGAAGTGCACCAGGCCGAAAAGGCGGCCTACGAGCGCATTATCCGCATGATAGCCCATGAGGTGAACAACAGCGTGGCAGGCATTATTGGCAGTCTGCCCGAGGAAGAAAGCGGCCGGTTGCTGGCTCTCTCAAAGTTTGTGACGCGTTTTGCCGAAGTGGTAAAACTGCCACAGCCGCAGATGCAGCTCTGCGACCTGAGCGAAGAGGTGGAAGCCTGCCAGCCATTCCTTGAGAACCTGTGCTTTGCAGCAAATGTTCGGCTCGACCTATGCCTGACCGATGAGGCCATTCCCGTGCGCCTGGACACCGTGCTTTTCCAGCAAGTGCTGATAAACATCGTGAAGAATGCTGTGGAAAGCATCAGCGAGAGTGGCGTTCAGGGACTGATCACCATCACTTCGACACCCTCGCAGCTGGTGGTGACCGACAATGGAAAGGGCATTGAACCCAGCGTGTCGCCTCACCTCTTCACGCCTTTCTTCTCGACCAAACCGCAAGGTCAGGGCCTCGGGCTGTTGCTCATTCGCGACATTCTCTCGGCTCATCATTGCGTGTTCAGCCTGCTCACTAGCCCCGACGACCATCTGACGCGCTTCACCATTCAGTTTCCTGCACTATAGGAACAAGCGATTTGCCTGCGAATTCATAGCAAATCGCCGATTTCATCGAGACTGCCGACCACGTGGATGTAGTCGCTCCATTGGCTGCGGACAACGCCTTGAGTTTGCAAATCGTCGAGGCAAGCTACGAGCGAGTTCCAGAATCCTTTCATGTTGAAGAGGATGACCGGCTTGTGATGATAGCCCAGCGTCGACGCCGCCACCACGGTGAAGAGTTCGTCAAGCGTGCCGATTCCACCGGGCAAAACGATGAAAGCATCGCTCATGTCGGTCATGAGCTGCTTGCGGTCGGTCAGATCCTCGGTGGGGATGTGCACATCGAGGTAGGGACTCGTGCGTCCCATCTCCTCAATCTTTCTCGGCACCACGCCGATAACCTGGCCCCCGGCCTCCTTCGCGGCTTTGCTCACGGCGTGCATGAGGCCGGCATCGTGGCCTCCGAACACGATGGAATGGCCGTTTTCGGCGGCCCACACGCCCAAATTCTCGGCACTTTCGAAGAAATCGGGGTCAATGCCATTGTTGGCAGAACAGAAGATGCATAGTTTCATATTGCTGCAAAGATAGCAAAAAAAACTCTAAAATCTACACTCCAAGCTCTAAACTTTCAATTCCTACAATGAATAAAAGACTGCCATCAGACCGGCACGATAGTTTTTGCTGATTCTCAGTTCTCTATTTTCCTCAAGGGGTTCGCTCAGGATACAGGTATTGTCCTGTATCATTTTGATATGATTGATGTTGACAATATACCGTTTGTGAATCTGGACAAAAACCTCCGAGTAGTTCAGTATCACGTCAGCTGTCGTACGATGCCGTAGCACATAACAACTATTGTCGGCACACACCACCTCCCATAGTTTGCGGTCCTGGTTATAACGGAAGAAAGCAATATCCCCCAGTTGCATGGTCAGATGTTCATTCTTCACATTGACAACCAAGATGATTGGCAGATGCTGGTTAGCATGCTGCGCTGCCTGCGGTATACCTGCCAGTTTATTCTCATAGTATCGGGTCATGATCTGCC
>CACXYH010000024.1 GCA_902771785.1 uncultured Prevotellaceae bacterium
CGTATCATTTGCATTTTTGAAAAATGAGAGGAGCTAAGAAAGAGTGTGTAAATTATATTTATATATTATATATATTATAATATATATAATATATAAATATAATTTAATGGCTGGGTTCGGAAAAATGAAAAATCGTAATGATACGTCGTTACGTCGTTACGTCGTTACGCCGTTACGCCGTCAAGGTGTTTCACCACTGCAACATGCGCAACATGAAGGGGAAAATGCATTTCGACGACCTCGATTTTAACATTTCAAACTTTTTTGAAATTAATCGGGGGAACACTTGTTTTGCTTTATTATTATATGTAACTTTGCATTGCATTTGAGAGAGGAAAAAGTGGTTGATTCTGACGGTGGGCCGCGGCGATTCAGTCGACAAATTGCATCGGTTCAGCCAATGAAAAGGGGCCATTCAGCCGGCAAACAACTCCATTCCATCACGCTCTCTGCGAGAGAGCTCCAAATATAAATCACACTTAGAACTTCCAATCCGCCTGCAACCGATGGAGCATAGTGGTGCTTTCTCCGCAGGAGCCGGTGTGCTGAATGGCAATGCCGCCAAAGGAGTTGGGAGCAACGGTGGCGCTCAGGTGAACCTCGTGGGGCAGCGTCGAATCAGACGGTTTGGGCGTCTTGGTGGTGACGTCGGCAGCGAGGCGCCCGTCGAGATAGCTGAGGACGATGGTGCAGCCGGTGCGATAGCAGGTAGACGAGACAGGCTCTGTGAGCTGACGGGTAACGCCGTTCTGATACTCCACCAAATAGAAGTCGACGGCCTTAGCATGCTTGGTGGTGCGGATGATGCGCAGGGCATAGCCCGTGAGCGTGCGAGTATCGAACTTCAGGCAGACGTCCATATACTGCCCGGTAGCCGAGCCGAAGCCCTGTCCGGCAGTCTTCGTGGGGTCGACGCAGAGGGTGAGCGTCATAGGGCCATATTTCTTTTCCAGCGGCGTGTACATGAGGCGGGCACCACGCTGAGCCTGCAACAGGCCACGACCCACGGCGCCGTTATAGCCCTCGCCATACTCCCACATGGGGCGGTCGCGGCGGAAGCTCCAATCGAACTCATGAGTGTCGGCAGGCTTGAAGCCATCCACGGTCCAATAGCCTTCGAGCACCTGCGGCTGCCACAGGCAGGGGAAGTCGCTGAAATCGGTCGCAAGTGTCGACGCCTTCACCGCCTTCTTCACCCGCTTCTCGACCTCTGTGGCCTTCGTGTCAAGGCTTCGCTGATGGCGGGGCTCGATGCGGGCCGAGAGCAGACAGCCGGCATCGGCTTCGGTGAGGGTGTAGGTGCGCTGCGGAGCATCGTGGCTGACGCTCACAGGAATGCCGTTGCGCAGCCAGGTGATGTCTGATTCGTCGCGCCTTCCCTGCAGGTCGAGGGCATAATCGAGGCTGGCCACACCCTGCCTGACAACGATGCGCGGCTGGCGCAGGAAGGCAGGAGCAGGCAGCAGGCTGGGCTTCACCACCAGATGGCACGCTGCCTGACGGCCGTCGGGGGTCGTAGCAACAAGGGTAACGGCGGCATCGTCGTCGGTTTGGTTGGTGGGCACGACGACCACAGAATCGCCCCTAACGGCTGAAAGCGACACGAGCGACTGACACTCGGCATGCACGCTCCAGCTGACGGGCTGTCCGCCAGACGACTGCACGCGGAGCATCAGCGGCTGGTCGGCGGCTGTGCGCAGGGAGGCGTCGCGCGGAATAACGGCGAGATAAGGCGGTTCAAGCCCCTCGAAGCCCTGCATGACGACGGTGTTCTGCGGTTGCCGGCTGCCGATGGTGTAGGGACGGCCGTTGAGCGTGAAGTTCTGCTGATAGCAGCGCAGCCAAGGTTGTGGATAGGCCGTCCAGCCGATATAGACGTCCTGGGGCGCATGATAGCGGCAATCGACGACGGTGACAGGTCCGCCCTGCTTGCAGAAGTACATTTCGCGGTTGTTGCTGTGCACGAAGAAGTCGCAGTCGATGAACAGGGCGCCTGCGCCGCTGGTACTCCAGAAGGGCTTCTGGCCGTAGAGGCCGAAGGTGCAGTGGCGATAGGTGGCGCGGCCGTTGAGGGCGTCGTCGGTGCACTCGAAGTGGCAGTCTTCGTAGTAGGAGTGCCGGGCGCCGTTGAGGGGATTCAGATTCAATCGGCTGATGAAGCGCACGTTGCGGGCCACGAGCTGGCGTCCGCGGACGTAGCCCACGTGAGCCTGAGTGATGGCCTCGCTACGCTTCTTGCGCGAGAGCGAGGGGTTGAGCGGGTAGTCGAGGTCTACGTTGCAGTAGTTGCCCATCGTGAGGTTCTCAACGTAGAGGTCGTCGACGTGGAAATCAAACATGGTGAAGTTGCCGACGGCACCCTGCGTCTGTCCGCGCTGCGAGGCGAGCACGGTGTTGCGGGCGTCGGCATCGAGGCCGATGAGCCGTAGCTTGGGTGCACGGACGACCATACCAAAGGGTCCGCCGCCGTTGCCAACGACCACAGCGGGCGTATCAGGATTGTCAATCCAGTAGACGTAAGGCGCAATGTAGAGGGTAGTGCTGTCGCTGAAGTGGCGTGCAGCCTCCTGGAAGGTGTTGTAGGTGTGCTGACGTGCTGCCACCTCGGCATCGCTGAGCGAGCCGTCGAGCAGCAGGTGGTGGGCGTCGAGCGCTGGCTGGGCGGCTGCACGCAGGCAGAGGGCGGCCAGGACGAGCGCCGTGAGCAGCTGTTTCATCGTTCTTTGTAAATCACTTTGTTGGCTCCGCTGGTAATCTTCAAGGCTTCTGGATGCTCCTTGATAAACGAGTCGATGTGACGTACTTTCTTCTCCTCCAGTATCTCGTCCATCGCAATGAGAATGCCCGTCTCCTCCACATCGCCAAAGCCGTAGTTGATGGCGGTGCCGAAGAGTTTCATGGTGGGCGAAAGGCTCATGTAGGCATTCACCAGCGGTGGAATGTTGTAGCCCAGTTTTCGTATTTCTGTGTTCAGTATCTTGTAGTCGTCCTTAAAGTCGCTGCCGCAGAAGAGCTGCTGCAGCTCCTGCTCGTCGGCCTCGATTTTGAGCGGTTTCATCGGGATGATGAGGTGCTCCTTGTCGTCGAAGTGTTTCTTGAGGAAGTAGAGAATCATGTCGCGTCCCTTGCGAATGTAGCTGGGGTACATGGTCATCTTGCCGAAGAAGTACTTCACGTTGGGCATGATCACCGTCAGCGCGCCCAGGCCGTCCCACAGGTTGTCGAGGGCAAAGAGGCTCTTGGCTCCCATGCGCGTGCTCTGATAGGGCAGCGAGACGAACGAGCGTCCCAGCTCGATGGTGTAGGGCATGTAGTCGCGGATGAACTTCTCAGAGAAGTGGAACATGTGGCTGGTGGCCAGCCGAGGCTGCCCGTTGTCGTCGATTTCCCATTTCGTGCCCTCCAGATAGCGGTATCCGCCAATGATTTCATTAGCCTCAGGATTCCACACGATGAGCTGCTTGTAGCAGTTTTCACAGGTGTCGAACTCGTCGATATCCATCGACTTGCCGGTGCCGCCACCTGCCTCACGAAACGCTATTTCGCGCAGGCGACCTATCTCTTTCATCACGTTGGGCGCATTGTGATGGGTGATGATGAAGATTTCGTTGTGGCTCTTATTGGTCATGCGCAACTGCTTGTCGGGCGTAAGCTCGCTCTTAAGCACCTCAACTGGAATGGGTTCGATGATGGGTTGTTCCATTTTTTCAGGACGTTATTCGTTATGATTAGGACTTTATAATTTCAGTTTGTACACCTCATCCTGCACGTAGGCTGCCCATTCGGCCGGCGTCTTCGAATGGTCGAAGGTCTGCCAGGGAATTGGTTTGCCTATCTTCACAGGAAACGTGTTGCCGGTATTCTTAAACATCTCATCCACAAGGAAGAGCATCGCAATGTTGACTTTCTTCACCAGGCGGTCGCTGATGTTCGACAGACGGTAGAAGAAGTCGCTGTTGCGCCCGCCGAAATGGATGGGAACCACATCGCGATGGGTCTCGACACTCTTGGTGATGAAGGTTTTCTTCCAGGGAAGGTCGCGAATTTCACCGTTACGCTTGCGCGAGCAGAGGCCCGCGGGGAACATGAGCATGTGGAAGTCGCTGTTGAAGCCCGCTTCGACCATAGCCGGAAAGTTGCGGCTCTGCTTGCCCGTCTTGTTGATGGGAATACAGAGGGGTGCCAATCCAGGCAGGTTCATCAGCAGGTCGTTCACCAGATAACGGAAGCGGCCGTCGTAGTGCTTTCCTATCACGGAACCCAGCGCCACGCCGTCGATGCCACCCATAGGGTGGTTGCTGACGAAGGTATAGAGGCGGCCGTCGTCCTTAGGCGGCAGATTCTCCATGCCCTCAACCTCAAGCGTCGTCGAGAGAAAGTCCATGCAGGCCTCGAGCCAAGGCGTGCCCTTCAGGTCGCGGCTACGCCACAGAAACTCGTTCACCTGGTCTTCATGCGCTATGCGCTTCAGCCAGTTTACAGCCACTCCAGGCACCCAGCGCGCATTCTTTCCAAGCTTTCCCTTCAGAATCTCCTCAATGTCAACCGTCTTCTCGGTAATTGTAGTCATTGCTTCTCTATAGCTTTATGAAGTTGCAAAAGTACACAAAAACTTTCGAATAGCCTACATTTTAACGTAAAAAAGCACTCTTTCCCATACATTTTTCAACCCGCCCCTGCCCGACACGCTGCAAGCATGGATGCAAAATGCAGAAAAAACGACTGCACAACACCCCCCATTGTGAGCAAAACAGAGGACCGTTTTGTCGCAGAAAAATACTTTTTTGAAAGTTTTTTGAAAAAAAGTGGGGAATTGTGGGGCGGAGTGGAGGAAATGTATTATCTTTGTACGCGAAAACGATTAAAGTAAAGTACGCATGCGTTTTTTTGGTAATATAGAAGCGAAGACCGACGCGAAAGGAAGAGTTTTCCTGCCCGCAACATTCCGCAAGGTGCTACAAGCATCGGGCGAGGAGTCGCTGGTAGTGCGCACCGACCTGAGCGAGCAGTGCCTCGTGCTCTACCCTGAGAGCGTGTGGAACAAGCGCATGGACGAAATGTTTGCACGCGCCGAAGACTTCGACGACGACGAGCGGCTGGTGGTCCGACAGTATGTGGCCCAGGCCGAAATGGTGACGCTCGACGGAAACGGGCGCTTCCTGCTTTCCAAACGACTCCTGCAAGCGGCGGGCATCAACCAATGCGTGCGCTTCCTGGGAATGAACGACACCATAGAAATCTGGGCGACGGAGCGCACCGAGCAAACGTTCCTGCCAAAGGACGAGTTCAAGGCGCGCATCAAAGCCATCATGAAGAAAAACCCCGATCAATGATGATAACCACTGCCGACACATATCACGTATCTGTGCTGCTTAAGGAAAGCATCGACGGGCTGGACATCCAGCCCGATGGTGTCTACGTAGACGTCACCTTCGGGGGCGGCGGACACTCACGCGAGATACTCAGACGACTCGGTCCGAAAGGGCGGCTCTACAGCTTCGACCAGGATGCCGACGCCGAGAAAAACATCATCGACGACGACAGGCTGACCTTCGTCAGAAGCAATTTCAGATATGTGAAGAACTGGATGAGATACTACGAGGTAGACCACATCGACGGGCTGCTGGCCGACCTGGGAGTGTCGAGCCATCACTTCGACGACGAGAGCAGAGGCTTCTCATTCCGGTTTGAAGACGCACCACTCGACATGCGCATGAACAAGCGGGCGGCAACAACCGCTGCCGACGTGGTGAACAACTACACGGAGGAGCAGCTGAGCGACGTATTCTACCTCTACGGCGAACTGAAAACAGCACGCCGGATAGCCGCAGCCATCGTGAAAGCCCGTCAGACGAAGCGCATCGAGACAGCACACGACCTGATGGAAGCCACCGAGAAATTCTTCGCCCGCGAACACGAGAAGAAAGATATGGCCCGACTCTTCCAGGCACTGCGCATCGAGGTGAACCACGAAATGGAGGCACTCAAGGAAATGCTCAACGGAGCATGCGAGCTGCTCGGCAAGGGAGGACGCCTCAGCGTGATAACCTATCACTCGCTCGAAGACCGCATCGTGAAAAACATGATGAAGGCCGGCAATGCCGAAGGGCACGTGGAGCAGGACTTCTTCGGACGCATCCAGGCTCCGCTGCGCGCCGTAGGCAATAAAGTCATCACGCCCAGCGACGAAGAGATAGAGCGTAATCCGCGCAGCCGAAGCGCCAAACTGAGAATAGCAGAAAAAATATAGACAACATGGCAGATACTGACAACGAGAAACTAACAGCCCAGCAGCCGGAGCCCCAAGAGCCAGAGCTGCAGAAAGAAGAACCGACGCAGTCGACGCTCGACCAAATCAGGCAGGCCGCCAAAGAAGACGACTCGCAACCTGTAGGTACGCTCACGCTGCGCACCATCCTCGGTGGCGACATCCTGACGGCCGACTTCATGCGCCGCCAGATATGGCTGTTCGTGCTCATCATGCTGTTCACCGTCGTCTACGTAGCCTTCCGCTATCAGTGCCAACAGGACATGCTCACCATCGACCGCCTTGAGAAAGAGCTGCTCGATGCCAAATACAAAGCCCTGTCGAGCTCAAGCAACCTGACCGAGAAATGCCGCGAGAGCCACGTGCTCGAGGTGCTGCGGCAGAACCACGATAGCCTGCTGCAAGTAAGCGGGCACCCACCTTATATAATTAATGTACCCGAGGAGTAAGCGAGAGAAAAGATGAGTAAGTTCAAGAAAGAAAAAGTACTGCCACGCTACACGGCCATCGCCGTTGTGCTGACCATCATCGGTGTTGCCATCATTGGCAAGGCCTTCTACATCATGACGGTCAAGAAAGACTACTGGACCGAAGTGGCATCGAAAATGAAACGCGACAGCGTGAGCGTGAAGCCTAACCGCGGCAACATCCTGAGCTGCGACGGCCAGCTCATGGCATCGAGCATCCCTGAGTACAAAGTGTTCATGGACTTCCAGGCGGGCGACCCGCTCGACACGGCGTGGACGCGCAAGCGCGACTCTCTGTGGTACGAAAAGATTGACAGCATCAGCATGATGCTCAACGAGATATTCCCCTCCCGCAGCGCTGCCGAGTTTAAAGCCAACCTGCAGGAAGGTCACGACAAGCGTCTGAAGAACGGCACCATAGGCGCACGCCACTGGCCCATCTGGCCGCGACGCATCGACTACAGCACCTACTGCGAAGTAAAGAAAATACCGTTCTTCAACCTTCCCACCAACAAGGGCGGCTTCCATCGCGAGGAGTTCAACGCCCGTCGGCGTCCCTTCGGATCGCTTGCGCAGCGCACCGTAGGCATCATGTTCGGCGCCAAAGACACGGCCCGCTGCGGCATCGAGCTCTCTTACGACTCTATCCTGCGTGGACAGAACGGCCTTGTCCACCACCAGAAAGTGCTCAATAAGTACATGGACATCACCGTAGCACCTCCCATCGACGGAGCCGACATCGTGACTACTATCGATGTGGGCATGCAGGATCTGGCCGAACGGGCACTCATCGAGGAAATGAAGTTGCCGGAAGTAAATGCCGAGATGGGCGTAGCCATCCTGATGGAAGTGAAGACGGGCGACGTGAAGGCCATCGTCAACATGACCCGATGCGAAGACGGGAAGTATAGAGAGGTGGTCAACAATGCCATCAGTCATCGATGCGAGCCTGGTTCCGTGTTTAAAGTGGCCTCCTTCCTCGTGGCACTCGACGACGGAGTGGTAGACACCAGCTTCGTCATCCACACGGGTTGCGGCGTGATGAACATGCACGGACGCGACATGAAAGACCACAACTGGCGACGCGGAGGCTATCAGGACATCAACGTGGCACGCGCGCTCGAGGTCAGCTCCAACATCGGCGTCAGCTATGTCATCGACAAGTTCTATAACAACAACCCTGAGAAATACGTGCAAGGGCTCTACCGCGTAGGCATCGGACAGGACCTGCAGATTCCGCTGGTGGGCTATCTGCCACCCCAAATCCGCATGCCCGATACCAAAACCACCAACCGTGCCCTCTACTGGAGTAAGACAACGCTACCCTGGATGAGCATCGGCTACGAGACGCAGATTGCACCCATCAACACGGTGACGTTCTACAACGCCATTGCCAACAACGGGAAAATGGTGCGTCCACGCTTCGTCAAACGCATCGTAAAGGACGGACAGACGCTGATAGAGACGCAGCCCGAGGTCATCAAGGAGCAAATTGCCAAACCTCAGACCATCGCCACCATGCAGACCATTCTGGAGCATGTAGTGAGCCAAGGACTGGGAAAGAAGGCCGGCTCGCGTTCGTTCAAGGTGGCAGGTAAAACGGGTACGGCCCAGATTGCCGACGAGCACGGCGGCTATCACTCGGGCATCACTCGCTACTGGCTATCGTTCTGCGGATACTTCCCCGCCGACGACCCTCGCTACACGTGCATCGTCTGTCTGAAAAAATCGGGTCTGCCGGCATCGGGTGGCGGCATGTCGGGTGTCGTATTCCATCATATCGCCGAGGGCGTGATGGCCCATCATCTGAAAATGCGCGTTGAAGATGCACGCGACAGCACCTCTATCCTGGTGCCAGAAGTCAAGAATGGCAACATGGTGGCAGCCGACTACGTGCTCAACAAGTTAGGCATCAAGACGTTTGGAGGCTGGAACGGAGCCTACCCGCACAGCGATCCCGTATGGGGAAAGGCCACTCGCGAGCGCGACAACGTGCAGCTGGCACAGGTAAAGAGCAACCTGGGCATCATGCCCGACGTCAGAGGAATGGGTGCCCGCGATGCCGTCTACATGCTGGAGCAGCGCGGACTCAAGGTGAAATTGCAAGGAACGGGACATATCAAGAAGCAGAGCATTCCTGAAGGAAGAAACCTGCAGCGAGGCATGACCTGCGAACTGATACTTGAATAATATATAATAAGGTGTAGAATATGAAACTGAGCGAGATTATCAGAAACATCAAAGTAACCGGAATTGTTGGCAACAGCGAGGTAGAGATTTGCGACATCGACATTGATTCGCGCAAGGCGGCCCCCGGCCATCTGTTCGTGGCCATCAAAGGCACGCAGACCGACGGCCATAAGTTCATTCCCAAGGCCGTAGAACAGGGGGCTTCGGCCATCCTCTGCGAGGAACTTCCTGAAGAGACGAAGGCGGGCATCACCTACGTCACCGTCGACTCTACCGAAGCCTCAGTGGGCCCTGTAGCCACCACCTTCCACGGCAATCCCACGGAGAAACTGAAGCTGGTGGGCGTGACAGGCACCAATGGCAAGACCACCATCGCCACCTTATTATATAATATGTTCCGCTGTCTGGGCTACAAGTGCGGCCTGCTGAGCACGGTTTGCAACTACATCGAGGGCGAACCAATACCTGCCAGCCACACCACACCCGACCCCATCGAGCTGAACAATCTGCTGGCCCGTATGGTTGAAGCAGGCTGCGAATACTGTTTCATGGAGTGTTCGAGCCACGCCATCGCCCAGCATCGAATCGGCGGACTGACATTCGCAGGCGGCATCTTCACCAATCTGACACGCGACCACCTTGACTATCACAAGACGTTTGAGAACTATCGCGATGCCAAAAAGGCATTCTTCGACATGCTGCCCAAATCGGCTTTCGTCATTACCAACGCCGACGACAAGAACGGCATGTTCATGGTTCAGAACACGAAGGCAGCGGTGAAGACCTATTCAACCCGCACAATGGCCGACTTCCGTGGGCGCATCATCGAGTGCCACTTCGAAGGCATGTATCTCGACATTTGCGGACGCGAGGTAGGTGTGCAGTTCATCGGCAAGTTCAACGTAAGCAACCTGCTGGCCGTCTATGGCGCTGCCGTCATGCTGGGACAGCGTCCTGAAGACGTACTGGTGGTGATGAGCACCCTGAAGAGCGTTGCCGGCCGCCTGGAGCCCATCCGCTCTAAGGACGGTGTGACGGCCATCGTTGACTACGCTCACACCCCCGATGCGCTGGAGAACGTGCTGAACGCCATCCACGAGGTGCTCGACGGCAAGCAGGGAAAGGTCATCACCGTGTGCGGAGCTGGTGGCAACCGCGACAAGGGCAAACGACCGCTGATGGCCCAGGAGGCCGTGAAGCAGAGCGACCGCGTGATTATCACCTCCGACAACCCCCGTTTCGAGGAGCCGCAGGACATCATCAACGACATGCTGGCAGGCCTCGACCAGAAGCAGATGAAGAAGGTTGTGGCCATCACCGACCGCCGCGAGGCCATCAAGACCGCCACCATGCTGGCCCAGAAGGGCGACGTCATCCTCATTGCCGGCAAGGGACACGAGGACTATCAGGAAATCAAGGGCGTGAAACACCACTTCGACGACCGCGAGGTGGTGCGCGAATGCTTCGAGGTTTAAGGCAGAGAAAGACGACATAACAAACAAACGAAGAAAGAAGAATCAAGATGCTATACTACGTTTTCCGCTTTTTAGAACAGTATGATGTGCCGGGGGCACACGTCTGGAGCTACATCTCGTTTCGTGCATTGCTGACGCTCATCCTGTCGCTGGTCATCTCGGCCTGGTTCGGCGAGTACTTCATCAAGTGGATGAAGCGCAGAAAGATATTCGAGACTGAGCGCGACCCAGAGATCGACCCCTTTGGAGTCGAGAAGAAAGGCGTGCCCACGATGGGCGGCATCATCATCATCGTCAGCATCCTCGTGCCGGTATTGCTGCTGGGACGCCTGCGCAACATCTACCTCATCTTGATGATTATCACCACTCTGTGGCTGGGCTTGCTGGGCTTCCTCGACGACTACATCAAGATTTTCCGTCGGAACAAAGAAGGACTGAAGGGAAAATACAAGATAGTAGGACAGGTAAGCATCGGCTTCATCGTGGGCCTCACCCTGTGGCTTAGCCCCGATGCGGTAGTACGGGAGAACGTAAACGTGGTGCAGCAGAACCAGGAAATCGTGGTGAAGCACAAGCAGCAGGCCGTGAAGTCGCTGAAAACCACCATTCCGTTCATCAAGAACCACAACTTGAACTACAGCAACGTCATGAACTTCCTGGGTAAGTACAAGGTGGCTGCAGGCTGGGTGCTCTTTGTGCTGATGACGATTATCGTGGTGACAGCCGTATCGAACGGAGCCAATCTGAACGACGGTATGGACGGCATGTGTGCGGGCAACTCAGCAATCATTGGCGTGGCACTGGCCATCTTTGCCTACGTCTCGTCGCACATCATCTATGCAGCCTACTTCGACATCATGTACATTCCAGGTTCTGAGGAGCTGGTGGTGTTCCTCTGCGCGTTTATCGGCGCCATGATTGGCTTCCTCTGGTACAATGCCTTCCCTGCCCAAATCTTCATGGGCGACACGGGTTCGCTCACCATTGGCGGCATCATCGGCGTTTGCGCCGTAATCATTCACAAGGAGTTGCTGCTGCCCCTGCTGTGCGGCATCTTCTTCGTCGAGAGCCTCAGCGTGATTATTCAGACCCAGTGGTTCAAGCTGATGAAGCGCAAGGGCAAGCGTGTCCGCGTGTTCCGTGCCACTCCCATCCACGACACATTCCGCAAACTTGACAAGCAACTCGACCAGACATCGACCTACGTGCTTCGCAACTGGCCACACCGTCCGTTCCACGAGTCGAAGATTACCATCCGCTTCTGGATTACAACCATTATCCTTGCGGCACTCACTATCATCACTTTGAAGATTAGATAGGCAACATTCAACAGATAAATAAAAAGATATAGGAAAAAATTTAAGCTAAATTTCAAACGAAAGGAAAGCAAAAGATGAAGAGAATCGTTGTTTTAGGAGCAGGAGAGAGCGGTGCTGGCGCAGCCGTTCTTGCCAAAAAAGAAGGTTTCGACGTGTTTGTCTCTGACATGTCGCACATTGCCGACCGCTACAAGAAGCTGCTCGACGACCACGACATCGCGTGGGAAGAAGGACAGCACACCGAAGAGAAGATACTCAATGCCGACGAAATCATCAAGAGTCCCGGCATACCCGATACGGCACCGATGATGCAGAAAGTCATCGCAAAAGGCATCCACGTGATTAGCGAAATAGAGTTTGCAGGACGTTACACCGATGCAAAGATGATTTGCATTACGGGCTCCAACGGCAAGACCACGACCACGAGCCTCATCCACCACATCTTCGTGCAGGCAGGCTACGATGCCGGACTAGCTGGAAACATCGGCCGCTCACTGGCACTGCAGGTGGCCGAAGACCCGCATGCCTACTACATCATCGAGCTGTCGTCGTTTCAGCTCGACAACATGTACGACTTCCGCGCCAATATTGCCATCCTGCTCAACATTACGCCCGACCACCTGGATCGCTACGACTTCAAGATGCAGAACTACGTCGACGCCAAGATGCGCATTACGCAGAACCAGACCGAGCAGGACGCATTCATCTACTGGGCCGACGACCCCATCATCGCGAAAGAGCTGAAGCGCTACAACATCAAGGCAGTGCTGTGTCCGTTCTCTGATGTCAAGAAGAACGGTGTCATCGGATACATCGAAGAAGGCCAGTACAAGCTGGAATACCCCACCCCCTTCAACATGGAGCAGGAGAGTCTGAGCCTGACAGGCCGCCACAACATCTACAACTCACTGGCTGCGGGCATCGCTGCCAACATAGCCGGCATTAAGAAAGAGAGCATACGCAAGTCGCTCAGCGACTTCCCCGGCGTAGAGCACCGACTGGAGAAGGTGTGCACTGTGCGGGGCGTGCAGTACGTGAACGACTCGAAGGCCACTAACGTCGACGCCTGCTGGTATGCCCTCGAGTCGATGAAGACGAAGGTGGTACTCATCATCGGCGGCAAGGACAAAGGCAACGACTACGAGCCCATCAAGCCGCTCGTCAAGGAGAAGTGCTCGGCCATCGTCTATCTCGGTGCCGACAACACGAAACTCCACCAGAATTTCGACGACATGGGCATTCCCACCCGCGACACTCACTCCATGCGTGAGTGCATGGAAGCCTGCTACGAGTTGGCCCAACCTGGCGAGACGGTGCTGCTGTCGCCCTGCTGCGCCAGCTTCGACCTGTTCAAGAACATGGAAGACCGCGGCGAGCAGTTCAAGCAGCTGGCACGCGCCCTCTGACCAATAACGATTACTTCCACCCTACGCAAGTCACAATGGAAAAAAGAATTAGCAACCTCTTCAAAGGCGACAAGGTCATCTGGATGGTGTTCTTCTTCCTCTGCATGATCAGTATTGTCGAAGTCTTCTCGGCTTCGAGCAACCTGACCTACAAGAGCCATAACTACCTGAGTCCTATCATGGGCCACGTAGGGAAGATCATCTTCGGCGCCTTCGTGTGCATCGTCACGCTCAACATACCCTGCCGCTACTTCAAGATCATGACGCCATTCCTGCTATTCGTCAGCTATGCCACCCTGCTATGGGTGCTCATCGGCGGCGAAAGTATCAACGGTGCCAACCGAGTCATACAGATACCTGGCTTCACTTTCCAGCCGTCTGAGATTGCAAAAGGCACGCTCGTGCTGGCCACAGCCCAGATTCTGAGCGCCATGCAGCGAGAGGACGGAGCCGACAAGAAGGCTTTCAAGTATATCCTCATGACGTCGCTGCCCGCAGTCTTCCTGATTGGTATCGAAAACCTCTCTACGGCCGGCCTGCTCATGATGGTCATCATCCTCATGATGTTCATCGGACGCGTGCCTTTGATGCAGCTGGGCAAGCTCATGGGCGTCTTACTGGTGTGCGTGGCTGTATTCCTAACGCTGGTATTCTCGATTGGCAGCCTCGATAACGAAGACGATGAAAATGCGCCTACTACCGAGATGGTGGCCCAACAGCAGCAACACCAGAAGAAGGAGCGTACTGGCATACAGGTGGTGACCCACCGCTTTGCCACCTGGCGCAACCGCCTACTGAGCCACGCCAAGAATGAAAATGTGACGGCAGCAGAGTACGACATCAACAAGAACTATCAGGTGGGCCATGCCAACATCGCCATCGCCACGTCGGGCATCATCGGCAAAGGACCGGGCAACTCCGTTGAACGCGACTTCCTGCCGCAGGCATTCAGCGACTTCATCTATGCCATCATCATAGAGGAGATGGGCATCATCGGAGCCTTCTTCGTAGTGTTCCTCTACGTCATCCTGCTATTCCGTTCTGCCCGCATTGCCAGTCGCTGTGAAAACAACTTCCCAGCGTTCCTCGTAATGGGCTTGGCCCTGATGTTGGTCATTCAGGCCGTCATCAATATGCTCGTAGCGGTAGAGATTATGCCCGTCACCGGTCAGCCGCTGCCTCTGATTTCGCGAGGTGGCACATCAACCATCATCAACTGCGCTTATCTGGGTGCCATCCTGAGCGTAAGCCGTTCGGCCAAGAAGCGCGACGAACTGAAGCCAGCAATGGCATAACCACTATATATAATATAATAAGGTATATGGAGAAAGAGCTTAGAGTCATCATCAGCGGAGGAGGCACAGGAGGCCACATCTTCCCCGCAGTCAGCATAGCCAATGCCGTGAAGGCCTTGCGTCCAGACGCAAAAATTCTGTTCATCGGTGCCCTGGGCCGTATGGAGATGCAGCGCGTGCCAGCCGCAGGCTACGAAATAAAAGGACTCCCCATCAGAGGGTTCTATCGCCCGTTGTGGAAGCCAGCCAACGTAGGCGTAGCACTCGACTACCTGCGAAGCAAGTGGCAGGCCAAGAAAATTCTGCGCGACTTCCGTCCCAACGTGGCCGTAGGCGTGGGTGGCTATGCCAGCAGTGCTGCATTGGGAGCAGCCAACAGCCTGGGCATTCCAACGCTCATTCAGGAACAGAACAGCTACGCTGGTCTGGCCAACAAACAACTGGCAGGCAAGGCCAGCAAGATTTGCGTAGCCTACGAGGGAATGGAGCGCTTCTTCCCTG
The DNA here is from genome assembly GCA_902771785.1 of uncultured Prevotellaceae bacterium. Lineage (GTDB taxonomy): Bacteria > Bacteroidota > Bacteroidia > Bacteroidales > Bacteroidaceae > Prevotella. The sequence goes on from CACXYH010000024.1 coordinate 14,922, forward strand.
CCGAGAAAATCATGCTCACAGGCAACCCCGTGCGCCAATCGCTGCTCGACGCCACCATCACCAGAGAGCAGTCACTGAAGAGCCTCGGACTTGACCCAGCAAAGAAGACGGTGCTGCTCGTTGGCGGAAGCCTCGGTGCACGCACTATCAACGAGAGCGTGCTGCAACACATGAGCGACATTGCCGCCGCCACCGGTCTGCAGTTCATCTGGCAGACAGGCAAGTACTATAGTCAGCAAATAGCCGAGCAACTCAAGCAGACACCTGCACCCGCCAACCTGAAAGTCATGGACTTCATCACCGACATGGGTGCTGCCTACAAGGCTGCCGACCTCGTCATCAGCCGTGCCGGCGCCAGCAGCATCTCGGAGTTCTGCCTCATCGGCATGCCCGTCATCCTGGTACCCTCGCCCAATGTGGCCGAAGACCACCAGACAAAAAACGCCATGGCACTGGTCAATCGGGAGGCTGCCCTGTTCGTGAGCGATGCCGAAGCGCCGGGAAAACTGATAGGACTGGCCATCGACACCGTGAACGACGATGCCAAACTGGCGTCGCTCCACGAGCATATCCTGCAGATGGCCCTGCCCGACTCGGCCGAAATCATTGCAAAAGAAGTTATAAAATTAGCACAATAATGGAACTGAAAGATATTAAAGCTGTTTATTTCGTAGGTGTGGGCGGCATCGGCATGAGCGCCATTGCCCGATACTTCATCAACCGCGGGCTGGTGGTTGCCGGCTACGACAAGACTCCTTCTGAACTGACGAAGAGGCTGGAGAAAGAAGGAGCCCTCATACACTACAAGGAGGATGTGGCTGAAATACCGCATGCCTGCAAACAGAAAGCATCGTGTCTGGTGATTTACACGCCAGCCATTCCTGCCGAGCATGCCGAACTGAAATACTTCCGCGAGAACGGGTTCGAAATACAGAAGCGCGCCCAAGTGCTGGGAACGCTGACTCAAGCCCATCGCGGTCTCTGCGTGGCAGGTACACACGGAAAGACCACAACATCGACTATGTGCGCCCATATCATGCACCAGAGCAGCATTGACTGTAATGCCTTCCTGGGCGGCATCTCCAAGAACTACGGCACCAACTACATCCTTTCCGAGAGCAACTACGTGGTAATCGAGGCCGACGAGTTCGACCGTTCGTTCCACTGGCTGCGTCCCTGGATGAGCGTCATCACCTCTACCGACCCCGACCACCTCGATATCTACGGAACGAAAGAGGCCTACTTGGAAAGTTTCCGCCACTACACCGAACTCATTCAGCCAGGCGGAGCACTCATCATCCACCGCGGCCTGGAGATGAAGGAGGCACTGCAGGAGGGCGTGCGCCGCTACGACTACAGCCGCGATGAGGGCGACTTCCACGCAGAAAACATACGCATTGAGAACGGAGGCATCACCTTCGACTTCATCTCGCCTATAGAGTGCGTACCCAACGTCGAACTGGGACAGCCCGTCCCTATCAACATCGAGAATGGCATTGCTGCCATGGCTATGGCACAGTTGAACGGATGCAACGCCGAGGAGCTGCGCTACGGCATGAAAACCTACGGAGGCGTTGACCGTCGCTTCGACTTCAAGCTGAAGACCGACAAGCTCGTGTTCCTCAGCGACTATGCTCACCACCCCAAGGAGATATACCAGAGCGCGAAGAGCATGCGCGAGTTGTACAAGGACCGCCGCATTACGGCCATTTTCCAGCCCCACCTCTACACCCGCACCCGCGACTTTTACCGTGAGTTTGCTGAGGCACTGAGCCAGCTCGACGAAGTTATACTGACCGAAATCTATCCCGCTCGCGAGCTTCCTATCGAGGGTGTCACCTCGCAACTCATCTACGACAACCTGCGTCCCGGCATCGACAAGCAACTCATCCAGAAGGACGACGTCCTCAGTTTCGTGAAGAGCCACGACTTCGACGTGCTGATTGTGCTCGGTGCAGGCGACCTTGACAACATGGTACCGCAAATCACCAAAATACTACAAACAAGACTATGAACTGGAAGAAAGCCCCCATCATCGTCATCGACGTCGTTCTCGCCGTCTATCTGCTACTCGCCATCACCGCGTTCAACAAGCCCGATGAGGAGGCTTCGCTGTGTACAGAGGTGCCCATCACGCTGGAAAAAGACGACGTAGAAGGATTCCTGACGGAGAAAGACGTGGTCAACATACTGAAACGCGGCAACCTCTACCCCGTGGGCAAGCCCATGAAGCAGGTGAAAGCACGCCAGATTGAAGAGCTGCTGCAAGGCAATGAGCTCGTCGAGAAAGCCGATGTCTACAAAACCGCGAGCGGTCATGTGTGCATCAACATCAGCCAGCGCATTCCCGTAGTGCGAATCATGAATGCCAATACGGGCGAAGACTACTGTATCGACAGCAACGGCGAGGTAATGCCGAAAGGCGGATACACCTGCAACCTGCTCATAGCCACAGGCCACATCAGCAAAACCTACGCAAAAAAATCGCTGGCTTCGCTGGCCAGCATCATCAATGCCGACATGTTCTGGCGCAACCAGGTAGAACAGCTCAACGTGCTCAGCGACGGCTCGGTAGAGATAGTGCCGCGCGTAGGCGAGCACATCGCCTACTTAGGTCAGCCCACGGGCGTTGCCAACAAGTTGGAACGGCTGCGCAAGTTCTATCGGTACGGCCTGAACCAAGCAGGCTGGAACAAATACTCGCGAGTGAGTGTTGAATTCGACAACCAGATTATCTGCAAGAGACGCCACCACAAATAACCACAGAAGATAAAGAAGGAAAAAAGTAAAAAGCATACAAATATGGCAGTAAAGGATTTTATCGTAGCAATCGAACTCGGTTCATCGAAGGTGACGGGTATCGCCGGACAGAAGAAACAAGATGGCAGCATCAGCGTGCTGGCCGTTGTCAAGGAGCCGTCTTCGTCGTTCATCCGCAAGGGTGTAGTCTACAACATCGACAAGACAGCTCAGTGCCTCACCAACATCGTCAACAAACTGGAGAGCCAGTTGAAGACGCAGATTACTCAAGTGTTCGTCGGAGCGGGCGGACAGTCGATACGTGGAGTGAAGAACATGATTGCCAAAGACCTGCCGCAAGATACTATCGTGACCCAGGAGATGGTGGCCGAACTGATGGACACCAACCACAACCTGGACTATCCGGAGCAGGAAATCCTGGACGTTGCCGAACAGGAATATCGTGTGGACTCACAGTTGCAGATTGACCCCGTAGGCATTCAGGCCACCCATCTGGAGGGCAACTACCTGAACATCGTCGAGCGGAAGGCCTTCTACAAGAACCTGAACAAGTGTTTCGAAACTGCCGCCATCAACGTTGCTGATCTCTATCTGGCACCATTGGCACTGGCCGACAGCGTGCTGACAGAGGCTGAACGCCGCTCGGGCTGTGCACTGGTCGACATCGGTGCCGACACAACCACGGTTAGCGTCTACTCAAAGAACGTGCTGCGCCACCTTGTAGTCATTCCACTGGGCTCCAACAACATAACCAAGGACATTGCCTCGCTACAGATGGAAGAAAGCGATGCCGAGCGCATGAAGCTAAAGTACGGTTCGGCCTACACCGATACCAACGAAATCGATCAGACCCTGAAATACTCGATCGACCCCGAACGGCAGGTGGAGAGCCGTCGCTTCATCGAAATCGTGGAGGCACGCATGCTTGAAATCATTGAGAACGTGTGGTACCAGATACCTTCCGAGTACTACGACAAGCTGCTGGGCGGCATCATTCTGACGGGTGGCGGCTCGAACATGAAGAACATTGAGAAGGCATTCCAAAACCACACGCGTATCGACAAGATACGCACGGCTAAGTTCGTCACCCAGACCATCAACTCCAACAACGAAGCCATCAAGGCCCACGACGGCACCATGAACACCGTGCTGGGACTGCTGGCCAAAGGCAATCTGAACTGCGCTGGCGAAGAACTCGACGAAATCGGCGACCTCTTCAACGGCCAGGCCAAGACGCCCGTACAGCCTACCGACCGCCGTGCACGCCAGCCCCACGAGACAGAACAGGGCGTCATTCGCACACAGCGCGAGAAAGAGCAGGCCGAAGACGAGGCCCGCAAGAAGAAGGAGGAAGAAGAAAGGCAGGCCAAGGAAGCCGAGGAGGCACGCAAGGCCGAAGAAGAACGTCAGCGCAAGGAGAACAGCCTCTTCAACAGGATCAAGAGAGGACTGACGAAACTGGGACGCGACATCGTGAGTGAAGAAGACTAGTAATACAACACTTAACAAAGAAGCAACTATGGCAGACATTAACAATAACGAACTCCTGGACTTCGGAGCACCCGAGAAGGAGCATAGCATCATCAAAGTTATCGGCGTAGGCGGTGGTGGCGGCAACGCTGTGAACCACATGTATCGCGAAGGCATTCACGACGTGACCTTCGTTCTCTGTAACACCGACAATCAGGCACTCAACGACTCGCCCGTTCCTGTTCACCTGCAACTGGGCAGCGAGGGACTGGGCGCCGGCAACAAGCCCGAAAAGGCACGGCAGGCCGCCGAAGAAAGCATCGACGACATCAAGAACATGCTGAGCGACGGCACGCGCATGGCCTTCATCACAGCTGGCATGGGTGGTGGTACCGGCACCGGAGCCGCTCCGGTCATTGCCCGCATCTCGAAGGAGATGGGCATCCTCACCGTAGGCATCGTCACCATTCCCTTCCGCTTTGAGGGTCACAAGAAGATTGACCAGGCACTCGACGGTGTCGAAGAGATGTCGAAGCACGTCGATGCCCTGCTCGTGATTAACAACGAACGCTTGCGCGAAATATACCCCGACCTGTCGCTCATCGACGCTTTCGGAAAGGCCGACGACACACTCTCGGTAGCTGCCAAGTCGATTGCAGAAATCATTACCGTCCACGGCCTTATCAACCTCGACTTCAACGATGTGAAGACGGTGCTCAAGGATGGCGGCGTAGCCATCATGTCGACGGGCTACGGAGAGGGTGAGGACCGCGTGAAGAAGGCCATCGAGGATGCCCTGCACTCGCCGCTGCTCAACGACAACGACGTGTTCAACTCGAAGAAGATCCTGCTCTCGATTGCCTTTGCCTCTCAGAAAGACGGCAACAACAACTTCATGATGGAGGAAATGAACTACGTGAACGACTTCATGGACAAGTTTGGCGACTTCGAAATCAAGTGGGGCGTAGCCATCGACCCGGAACTGGGCAAGAAGGTGAAGGTGACCATCCTGGCCACTGGCTTTGGCATCTCGAACGTCGACGGCATGAGCGAGCGCATTCAAAAGATGGACCGCGAAACTGCCAACAAGCTGGCAGAGGAACAGGAAAAGGCTGCCCGCCGCGAGGAACGACGCGACCAGTACTACGGAAAGGGTGACAACAAGGTGCACTACAAGCGTCATCCGAACATCTACCTCTTCCGTCCAGAAGACCTGGACAACGACAACATCATCTCGGCAGTAGAGTCGACTCCTACCTACAAGCGCAGCCACGACATTCTGGACAGCATCGGGCGACCCGAGATTGCCCCTGCAGAAGAAACGGTACAGCCGTCGTCTGAAGAACCCGTACAAGGTGTCATCCGCTTTGCATAAGCTATAATTTCCACACAATAAACAACAATCAAAAACGTAACATTTCAAGGCTATGAAGAAAATGAAAGTATGGGCAATCGCACTGGTCCTTATGTGCGGCACAATGATTGGCGTTACAGCATGTAAAGAGGCTCACGCCCAGGAAGACAACCCCGTGCAGCAGGTACAGAGCACCGAGCTGATACGCACCTCGCAAAGCTGGGACGGCGTAGAGCTACCCGACTATTTGCAGGGCCGTCCCGAGCTGGTTGCTGTAAAGTATGTATTCCCCGCCGGACAAAAACTCGGCTGGCACCACCATCCCGTAATGAATTTCGGCGTACTGGTGCAAGGCGAGCTGACCATCATCGGGCAAGACGGCAAGGAAAAAGTCGTGCATGAGGGCGAGTCTGTAGTAGAGATGGTGAACACCATTCACCACGGCGAGAACCGTGGCACGAAGCCCGTCATCCTCTACATGTTCTACCTCTCGCAGAAAGACCTGCCACTGGCCGTGCAACACCCGGAGATTCCCCTGGAATAAACTAAGAATAGATTTCGCGCAACACAGCCACGGAGCGCAGTTCTGGGAAAGCAGGCAGATGCAACCGATAGTAGCTCAACAGCACGTCGAGTATACGGTTGCGATCGGCATGCGACAACTGGAACAGGTGCATCGTGGTGAAATCCATGCGCATCAGCAATCCTATCTTGGCGGCGTCGTCGGGCATCAGGAAGTCACGATGCAAGGGCGGAGCACCGCAGAACGTGCTCTGTCGGAGGTCGTAGTATGCCCCTTCGTAGAAGCCGTCTAAGTTCGGGTAGAAGCCAAGGAAAAGCGAAAGACGCATGAGGAACACCAGATGGAAGTTGGCAAAGCGGTCGTCAGAACCGTCGAGCCACTCTATGGCCGAGGCTAAATAGTCGAAAAGAGGCACATTCTGCTGCTCGCTCTTCAAGGCGTGGAACAGGAACTCGGCCACAAAGAGTGCAATCGACAGCTTCGTGGGGTCGGCATAAAGCGAGGAATAGGGTGAAAGCAGCGATGCGTCTCGCAGCTTCTGCAACTGTTGCAGCGGTCGAAGGTCAAGTTCGGTGCTGAGCAGCGTCAGCGGTTGGAAATACTGCTTCTTCAACTTGCCGCGCTGCGTCTTCGGCACCGATACGATGACCGACAGTCGTCCCTGCTCGCGAGTGAACAAATCAACAATCACTCGCGAGTCTCCATACTTGAGCTGGTGGAGCACGATAGCCTTCGACTTTAGCAACATACGGAGCAAAATTACACAAAAAAAGCGAAAACCATGCATTTTTCCTCAGAAAATTTGGTCAATTCAAAAATTAGCCGTACCTTTGCACCCGCTTAACCAGCAATGGTCCCTTCGTCTATCGGTTAGGACGAGAGATTTTCATTCTCTAAAGAGGAGTTCGACTCTCCTAGGGACTACAAGCATTTAAATCTGTCATCTGCGCAGTGATGCGCTACCTGTCGGAAGGCAGGGAAGGGGTGGCAGAGGATTTTTTATAATCCGCCCAGGGCAGTCCTTGCGACGCAAGACCCATAAGCTTTATGTCAAACATCAAAAAATTTATTAAAAAATGGCAAACCACAAATCATCGGTGAAGAGAATTCGCCAGACGCAGAAGAGAACTCTGCACAACAAGTACTACGCTAAGACCATGCGCAACGCCGTTCGCAAGCTGCGCGCCATGACCAACAAGGAAGAGGCCGTCAAGCTTTATCCCGCCGTCCAGAAGATGCTCGACAAGCTGGCCAAGAACCACATCATCCACAAAAACAAGGCCGCAAACCTGAAGTCAAGCCTCTGCATGCACATCAATAAGCTAGGCTAAGACTTCTTTTCATAGAACTAACACACGCAGGTTGCACCCACAAGGATGCAACCTGCTGTTTTTTTGTGGTTTTTTAGCAAAGAAAAGTAAGCCGTATGCGTTTTTTTTAGTAACTTTGCACGCTAATAAGACCAACAAAGGAAATGACTGAAGAATTACAGCAAGAACAGCAGAACTACAGCGCGAGTAACATTCAGGTGCTCGAGGGACTGGAGGCCGTGCGCAAGCGCCCGGCCATGTATATTGGTGACATCAGTGAGAAGGGACTCCACCATTTGGTGAACGAGACCGTGGACAACTCTATAGACGAGGCGATGGCCGGCTTCTGCACGCACATCGAAGTGACTATCAACGAAGACAACTCGATAACCGTACAGGACAACGGACGTGGTATTCCCGTAGACGAGCACGAGAAGATGCACAAGTCAGCCCTTGAGGTGGTCATGACCGTGCTCCACGCAGGTGGTAAGTTCGATAAAGGCAGCTACAAGGTGTCAGGTGGTCTGCACGGTGTGGGTGTCTCGTGCGTCAATGCACTCTCTACGCACATGATGTCGCAGGTATTCCGCAACGGACACATCTACCAGCAGGAGTACGAAAAGGGTAAGCCCCTCTACGACGTAAAGATTGTGGGCGACACCGACAAGACCGGTACGCGCCAGCAGTTCTGGCCCGACGGCACGATTTTCACCACGACTGAATTCAAATATGACATCATTGCCAAGCGCATGCGCGAGCTGGCCTACCTGAACGCGGGCATCACCATCACCCTGACCGACCTGCGTCCCGACGAAGAAGGCAACCTGAAGGAGCCCGAGGTGTTCCATGCCAAGGACGGACTGAAGGAGTTCGTGCGCTACGTGGACCGTCACCGCTCGCACCTCTTCGACGACGTGATTTACCTGAAGACCGAGAAGCAGGGCATTCCCATCGAGGTGGCAGTGATGTACAACACCGACTACACGGAGAATATCCACTCCTACGTAAACAATATCAACACCATCGAGGGTGGTACCCACCTCGTGGGCTTCCGCATGGCCCTGACGCGCACGCTGAAGAAGTATGCCGATGCCGACCCGCAGATTTCAAAGCAAATCGAGAAGGCCAAGATCGAGATTGCCGGCGAGGACTTCCGCGAGGGACTCACTGCCGTCATCAGCATCAAGGTGGCCGAGCCGCAGTTCGAAGGCCAGACAAAGACCAAGCTGGGCAACTCTGAAGTGGCAGGTGCCGTGCAGCAGGCCGTAGGCGAGGCCCTCAGCAACTATCTGGAGGAACACCCGAAGGAGGCTAAGCTCATCTGCGACAAGGTGGTGCTGGCCGCTACCGCCCGTATCGCCGCCCGCAAGGCTCGCGAAAGCGTACAGCGCAAGAACCCCATGACGGGTGGCGGACTGCCCGGCAAACTGGCCGACTGTTCGAACAAAGACCCGAAGGACTGTGAGATATTCCTCGTCGAGGGTGACTCGGCAGGTGGTTCTGCCAAGCAAGGCCGCGACCGTCACTTCCAGGCAATCCTGCCGTTGCGCGGTAAGATTCTGAATGTGGAAAAGGTGCAATGGCACCGCGTCTTCGAAGCAGAGTCGGTGATGAACATCATCCAGTCTATCGGCGTACGCTTCGGCGTTGAGGGCGAAGGCGACCGCGAGGCCAACATCGACAAGCTGCGCTACGACAAGATTATCATCATGACCGATGCCGACGTCGATGGCTCGCACATCGACACGCTGATTATGACGCTCTTCTACCGCTTCATGCCGCAGGTCATCCAGGGCGGACACCTCTACATTGCTACTCCCCCACTCTACAAGTGCACCTACAAGAAGGTCTCTGAGTACTGCTACACCGAACAGCAGCGTCAGGCTTTCATCGACAAATACGTGGCTGGCGACGAGAACAGCTCGGCCCTGCACACGCAGCGCTACAAAGGTCTGGGTGAGATGAACCCCGAGCAGCTGTGGGAAACCACCATGAACCCCGAGAACCGTCTGCTGAAGCAGGTGACCATCGAGAATGCTGCCGAGGCCGACGAAATCTTCTCCATGCTCATGGGCGACGACGTAGAGCCGCGCCGCGAGTTCATCGAGAAGAACGCCACCTATGCCAACATCGACGCATAGTCGTTAGCAAGTTCGCAGAACAAAAAAGGCGATTGGCTGAAATAATTTCGGCCAATCGCCTTTTCTTCATACCTTTGCATCAGAAAACAAAAGCAACGAAGTTTCATAAGAAAGGTTTTATATTAGTTTGTAGTTATTTTTATTTGGTTAGTAGTTTATACACAGTAATGAGGACGCAGTGATGCGTCCTCATTAGTTTTGTATGCAGCGCGTCGCGATGCTTCACTTATACTCCTTTGCCTCCCGCTTGCCGCGCAACACGGCGAGGGCATTCATGGCCAGCGCCTCCATCTCGTCCTCGCCAGGGAAGCAGCGGATGGGAGCCAGGAAACCGATGCGCTCGCGCAAGCGGCTGACCACATACTCGCTGCGGGCGAGGCCGCCCGTCAGCAGAATGGCATCAATCTTGCCGCAGAGCACAGCCGCCTCGGCTGCAATGTTCTTGGCCACGTGGTAGAGCATGGCGTTCAGGATGAGCTCGGCATGCGTGTCGTGATAGTCCTCGATGCGGCGGATAATCTCCTTCACGTCGTTCGTACCCAGATGGGCGTTGAGTCCAGCCTTGCCGGCAATGCGCTTCAGCAGCTGCTTCTCGCTGTACTTGCCGCTGAAGCAGAGGCGAATCAGGTCGGCCGCAGGCAGGCTTCCGGCCCGCTCGGGCGAGAACGGTCCCTCGCCGTCGAGCGCATTATTGGCATCGACAGCGCGCCCATGGTCGTGGGCGGCAATCGAGATGCCTCCGCCCATGTGACAGATAATCAGATTCAGGTCTTCATACTGCCGGCCGATTTCTGCCGCATAGCGCCGGGCAATGGCACGCTGGTTCAGGGCGTGCCAGATGCAGATGCGGTTCATGAGCGGCGAACCGCTGATGCGGGCATAGTCGTTCAGCTCGTCGACCACGCCCGGATCGGCAATGAACGAGCGGCAGCCGGGAATCTCCGATGCGATTTCGTGGGCTATCAGGCATCCCAGATTGCAGGCATGATTGTGCAGCGCTATACCGCTGTGCGTGTCGTCGAGCATCAGCTGGTTGATTTCATATACGCCGCCCGCAATGGGCTTCACCAGTCCGCCGCGCCCGATGACGGCATCAAACTTCACGCTCATGCCCGCCTTTTGCAGCTCTGTCATGACAAGATGCTTGCGAAACTCCTGCTGCTCAATCACGTCGTCGAACTGCGCCAGCTCCTCGGGCGAGTGGACAATGTTGCGCAGCAGCACCGGCTTCTCGTCGTCGTAGACAGCCAGCTTGGTCGAAGTCGACCCAGGATTTATGACAAGGATATACATGGTTGTTCCACTAAATGGCAGCCAAGGCCAATGAATAGTACTTTGACTCGGGGCTATCGGCCCTCGACGACACCACACAGGGGCAGGTCGTGCCCTGCAGGACGCCCGCCGTCTTGGCATAGGCAAAGAGCGTCAGCGTCTTATAGAACACGTTGCCCGCTACGATGTCGGGGAATATCAGGGCATCAGCCTGTCCGTCGATGACGGAGTGGATGCCCTTCTCGCGCAGGCTCACGGAGTCGAGCGAGGTCTTCAGGTCAAGCGGACCGTCGATGATGCAGCGGCCGTACTTGCCCGTCTGCGCTTCGGCAATGATATCCAGATAGTCCTTGGTGTAGGGGAACGTCTTTTCGCTCACCTTCTCGGCACAGTGGATGAGCGAGATGCGAGGCTCCTCGATGCCCAGCGCGTGGCATACGTAGGTCATGTACATCACCTGCTGCCGGCGCTGTTCCTTCGTCGGCACGGGAATGACGGCCGCATCCGTAAAGAAGAGCAGTTTCTCGTATTTGGGAATTTCGGCCATCGCCACATGAGTCAGCACGCGTCCTGGGCGCAGGATGCCCGTGTCCTTGTTCAGGATGGCACGCAGCAGGTTGTCGGTGTTGATGAGTCCCTTCATCAGGATGTCGGCTTCGCCGCTCTTGCAAAGGGCCACGGCCTGCCGTGCACACTCATCCTTGTCGTCGCCATCGACGTAGATAGGTTCAATGAATCCCATTTCCTTTCCCTTCTCCACGGCATAGCGTGTAGAAGCATCGTTGGCACAGACTACGGCCACTCGCTTTCGGTCGCCTCGCTCCTGGAGGAAGGCCACCATGTCGTTCAAAGTTTTCATCTTTTCCATAGGCTTAGATGTTTTGCAGGCACAAAGATACGAAAAAGTTTCAAGATACACGTACTTTTTCGTTTTTTTTTCTTACTTTTGCAGCCGAACCAAGACTAACGACCCATGAGCAGAAGAGTTGCCACCGCATTATTGCTTGCCACCATCATCGTTTCCGTGCAGGCGCAGACCTTCAATATCGACACGTCGAAGCCCCGGCAGACCATTCGCCACTTCGGGGCTTCCGATGCCTGGTCCATGCAAAACATCGGCATCTGGCCCGATGAACAGGAGCAGGCCAAGATTGCCGACTGGCTCTTTTCTGCCGAAAACGACGCCAACGGACAGCCCAAGGGCATTGCCCTCTCGCTGTGGCGCTTCAACCTCGGAGCAGGCAGCGCCGAGCAGGGCGACTCCTCTTATATTAATAGAGGTACGCGCACGGAGTGCTTCCTGCAAGCCGACGGCACCTACGACTTCACGAAGCAGGCCGGACAACGCAAGTTCCTGCGCATGGCCAAGGAGCGCGGCGTGCCCTATCTGCTGGCTTTCCTCAACTCGCCACCCGTCTTTTTCACCCAGAACCATCTGGCCACCAACACCGGACGCGACGGTACGCTGAACCTGCGCCCTAAGTGCTACGAGCCGTTTGCCCGCTTCATGGCCACCGCCATCGACGGTCTGCAGAAGCACGACGGCATCAAGATTGACTATCTCTGTCCGGTCAACGAGCCCGACGGCCACTGGAACTGGCAGGGACCGAAGCAGGAAGGCTCGCCTGCCACCAACCGCGAGGTGGCGCGGCTGGCCCGGCTCACCGACCGGGCCCTCACCGATAAAGGCCTTGCGACGCAGCTGCTCGTCAACGAGTCGAGCGACCTGCGCTGCCTGCTGGAGACCCACATGACCAACTGGGAGCGCGGCTACGCCCTCAAGACCTTCTGGACCAAGGACAGCACCGACACGTATTTAGGCGACCTGAAGCATGTGCCCCGCCTCATGCTGGGCCACAGCTACTGGACCAACACCCCCATTCCCTTCATGAAACGCATCCGGCAGCGCCTGCGCCGCGAGTGCCAGCGGCTGGGCATCGGCTTCTGGCAGAGCGAGCTGTGCATCATGCAGAACGACGAGGAGATTGGCGGAGGCGGCGGCTACGACTTCACGATGAAGACGGCCCTCTACGTGGCCCGCGTCATTCATCACGACCTGGTGTATGCCGACGCCGAGAGCTGGTCGTGGTGGCGCGCCTGCGGAGGCAACTATAAGGACGGGCTCATCCGCGTGTTCGACCGTCAGCGGCGGGCCCGCGACTCGCGACTGCTCTGGGCCCTGGGCAACTACAGCCGCTTCGTGCGCCCGGGTGCCGTGCGCTATGAGGTCGACGGAAAGGAAGACCCCTACGGCCTGATGGTCTCTGCCTATAAGAACCAGGACGGCAGCTGGGTGGTCGTGGCCATCAACTATAGCGAGGAGCAGAAGCCCTTCAGCATCAGTCGCGACCAGGTGGCAGTCGGCGCCGACCGCTGGCAGGCCTACCGCACCAGCGACGCCGACGGCGAGACGCTGAAGCCCGTAGCCGTGACAGGCAGCCTGCAGCCCCGCAGCATCACCACCTTTGTGGGTAAATAAGGATAACAAATAATGAACAGCAAAGTGAAACGCAGTCTTTTTCTAACGATTGTAATGCTTGCCGCAGCCCTCGGCGCGTGGGCCCAGTCGTCGCTCGACGACGTGCGCAAGAAACTTCACAACGCGCCCGTGCAGGAGAAAGTCTACCTGCACCTGGACAACCAATGCTACTTCAAGGGCGACACCATCTGGTATAAAGCCTACGTCGTACGCGCCGACAGCCTCACCTATACCGACATGAGCCGCATTCTCTACGTGGAGCTCGTGTCGCCCGACGGCATGGTGGTCGAGCGACAGCAAATCATCGTCAGCAACCTGGGCTACAGCGACGGCAACTTCGCCCTGCAGGACAGCATCTACTCCGGCTTCTACGAGCTGCGGGCCTACACCCGCTGGATGCTGAACTTCAAGGTGAGCGAGCACGACTACGGGCGCAAGGACCGCGAGTTCTTCTACAACAAGCAGATGGCCGATGACTTCTTCCGCCTGTTCGGCACGGTCTACAGCCGCGTGGTGCCCGTCTACGAGCGCCCCGAGGAGCCGGGCGACTACGCCATGAAGTACATCGTGAGCCGTCCGAAGACACGCATCGAGAAGGAGCTGAAGGACAATCTCTTCGTCAACTTCTATCCCGAGGGCGGCCATCTGGTGACCGGCAAGCGCTGCAACGTGGCCTTCGAGGTGCAGAACGAGGAGGGCGAGCAGGTGAGCATCGAGGGCACCATCGGCAGCACCCGCATCAAGACCGAGCACGAGGGGCGCGGCGCCTTCACCATCGACGTGCCCGAAAGCGGACGCCTCAACGCCAAGTTCAACTATAAGGGAAAGGACTACGACTTCGACCTGCCCAAGGCCGAGCCAAGCGGCTGCGCGCTGACGCTCAGCGCCGACGAGCGGGAGCTGACGGTGAGCATCGGCTTCGGCAAATACATGGCAGGGCTCGACTACGCCGTCGCCGTGCTGTGCCGCGGCGTGCTGAAGCATTTCGCCCCGCTCAAGCCCGATGCCCAGGGGCAGGCCGTGGTGAAGATAGACAAGGCGCTGCTACCCACGGGCGTCAACGACCTGCTCGTGCTCGACGAGATGGGGCAGCCCCTGGCCGACCGCCTGTTCTTCGTCGACAACCACGACTACGATGCTGAGTTCATCAGCCTCAGCGGCACGTCGCCCGAGAAGACCTACCAGCCCTACGAGAAGATAGAGGTGGCCTTCCAAGCGCCTGCCGAAGCCCGCCACCTGTCAATCGCCATACGCGACGGAGCCACCGACGAGCCTACCTACGACACCGGCAACATGATGACCGACCTGCTGCTGTCGAGCGAGCTGCAGGGCTTCATTGCCTACCCCCACTACTATTTCGAAGCCGACGACGCCAAGCACCGCCGCGCCCTCGACCTGCTCATGCTGGTGCAGGGCTGGCGACGCTATGACTATCAGGAGCTGACCAGCGGCGAGCCGCTGCGCTATCTGCCCGAGACGGCCATCACCGTCGAGGGCAGCGTCTATCCTACGGCCGACGAGGAGAATATTGAGACCGACGAGATGCGCTACTGGGCGCAGGGCATCTTCGGCTACAGCCCCAGCAAGCTCGATGGTGCCAACAGCGGTTCCAGCGACGAAGTGAGCACCGGAGTCTCCGCCGCCCAGCTGCGCGAGGCTTACGAAAAGGGCGAGCGCACGCTGGAGACGGCCTACGGCGTGATGGAGCTGGAGAAGGTGGCCGACGCCATCAACATCGTCGACCCGGCCGAGCCCAAGAGCGTAGCCGACCCCTACTTCGGCATCAACCACGGCGGACTGAAGCACGAGGTGACCATCGAGAGCGAGCTGGTGTTCGAGGACGACATTGCCAGCATCAAGATGGAGACCGACCACGGCGGACACTTCGCCTTCTCGGTGCCGGCCTACTACGGACAGGCCATCCTCTTCATGAAGGCCTACGACACCGACATGAGCGAGAAGAAGCAGAAGCGGATGAACAGCAAAGGCATGCTCGACGAGAGCGACTGGCCCGAATACTACGTGAAGCGCGACCTGTTCTATCCCGTCTTCGCCAAGAAGTACAGCTGGTATCAATGCCACCTGCCCAGCGACGACCAGACGGCTGCTGTCGCCGGCAGTACCGACGGCTCGGGCAACGAGAACGCTGACGAGGGACGCCTCTCGATGTTCGACCGCGAGCTGTCGGAGGTGACGGTGAAGAAGAAGCGCCGCCGCGGACGCCACGCCATCGACTATTCGAAGCCGGCCTGCGTCTACGATGCGCAATGGCTCTACAACCTGGCCACCGACCGCGGACTCTCCTTCGGGCGCTACCAGCCCGACCGCTTCCCTATACAGGTGGCAATGGCGCTGCTGGGCAACTACAACAGCGACCGCCCTCTGCAGGTCATGGCCCGACAGAACAACCGACAGCTCACGCCCTACGTCTACTACCGCAACTACGACCCAGGGGCTACGACCATGGAACAGTTCGTGAGCGACGCCGAGATAGAACGGAACAGCCGACTGAAGCGAATGGACGAGGTGCGACTCTACACCGACTTCGAGCTGCGCAATGAGGATAAGCACGTGGAGCAGCAGACGAACGCCGCCGACGTGACGCTCGACGTGATGCTCGTGGCCGACGACGGCGAGCGCTACACCTATCGCGACCGCCGCCTCATTCTTGACGGAATGACCGAGCCCGCCCAGTTCTATCACCCCAACTACGAGGGACGCGCCCTGCCCGACCTGCCGAAGGACTACCGGCGCACGCTCTACTGGAACGCCAACGCCCGCCTCGACAGCGAAGGCCGCTTCACCGCCACCTTCTATAACAACAGCAAGGAGACACGCATCAAGGTGTCGGCCGCCGGACTGACGACCCACGGCAAGCCGCTGGTGATGAAGCAATGAAACGAACGAAATAACCATGTAACGCTTATATAACATTATGAAAACGACGAAACTATTCAGGCAGCTGGCCCTCGCGGCCCTGCTGCTGGCGGCTCCCGCAACGACGCAGGCCGCCAACCAAAAGCCCGGCACCTTCACCGTGGGCGACAAGACTTTCCTGCTCAACGGCCAGCCCTTCATCGTGAAGGCGGCCGAAGTGCACTACCCCCGCATTCCGCGTCCCTACTGGGAGCACCGCATCAAGATGTGCAAGGCGCTGGGCATGAACGCCGTCTGCATCTACATCTTCTGGAACATCCACGAGCAGCGCGAGGGGCAGTTCGACTTCACGGGCAACAACGACGTGGCCGAGTTCTGTCGTCTGGCTCAGAAGAACGGCATGTACGTCATCGTCCGTCCCGGACCCTACGTCTGTGCCGAGTGGGAGATGGGCGGCCTGCCCTGGTGGCTGCTGAAGAAGAAGGACATCCGGCTGCGCGAGCGCGACCCCTACTTCATGGAGCGCGTGAAAATCGAGAAGGTGGGCGAGCAGCTGAAGCCGCTGACCATTCAGAATGGCGGCCCCATCATCATGATACAGGTGGAGAACGAATACGGAAGTTATGGCGAGGACAAGCCCTACATCAGCGAGATTCGCGACTGCCTGCGTGGCATCTATGGCAAGGAGATTGAGCTGTTCCAGTGCGACTGGTCGAGCAACTTCGAGAAGAACGGACTCGACGACCTGACATGGACCATGAACTTCGGCACGGGTGCCAACATCGACCAGCAGTTCCGCCGCCTGGGCGAGCTGCGCCCCAACGCGCCGAAGATGTGCTCTGAGTTCTGGAGCGGCTGGTTCGACAAGTGGGGTGCCCGCCACGAGACGCGCCCCGCCAAGGACATGGTCGAGGGTATGGACGAAATGCTGTCGAAGGGCATCTCGTTCTCGCTCTACATGACCCACGGAGGTACTTCCTTCGGCCACTGGGCAGGCGCCAACTCGCCCGGCTTTGCCCCCGACGTCACCTCGTATGACTACGATGCGCCCATCAACGAGTATGGCCAGGCCACGCCGAAGTACTGGGAGCTGCGCAAGATGATGGAGAAGTACAACGACGGCAAGAAGATGCCCGCCGTTCCCAAGGCTCCGATGCCTATTATCACCATTCCCAAATTCGAATTGAAAACGTTTGCAGAGTTACTTCTGGCTCCTGGCAAGGAAGATAGAGGTGCAGATGGGGAATGATGCTCTATTCGACCACTCTCCCCGACATACCTACTCAGAGTGTGCTTACTGCTGAGATACACGATTTCGGACAAGTCTTTATCAATGGTGATTATATCGGCAAGATTGACCGTGTGAAGAACGAGAAGTCAATCACGTTGCCCCCAGTCAAGAAAGGGCAGAAACTGCTCATCCTTGTCGAGGGTATGGGCCGTATCAACTTCGGACGGGCTATCAAGGACTTCAAGGGCATCGTTGGCGACGTCACCATCTCTGCTGAAGTAGACAACAATGAAGTAACATGGAAACCTCGCGAATGGTGGCAATGTGCCACTGACGACAGCTACGAGACCGCAGTGAACACGCTTCGCCTCACTGCCAACACCAACATCAACAAACCAACCGAAAAGTCAAAGCGTGGCTACTATCGCGGCTACTTCAACCTCTCGAAGGTAGGCGACACCTTCCTGAACTTCGAGACCTGGGGCAAGGGTCAGGTATGGGTGAATGGTCATGCTATGGGCCGCATCTGGTCGATAGGCCCGCAGCAGACGCTCTATGTGCCCGGCTGCTGGCTGAAGAAGGGACAGAACGAAATCATCGTCCTCGACGTGGTAGGCCCGAAGGAGGCCGTGGTATGGGGTCAGGACAAGCCCGAGCTGAACAAGCTGCAGCTGGAGAAGAGCAACAAGCACAACAACATCGGCGACAAGCCCGACCTGAACTCGGCAACGCCCGTAGCCGCTGGAGCCTTCAAGGCTGGCAACGGCTGGCAGACTATTAAGTTCAATGCGCCTGCAAAGGGCCGCTACCTCGCCATAGAATGCCTCAGCACTCAGAAGGACGGCGACCGCGCCGCCATCGCCGAGCTCTATCTGCAGGGCCAGGACGGCAAGCGACTCTCGCGCGAACCCTGGAAGACGAAGTATGCCAACTCTGAGGAGGAGAACGGCAACCACCTGGGCGACAAGGTCTTCGACCTGCAGGAGTCTACCTACTGGCAGACGGAGCGCTCGGCTCAGGCCCCCCATCTGCTGGTCATCGACCTGGGCTCGGTGCAGACCGTCACCGCCCTCGAGTATCTGCCGCGCGCTGAGCAGGGCGCCCCAGGCAGCATCAAGCAGTTCAAGGTCTACCTTTACTAACCCATAGGTGCCGCCTCTCGCCTGCAGAGGCGGCGCTCTCTCAACCGAAAGGCGGCACTTCCCTCACCCGGAAGTGCCGCCTCTCTTTGTTGCCTCGACTGCAGTCAACGATATGATCGACTGCAGTCAACCATATTGCCGACTATAGTCAACCATATCGCTGACTGGAGTCAACCATAAAAGCAAAGGCGCCTCAACCACGGATAAACGGCGCCGCGAGCACGCTCAAGTGACGCTTGAACAAGGGAAAAGTAACGTCTCTCCCTGCCTTTAGGCCAGCCTAAAGGGTGCTGAGGTCAAGCTTTCGGCTCAGTCGGCTCTTGGTAGAGCGCACGGCCTGCTCGCTACAACAGAACGACTGGGCCTTCTCGGCGTCGGTCTTGCCGTAGTGCTGCATGATGCAGAAGAAGGTTTCCTTGGGCGTCAGGGGCGATTCGGCCTGCGCCAGCAGCTCGGCCAGCGGGCGGTCTACCAGCTGAAGCGTCTCCACGACCGCCGTCTGCTCGGCCTTGCCACACTGGCTGATGTTCTGCCCCTGCACCATACGGTGCAGCACGTCGACGCCCAGATGCAGCTGTTCCCACTGGAGCGGCTGTTGCTGCGGCTCGTCGGCCAGGCGCAGTTGCAGCGCCGCGATTTCGTCGTGCACGCGGCCCACGCGCTCGGCATAGACGCGCTGCAGCCTGTGCAGTCTGCGCCTGTGCCACCACGCCAGCACGCCCACCACCGCCACCAGGCCCACAACGGCCAGCAGCAGCCACAGCCGCAGCGAGGCTTGCCGCTGCTGTCCCGCGTGCTCCTGCAGGCGTATCAGGCTCATCGTGCGCTGGGCGGGCAGCGTGCTCATCAGCACCTGCGCCTTGTCGTCCTTGCCCTCCATGATGTAGACGAAGCACAAGAGCGACATCGCCTCCTCTTCCTCCACCGAGTCGCGGCCGGCCAGCACGGCGCCGAAGGCCGTCTGCTCGGCCTCGTGCATGCGCCCCTCCTCGAGCAACTGCAGCACCTGCTCCATCTGCTTCGAGGCCGCCGACGGCTGCTCCTCCTGCTGGCTGCAAGCGCAGCAGAGCACCACGAGCCATAGAAAGGAAAACATCTTCAGCTTCATATCGAAGCACAAAACTACAAAAACTTGCACAAACCCAAAAACTTTTCCCCCTTTTCCGCCCACAAATTAATAGTTTTTAGTGAGCGTTAAAATTACAAATGACCATGATTGATAGTACAGAGCCTCCCCCTAAAGCGGATATAGCTACAGACAGCACCCTAAAGCGGGTATAGTTACAGACCCCACCCCTAACCCCTCCCCTTGAAGGGAGGGGAATTGTATGCGGCTTGTCTCACGGCGACAATCAGTTCTTCTGAGGAATGGACAGCGACTATAGGCATTCTTCTCCCCTTGAAGGGGGGAATTGTATACGGCTTGTCTCACGGCGACAACCATTTCTTCTGAGGAATGGCCAGCGGCTATAGGCATTCTTCTCCCCTTGAAGGGGGGGAATTGTATGCGGCTTGTCTCACGGCGACAATCATTTCTTCTGAGGAATGGACAGCGGCTATAGGCATTCTTCTCCCCTTGAAGGGGGGAATTGTATGCGGCTTGTCTCACGGCGACAATCATTTCTTCTGAGGAATGGACAGCGGCTATAGGCATTCTTCTTCCCTTGAAGGGGGGAATTGTATGCGGCTTGTCTCACGGCGACAATCATTTCTTCTGAGGAATGGCCAGCGGCTATAGGCATTCCCCTCCCCTTGAAGAGGGGAATTGTATGTGGCCTGTCTCACGGCGACAATCAGTTCTTCTGAGGAATGACCAGCGGCTATAGGCATTCCCCTCCCTTCAAGGGGAGGGGTTAGGGGTGGGGTCTGTAACTTCCCCAAGTTATTATTTACGGCCACTTTAGGGCTTACACCCGGCAGCAACAGCCGTTGTGAGCGCGTTCCCCTTGTGTCAATCGTGCCTCGCGCCCATTCATCAACCTGCTCGTCCTCAATCACTTACGTCTCCGCGAGTGTGTCAATCATCCTCACCCTATTGCAGAAGCAGCAAAAAAGCCCTATCTTTGCATCGACATACTTACCAATGTCAACTGCAAACCAACAACTTGTAGATGTGTGGCGGCGTGGTGATGCCCGCCATGGGGGCATGACACAAGCCTCACGTCGCCACACTTTCTTCCCAGCATTTACACCTCTTTTATATAATATTTCATAATTCATAAGCCATAATTCACAATTATTTCGTACCTTTGCAGGCTGAAAGTAAAAGGACTTAAATACAAAAAGCAATTATGGCAAAGAAAGCACTACTCATGATTCTCGACGGATGGGGAATCGGACAGCACGGCAAAGGCGACGTGATCTACAATACGCCTACTCCTTATCTCGATTATCTCACAGCAACCAGCGCCCACTCGCAGCTGCAGGCCTCGGGTGAGGACGTCGGCCTGCCCGACGGACAGATGGGCAACTCGGAGGTGGGCCACCTCAACATCGGCGCCGGACGCATCGTCTATCAGGACCTGGTGAAGATCAACCGCGCCTGCAAGGACGGCTCAATCGTGGAGAACCCGCAGGTGAAGGCAGCCTACACCTACGCCAAGGAGAAGGGCAAGAAGCTCCACCTCATGGGCCTCTGCTCTGACGGCGGCGTGCACTCAAGCCTCGAACACCTGTTCAAGCTCATCGAGGTGGGCAAGCACTACGGACTGAAGAACCAGACCTTCATCCACTGCTTCATGGACGGACGCGACACCGACCCCAAGAGCGGCAAGGGCTTCATTGAGCAGGTCACCAAGGTATGCGCCGACAACGACGCCGCCATCGCCAGCATCATCGGCCGCTTCTACGCCATGGACCGCGACAAGCGCTGGGAGCGCGTGAAGGAAGGCTACGACCTCATCGTCAACGGCACCGGCAAGCAGGCCACCGACATGGTGAAGGCCATGCAGGAGAGCTACGACGAGGGCGTCACCGACGAGTTCATCAAGCCCATCCACAACGCCAGCGTCAACGGATGCATCGAGGAGGGCGACGTCGTCATCTTCATCAACTTCCGCAACGACCGCGCCAAGGAGCTCACCATCGCGCTCACCCAGGAAGACATGCCTGAGCAGGGCATGAAGACCATACCCGGACTGCAGTACTACTGCATGACCCCCTACGACGCCAAGTTCCAGGGCGTTCACATCCTCTTCCCCAAGGAGAACGTGGAGGACACGCTGGGCGAATACCTCTCGCGCCAGGGCAAGAAGCAGCTGCACACCGCCGAGACCGAGAAGTATGCTCACGTCACCTTCTTCTTCAACGGCGGACGCGAGCAGCCCTTCGAGGGCGAGGACCGCATCCTCGTAGCCAGCCCCAAGGTGGCCACCTACGACCTGAAGCCCGAGATGAGCGCCTACGAGGTGAAGGACAAGCTCGTCAGCGCCATCGGCACACAGCAGTACGACTTCATCGTGGTGAACTTCGCCAACGGCGACATGGTGGGCCACACCGGCGTCTACAACGCCATCGCCAAGGCCGTCTGGGCCGTAGACAACTGCGTGCGCGAGGTGATTGAGGCCGCCAAGAAGAACGACTACGAGGCCATCATCATCGCCGACCACGGCAATGCCGACAACGCCATCAACCCCGACGGCACCCCCAACACGGCTCACTCGCTGAACCCCGTACCCTTCATCTACGTCACCAACAACAACTCGGCCACCGTTCGCGACGGCCGCCTGGCCGACGTAGCCCCCTCGATCCTCCACATCATGGGTCTGGAGCAGCCGAAGGACATGACCGGCGAATGCCTCATCACCGACTAAGGCTGGGATTTACGCAATAAGAGAAGAGGGCGTGTCTGCGACGACACGCCCTCTTCTCTTGCATATAGCTTCCCAACTAAGCATCAGCCTCTTCGTCGAGCCGGTTGCCCCAAAGATACTTCTTGGTTTCGCGCGCTGCCACGCCGCTGAGCAGCAGCAGGGCGATGAGGTTGGGAATGGCCATCAGGGCATTCATGCAGTCGGCAATGTTCCAGATGATGTCGAGGTTGATGATGCTGCCGAAGAAGAGGGCAACGATGTAGAGGATGCGATAGAAGCGGTTGATGCGGCGACCCTCAATATAGTTCACGGCACTCTCGCCATAATAGCTCCAGCCCAGGATGGTGCTGAAGGCGAAGGTGAGGATGCCGAACGTGAGCAGCGGAGCCCCCACATAGGGAATCTTCGAGAAGGCCACCTTCGTCAGGGCTGCCCCGTCGGCATAGGTGATGTCGGGATAGGCCAGGATGCTGCTGACGAGCACCAGGCCCGTGAGGGCGCAGATGACGACCGTGTCCCAGAACGTGCCCGTGCTGCTGACCAGCGCCTGGCGCACGGGATTGCGGGTCTGGGCCGCTGCCGCCACGATGGGCGCCGAGCCCATGCCGCTCTCGTTAGAGAACAGGCCGCGGGCAATACCATAGCGGGCGGCCATCATGACCGTGGCGCCCACAAAGCCGCCGCCTGCCGCCGAGGGATTGAAGGCCGACTGCACGATGAGCTGCAGGGCGGGCCACACGTAGGCTCCGTTCATGATGAGGATGACGATGCAGCCCACCACATAGAGCACCGCCATGAACGGCACGAAGACGGTGCAGACGCGGGCAATGGCCTTCACGCCACCCAGGATGACCGAGGCCGCAAGCACGCAGACCAGAATGCCCACGACCCAGGTGGGCACGCCAAACGTCTCGTGGGCCAGCAGCGCTATCGAGTTGGCCTGCACCGTACAGCCGATGCCAAACGAGGCCAACGCCGTGAACACGGCAAAGAGCACGGCCAGCCACTTCATGTTGAGTCCGCGCTCCAGGGCGTACATCGGCCCGCCGTAGGTATGCCCGTCGGCTCCCTTCACGCGATATTTCACCGCCAGCAGGCCCTCGGCATACTTCGTCGACATGCCGAAGATGCCCGTGAGCCAGCACCACAGCACGGCTCCAGGGCCACCCAGCGCCACCGCCGTGGCCACGCCCACGATGTTGCCCGTGCCGATGGTGGCCGCCAGCGCCGTGGCCAGCGCGCCGAACTGACTCACGTCGCCCTCGGCACCAGGGTCTTTCTTCACCGACAGGCGGATGCCCGTCAGCAGCTTCCGTTGGGGAATGCCCAGGCGGAAGGTGAGAAACACGTGGGTGCCCAGCAGCAGGATAATCATCGGCCAGCCCCAGAGCAGGGAGCTCATCAGCGAGAAGAAATCATTAATTGTCTCCATAAGAAACTATCTCTATTTAGTTTTCGCGCTGCAAAGATACGAAGAAGCGCCGAATTGAGCAAGCAGATGTTTCACATTTTTAGAGCATTTCTCGGGTCGGCAGGGGCGTTTTTCCGAAAAAGTTTGTATCTTTGTGGCCTACAAGCGAAAGCGAAAGCATTATGAACGTACAAATAGAGGAGTCGTGGAAACGACATTTGGAGGGGGAATTTGAGAAACCCTACTTCCTGCAACTCACGGAGCGGGTGAGGCAGGAATACCAGAGCACGGCCTGCTATCCGCCGGGCAGATTCATCTTCAATGCCTTCAACCTGACGCCGTTCGACGAGGTGAAGGTGGTCATCATCGGACAAGACCCCTACCACGAGCCGGGGCAGGCCCACGGGCTGAGCTTCTCGGTGCAGGAGGGCGTCATGTTTCCACCCTCGCTGCAGAACATCTTCAAGGAGATAGAGCAGGACCTGGGGACGCCCGTTCCGAAGAGCGGCGACCTCTCGCGCTGGGCCCGGCAGGGGGTGCTGCTGCTCAACGCGACGCTCACCGTACGCGCCCATCAGGCCAACAGCCACGCCATGCTGGGCTGGCAGACGTTCACCGATGCGGCCATCAAGGCGCTTGCCACGCATCGCGAGCACCTCGTCTACATGCTCTGGGGCGGATTTGCACGCGGCAAGGCTTACATGATAGACCGCAACAGAAACCTCGTGCTGGAGTCGGTACACCCCTCGCCCCTCTCGGCCAACCGCGGCGGATGGTTCGGCCTGCACCAGTTCTCGCGCTGCAACGACTATCTGCAGGCGAACGGGCTGACGCCCATACAGTGGTAACATGGCTCGCGGGCACAGGCATTTTCCAATATAAACGAGGAAAACTTGCAAGTAAAGCGAAAATAGTTGATGAAATATTTTGCCACATGGGCAGAAATGCTTACCTTTGTTGCACCTAACCAATTGTTATCTTAAACCTATCTATGAAACGAAGACACATAAAGTGCGCCACCTGAAGGCGCACTTTTTTCGTTAAATTCGGCCGTTTTGGCGCTATTCACAAAAAAAAGCAGTAACTTTGCGGGCATACAAACCATTAAACATCAGAAAGATTATGCTACCTCCCATCCTGCAAATAGGCGACGTGCTCATATCAACAGAGATACTGACGGAACGTTTTTGCTGCGACCTGGCCGCCTGCAAAGGGGCCTGCTGCATCGAGGGCGATGCCGGCGCGCCCGTAACGCTCGACGAAATCGGCGAAATAGAGAACATGCTCGACAACGTGTGGAACGACCTCTCGGCCTCGGCACAAGCCATCATCGACCGACAGGGCGTGGCCTATACCGACCAAGAGGGCGACCTCGTGACGAGCATCGTCGGCGGAAAAGACTGCGTGTTCACGTGCTACGACGACATACAGGCCGACGGGGCAACCATCGGCAACTGCTGTCTCTGCGCCCTGGAGAGAATAGCCCGCAGGCAGAAGGGCAAGGAAAGCGGCCGCTTCGTGAAGCCCATCAGCTGCGCACTCTACCCTATCCGCGAGAAACGATTCAGCGACGGCACGACGGGGCTGAACTTCCACCACTGGAAGGTGTGCGAAAGCGCCTTCAAGAAAGGCAAGGAACTCGACCTGCCCGCCTACCAATTCCTGAAAGAACCACTCACGCGGCGCTTCGGCAAAGCCTGGTACGACGAGCTCTGCAGCGTGGCCGACAGCCTCAAAGCGCAGGGTTATCTGTAGCTGCGGGAACCCCGACAGGAGGGCAAGATAGTCCCTCGGTACGTTAAATATACCTAAATCTATGCTATATTTTAGTACTTTGTATTGCAAGGTACTAAAGTTTTGCCTATCTTTGCACCCGAAATCATATATTCATCACGTAACAGAATAAGGAATATGAACATCGAGAATGCAAAGTCACAGATGCGCAAGGGCATGTTGGAGTACTGCGTGCTGCTGCTGTTGAAGCACCGCCCCTCGTATGCCAGCGACATCATTCAGCAACTGAAGAATGCAGAGCTACTGGTGGTGGAGGGTACGCTCTACCCACTGCTGACCCGCCTGAAGAACGACGGGCTGCTCTGCTACGAATGGCAGGAGTCTACGCAAGGGCCCCCGCGCAAGTACTACGCCCTCAGCCCGGAGGGCGAAAAATGTCTGGAAGGCCTCGACAGCGCCTGGACGGAACTCGCCAACACCATCAATTATCTTAAGAACATTCACCCGAAATTATTAGAATCGAAATGAAAAAGAACATCACCATCAACCTCTGCGGGCGCCTATTCCAGATTGACGAGGACGCCTACGAGATGCTGCAGCACTACATCGACTCGCTAAGCCACGCGTTCGGAAAGCAGGAGGGAGGCGACGAGATAGTCAACGACATTGAGGCGCGCATTGCCGAGCTCTTCGACGAACTGCGGCAGCAGGGCGTAGAGGCCATCACGATTGACCACGTAAAGGACATCATCACCCGCATCGGCAAGCCGGAAGAGCTGACGGGCGAAGAAGAGGAAACCGGAAGCAGCAGCGACTCAGGCCATCGCTACGACTCGGCCCGCTCGGCTGCACAGGACATCTATGAGAATGTACGCACGAGGATAGCTGGCAAGAAGCTCTTCCGCAACCCCAAGGACAAGATGCTGGCCGGCGTGCTCTCGGGCTTAGCCACCTACACCAACACCGACCCCGTCATCTGGCGACTGCTCACCGTACTGCTGTTCTTCTGCTATGGCGTCGGACTGATTGCCTACATCGTGCTGGCAATCATACTGCCCGAGGCCAAGACGCCGGAACAGCTGCTGCAGATGGAGGGCAAGGAGGTGACACCGCAGAACCTGGCCGACGTGGTGGTAGACAAAGACGAGCCGTCAGACTCGCGCCCCGGTTTGCTGCGCGGTCTCTTCTCCATCTTGCTGAAGATTCTGTTCGGTATCTTCGTGGCTGGCGCCATGATAGTCTGTCTGTTCCTGTGCCTCGGCTCCTTGTTTCTGCTGGTGGTAATAGTAAGTGCGCTTACCTTACCCATCACGAGCAACATGCCCTTCAGCCTGGAGGCGATGGGACTGGCAGAACTTTACCAAGCCAACCCGTACGTGCTCTTGCTCTTTGCATTCACCCTCTTCATGCTGCTGCTGATACCCATCTATGCCATTGTCCACATGCTGCTCTCGCTGACAGGCAAGACGAAGCCCATGGGCATCGTACAGCGCATCCTGTGGATAGTGCTCTGGATTGCCGCCCTCTGCTGCGTCGTTCCGTGCGGCATCCAGATGGCGGAGTACAGCGAGAAGCACGACCGCAAGCAATACGAAGAGTGGAACGATGCAAGGCTCAAGGTCTATCAGGACACGGAGATGAGCACCGAAGATGCCGACTTCCTGCGCCAAGGCAGCTGGAACCTGATAAGGAATGAGAACTGCGACCACTACACCTGGAGCGGACGCTACCCCACGGGCGACCGCAGCAGACGCTATCTCGACGTGTATAACGATGCCTGCAACGCCATCGTCCAGGTGGAGCGCAAAGAGGCTGTCGAGCCTGGCATCTATCGCATGGACTGTCTGGTGCGCGCCGAGGGTCCCGGTGCCTTTGTCTACGCCTCGGCTCAGGGAATGCAGCTGAAAGAGATACCTGCCTACGACAACAAACCCGCCGGCCTCTACGACATGCTTCGGAAGCAGCTGAACGACAGCGTCTCAACCATCCGGCTGGAGAACATCAACCTGGAGGTGAAGGCAAGAAACGTGCGTGAGCACAGCGACAAGATAGACAGCTGGTCGGTGATAACCATCGAGAACATCGTTGCCACAGGCGACTCCATCGCCTACGGCATGGTGAGCGACAGCTCCGTGACTGGCCAGCCCTGCCGCGCCAAGTGGTTCTCTGCCACCGACTTCACCCTGACCCGCATAGGCGACCTGCCTCCTGCTGCCAGAAAGACGGCTGCCCGCAGATAACACTCAACAATAGGTACAAAAAAGAGGATATGCCCGAGTGACGGACATATCCTCTTTTCGTATTACTGATTCAGGCGTAGGCCTTTACTTCTCGTCGAGCGCAGGCTCCTCAACAAAGTCGAGGACGTTCTTGCGATTGGCCTGCATGCGCTCATAGTCTTCCTTCGAGCCCACGATGAGCTTCTCGAACTCGCGCAGACCTGTACCGGCGGGGATGAGGTGACCGCAAATCACGTTCTCCTTCATGCCCTCGAGGAAGTCCTGCTTGCCGCGGATGGCAGCCTCGTTGAGCACCTTCGTGGTTTCCTGGAACGATGCAGCCGACATGAACGACTTGGTCTGCAAGGCAGCACGCGTGATACCCTGAAGTATCTGAGTAGACGTTGCGGGCACGGCATCGCGCACCTGAACGAGCTTCATGTCGCGGCGCTTCAGCGAAGAGTTCTCGTCGCGCAGACGACGGGCGGTAACAATCTGGCCCTTCTGCAGGTTCTCTGAGTCGCCTGCGTCGATGACCACCTTCTTACCCCAGATGCGGTCGTTCTCCTCAGCGAAGTCGAGCTTGTCGACAATCTCCTGCTCGAGGAACGATGTGTCGCCCGGGTCGTTAATCTGCACCTTGCGCATCATCTGGCGCACGATAATCTCGAAGTGCTTGTCGTTGATCTTGATACCCTGCAAGCGATACACATCCTGCACCTCGTTGACGATGTACTCCTGTACGGCGGTCGGGCCCTTGATGGCCAGGATGTCGCTCGGAGTGATAGCACCATCGGAGAGCGGAGTGCCGGCACGCACGGCGTCGTGCTCCTGCACCAGGATCTGCTTCGACAGCGATACGAGATACTTGCGCTGCTCGCCAGTCTTCGAGGTGACGATGATTTCGCGGTTACCGCGCTTCACCTTACCCATGGTGACCTCACCATCGATTTCAGAAACGATGGCAGGGTTCGACGGGTTGCGGGCTTCGAAGAGCTCGGTGACACGAGGCAGACCTGCCGTAATATCACCACCCTTGGCAGCGGCACGAGGAATCTTGACCAGCGTCTCACCCGTCTTCACGGTCTGGCCGTCTTCTACGACAACGTGACCGCCCACGGGGAAGTTATAGGTTCCAAGGATTTCGCCATTCACATCGAGCACGTCGCAGGTAGGCACCTTCGTCTTATCCTTCGACTCGGTAATAATCTTCTCAGTCAGACCGGTCGTTTCATCGGTCTCGGCACGGAAGGTGATACCTTCGATAACGTCATTGAACTTGAGCACACCGGCAAACTCGGTGACGATCACAGCGTTGAAGGGGTCCCACTGGGCAATCTTGTCGCCCTTCTTCACCACGTCGCCCGTCTTGAAGTAGAGTGAAGAACCGTAAGGCACGTTCACCGTAGAGAGGGCAATCTTGGTATTGGGGTCGACAAAGCGCAGTTCGCCCAGACGGCTGACCACCATCTCGCAATCGCGTCCGTCCTCGTCGAAGGGAACAGTACGAACCTCCTCGAACTCAAGGCGGGCACTCTCATACTTATTCACAATCGAAGCGTTGGCAGCAGCGTTGGCAGCCACACCACCGGCGTGGAACGTACGAAGCGTAAGCTGTGTACCCGGCTCACCAATGGCCTGAGCAGCAATCACACCGACAGCCTCGCCCTTCTGCACCATGCGGCGCGTAGCCAGGTTGCGGCCGTAGCACTTGCGGCATACACCCTTCTTCGACTCGCAGGTGAGCACCGAGCGGATTTCAACGCTCTCAATCTCGGCAGCCTCGATGGCATCGGCAATGGGCTCGGTGATTTCCTCACCGGCAGAAACGATGACTTCGCCAGTCTTAGGATTGATCACGTCGTGAACAGAGACACGACCCAGGATGCGCTCGGAGAGTGAAGAGACAATCTCGTCGCCGCTCTTCAATGCCGTGCAGACAAGTCCGCGCAGCGTACCGCAGTCTTCCTCGGTGATAATCACGTCGTGGCTGACGTCGACAAGACGACGAGTCAGGTATCCGGCATCGGCCGTCTTCATAGCGGTGTCGGCCAGACCCTTACGGGCACCGTGGGTAGAGATGAAGTACTCCAGCACCGACATACCTTCCTTGAAGTTCGACAGAATGGGGTTCTCAATAATCTACTACCACGAGCACCCGAGTCGAGCATCATGAACACAGCATTGAAGCCCTGGTCGGCCTCGGTCATCTGCTTCATCAGGATGTTACCGATATCGTTGTTCACGTGGGTCCAGGTATCAATCACCTGGTTGTAGCGCTCGTTGTCGGTAATGAAGCCCATGTTGTAGTTGTCGGTAATCTGCTGTACTTCCTGATTACCTTTCTCAATAAGCTCGGCCTTCTCCTTCGGGATGATGATGTCGTCGAGGTTGAACGAAAGACCAGCCTCGTAAGCCATGCGATAACCCAGATTCTTGATACCATCGAGGAACTCGCAAGCCTCGGCAAAGCCCACGTTCTTAATCACATCGGCAATGATGTCGCGCAACGACTTCTTAGAGATGACCTTATTGACGAAGCCTACTTCCTTCGGAACGATGCCGTTCACGATAACACGGCCTACGGAGGTCTCTACCTGATGGCGTATCTTCTGACCATCGACAACGTCGTCGACCACTACCTTCACCTGAGCATGCAGGTCGCACTTGCCTTCGTTGTGAGCGATAATGGCTTCCTCAGGACCATAGAACGAAAGGCCTTCGCCCTTGGCACCCGGACGGATTTTCGAGATATAGTAGAGACCTAGCACCATATCCTGCGAGGGCACCGTGATAGGAGCACCATTGGCAGGGTTCAGGATGTTATGGCTCTGCAGCATGAGCAGCTGTGCCTCCAGAATAGCCTCGTTGGAAAGGGGAAGGTGGACAGCCATCTGGTCGCCGTCGAAGTCGGCATTGAATGCCGTACATGCCAGCGGGTGGAGCTGAATGGCCTTACCCTCGATGAGCTTCGGCTGGAATGCCTGGATACCCAGACGGTGAAGTGTTGGTGCACGGTTAAGCAGCACAGGATGACCCTTCATCACGTTCTCAAGGATATCCCAGATAATCGGCTCACGACGGTCGACAATCTTCTTGGCCGACTTCACCGTCTTGACGATGCCGCGCTCAATCAGCTTGCGGATGATAAACGGCTTGTAGAGCTCGGCTGCCATCAGCTTAGGCAGACCGCACTCACCCATCTTCAGCTCAGGGCCTACGACAATTACAGAACGGGCAGAATAGTCGACACGCTTACCGAGCAGATTCTGACGGAAGCGGCCCTGCTTACCTTTCAGCGAGTCGCTGAGAGACTTCAGCGGGCGATTGGAGTCGCTCTTCACGGCGCTCGACTTACGCGAGTTGTCAAAGAGAGAGTCGACTGCTTCCTGCAGCATACGCTTCTCGTTGCGGAGAATGACTTCAGGAGCATGAATCTCCATCAGACGCTTCAGACGGTTGTTACGAATGATGACGCGACGATAGAGGTCGTTCAGGTCGGAAGTGGCAAAACGTCCACCATCGAGCGGCACAAGAGGACGCAACTCAGGAGGAGTCACGGGAATAATCTTCATAATCATCCACTCGGGACGGTTGATGCCCTTCTCAACGCTTGAGCGGAAGGCCTCGACCACCTGCAGACGCTTCAGAGCCTCGTTCTTACGCTGCATCGAAGAGTCGCTGTTGGCGCGGTCACGCAATTCGTATGAAAGTGAATCAAGGTCAAGACCCTGCAGCAGCTCATAGACAGCCTCGGCACCCATCTTAGCTACGAACTTATTGGGGTCGCTGTCGTCGAGCAGATAGTTGTCCTCAGAAAGCTGGTTGTCCAGAATATCGTTGTACTCCTCCTCTGAGAGCAGGTCGAACTTCTGAGAACCCAGCAGGGGTTCGCCGTCGGCGTTCTTGCGTCCTTCGAGCACACCAGGCTGAATGACGACATAACGCTCATAGTATATGATAGCATCGAGCTTCTTGGTGGGCAGACCGAGCAGATAACCTATCTTATTAGGCAGGCTACGGAAGTACCAGATGTGAGCCACAGGAACAACCAGCTCGATATGTCCGCTACGCTCACGACGTACCTTCTTCTCTGTTACCTCAACGCCGCAACGGTCGCAGACGATACCCTTATAGCGAATGCGCTTGTACTTGCCGCAGGCACACTCATAGTCCTTCGTAGGACCGAAGATACGCTCACAGAACAAACCGTCGCGCTCGGGCTTGTAGGTACGATAGTTAATGGTTTCAGGCTTGGTAACCTCGCCATAGGAGTTCTCGAGGATTTCTTCGGGTGAAGCAAGTCCAATGGTAATCTTGGTGAAATTACTCTTTACTTTTGAATCTTTCTTGAAAGCCATATTTCAATTCTTAATTCTTAATTCTTAATGTTTAATCTCATCAGTCGAGGGTTACGCTCAGACCCAGGCCGCGAAGCTCGTGCAGCAGCACGTTGAGCGACTCAGGAATGCCAGGAGTAGGCATGGGCTCACCCTTGACGATAGCCTCGTAGGCCTTCGAGCGGCCCACTGTATCATCAGACTTGATAGTAAGGATTTCCTGAAGCACATGGCTGGCACCAAAGGCCTCCAGTGCCCAGACCTCCATCTCACCAAAACGCTGACCACCAAACTGGGCCTTACCACCGAGGGGCTGCTGCGTGATGAGTGAGTACGGACCGATAGAACGGGCGTGCATCTTGTCCTCAACCATGTGACCGAGTTTGAGGAAGTAGGTGATGCCCACCGTTGCAGGCTGGTCGAAGCGCTCACCGGTCTCACCATCGTAAAGATAGGTAGAGCAAAGGTGTGGCAGACCGGCCTTGTCAGTCCACTCTGCAAGGTCTTCGAGCTTAGCGCCGTCGAAAATCGGGGTGGCAAACTTCACGCCCAGGCGCTTACCGGCAGCACCGAGAATGGCCTCGAAGATCTGGCCGAGGTTCATTCGTGAAGGCACACCCAGCGGGTTCAGCACCAGGTCGACAGGGCGGCCATCCTCAAGGAACGGCATGTCTTCCTGACGAACGACCTTCGACACGATACCCTTGTTACCGTGACGACCGGCCAGCTTATCGCCCACGCCAATCTTACGCTTCTTAGCCACGTAGACCTTGGCCATCTGCAGGATGCCGGAAGGCAGCTCATCACCGATGGTAATGGCAAACTTCTTGCGCTTCATCTCAGCATCGAGCAGCTTATACTTCTTCATGAAGTTGATAATCAGCTTGGCTATCAACTCATTCTTGTGGTCGTCGTTGGTCCACTTGCTTATCTGGATGTCGCCATATTCAAGGTTCTTCAGAGCCGTCACCGTGAACTTAGAGCCTTTCGAGATAATCTCTGCACCGGTGTAGTCCTTCACGCCCTGCGAAGTCTTACCCTTGGTCAGCGTCATCAGCTTGTCAACCAGGATATCCTTCAGGTCGTCGACCTTTGCCTCATACTCTTCGTCAATCTTGGCAAGCGTCACCTTGTCCTGCATCTTCGTCTGACGTGTCTTGATGGCACGGGCAAAGAGTTTCTTGTCGATGATGACACCTGTCAGCGAAGGATTAGCCTTCAACGAAGAATCCTTCACGTCGCCAGCCTTATCGCCGAAGATAGCACGGAGCAGCTTCTCCTCTGGCGAGGGATCGCTCTCGCCCTTAGGCGAAATCTTACCAATCAGGATGTCGCCCGGCTCAACGCGAGCACCGACACGGATAACGCCGTTTTCGTCGAGGTCCTTAGTGGCCTCCTCGCTGACGTTAGGAATATCTGCCGTGAACTCCTCGACGCCACGCTTGGTCTCACGAACGTCAAGCGAGTACTCATCCACATGAACTGAAGTGAGGACATCCTCACGAACAATACGCTCGTTGAGCACGATGGCATCCTCGTAGTTGTAACCCTTCCAAGGCATGTAGGCCACGAGCAGGTTACGTCCCAGAGCCAACTCACCATTCTCGGTGGCATAGCCCTCAGTCAAGATGTCGCCTTTCTTCACGCGCTGTCCCTTGTCACAGATAGGACGCAGGTCAATCGTCATGTTCTGGTTGGTGCGACGGAACTTAGAAATACGATATTCTTTCAGAGCCGGCTCAAAGCTGACAAACTCTTCATCCTCCGTACGGTCGTAAAGAATGCGAATAGTGGTAGCATCTACATACTCGATTACGCCATCACCCTCTGCGGTAACCATCGTACGCGAGTTCTCGCATACCTGCTTCTCAATACCTGTTCCCACGATAGGAGCCTCGTTATGAAGCAAGGGCACAGCCTGGCGCATCATGTTCGAGCCCATCAGAGCACGGTGAGCATCGTCGTGCTCCAAGAACGGGATCAGCGATGCAGCAATCGAAGCGATCTGCTGAGGCGACACGTCCATCAGGTCAACGTCTGAAGGTGGAACAACGGGGAAATCAGCATCCTGACGACACTTCACCACCTTGCGGATAAACGTACCGTCGTCGTTCAACGGGGCATTGCCCTGACCGATGATGTGGTCTGCCTCTTCTTCTGCAGTCAGATATACAATCTCGTCATTATTCAGATTGGCCACACCGTTTTCAACCTTTCGGTAAGGAGTTTGGATGAAGCCAAGTTCATTAATCTTAGCATATACGCAAAGCGATGAAATCAGACCGATGTTCGGGCCTTCAGGGCTCTCAATCGGGCAGAGACGTCCATAGTGCGTATAGTGTACGTCACGCACCTCGAAACCGGCACGCTCACGCGACAGACCGCCAGGGCCCAGAGCCGAGAGACGACGCTTGTGGGTCACCTCTGCCAGAGGGTTGGTCTGGTCCATGAATTGTGACAAGGGATTGGTGCCGAAGAACGAATTAATAACGCTCGAGATTGTCTTGGCGTTAATCAGGTCTGTCGGTGTAAACACCTCATTGTCACGCACATTCATACGTTCACGAATAGTACGGCTCATGCGGGCCAGACCTATCGAGAACTGATTCGACAGCTGCTCACCCACAGTACGAACGCGACGGTTCGACAGGTGGTCAATATCGTCAACGGTAGCCTTTGAGTTAATCAGCTGAATGAGATATTTGATAATCTCAATGATATCTTCCTTGGTCAGCACACGGACATCCATCTCCGTGTCGAGACCTAACTTCTTATTAATACGGTAACGACCTACATCACCCAAGTCATATCGCTTGTCAGAGAAGAACAGGTTCTGGATGACTTCACGTGCACTGGCATCATCGGCAGGGTCGG
This sequence comes from uncultured Prevotellaceae bacterium, assembly GCA_902771785.1. GTDB lineage: Bacteria > Bacteroidota > Bacteroidia > Bacteroidales > Bacteroidaceae > Prevotella. Next base: position 49,871 of record CACXYH010000024.1, read on the forward strand.
CATTGCGCAGCTGGCGGTAGATGTAGAGCACAGCCTCCTTCTCCGAGTTACTGGGGTCTTTGGCCAGCGTATTGAAGATAATAGAGTAGTCCTGTGCCACAGTCTCATCCTTATGCACAAGGATAGTCTGAGCACCACTCTCGAGGATGTCCATCATATTCTCCTCGGTAATTTCGGTCTCACGTTCCATGATGACCTCATTACGCTCAATAGAGACAACCTCACCGGTATCTTCGTCAACGAAATCTTCATTCCAGCTCTTCAGCACACGAGCTGCAAGCTTTGAACCAAGGACTTTCTTCAACGCAGCCTTATTGACTTTCACCTCTTCGGCCAAATCAAAAATCTGCAGGATGTCCTTATCGGTCTCAAAACCAATGGCTCGCAAAAGAGTCGTAACAGGCAACTTCTTCTTACGGTCAATATAGGCATACATCACATTATTGATGTCCGTGGCGAACTCAATCCAAGAACCCTTGAACGGAATAATACGGGCAGAATAAAGCAATGTACCATTGGCATGTACGCTTTGACCAAAGAATACGCCAGGCGAACGGTGCAACTGTGAAACGACGACGCGCTCAGCACCGTTAATCACGAACGTACCATTAGCCGTCATATAAGGAATCGGTCCCAGGAAAACATCCTGGATCACCGTACCAAAATCCTCATGGTCGGGATCCGTACAGTAAAGTTTCAGCTTAGCCTTCAAGGGTACGCTATAGGTCAGGCCGCGCTCCAGACATTCATCAATAGTATAGCGGGGCGGGTCGATATAGTAATCCAGGAACTCAAGAACAAAATTATTTCTCGTATCGGTGATAGGGAAGTTCTCAGCGAACACCTTATACAATCCATCATTCTTGCGTTCCTCAGGCGGAGTGTCTAACTGCAGGAAATCCCTGAACGACTCTAATTGTACATCGAGGAAATCAGGGAACGGCATCGGGTTTTTGACGCTGCCAAAGTTTACTCTGTTGTCTATTACTTTTGAAGCCATATATTTAAATACGTTGTTGTTTCTAGATGTTCTAGATAGGCTAGATTATTCTAGTAATTCTAGAAAATCTAGTTAAGAGAGACGAAAAGGTTAGGAACCCTCGACTGGAGAGTCCCTAACCAAATTGTTATTGTCTTGCTAAAATTACTTCAGCTCAACCTCGGCACCAGCAGCCTCGATAGCCTTCTTCAGGTTCTCAGCCTCTTCCTTAGACAGGCCTTCCTTCACAGTAGCAGGAGCACCGTCTACCAGGTCCTTAGCTTCCTTCAGTCCGAGACCGCAAGCCTCCTTAACGGCCTTAACGACCTGGAGCTTAGCAGCACCTGCCGACTTCAGGATAACGTCGAACGACGTCTTCTCCTCAGCAGCAGCCTCACCAGCAGCTGCGGCAGGACCAGCAGCTACAGCAACGGCTGCAGCAGCAGGCTCAATTCCATACTCGTCCTTCAGGACTGTTGCCAACTCGTTTACTTCTTTCACAGTAAGGTTTACCAACTCTTCTGCAATAGCTTTAATATCTGCCATTTTTATTCTAAATTTTAATTGTTTTTAATTCTGTTGATATAATCTTTTCGCTTATTTGTTACGCTCAGCGATTGCGTCAAGCAGACCGTGAATCTTGCCACCAGCATTCAAACCAGAGACAACATTCTTGATAGGAGACTGCAGCAAAGCCACAACCTCGGCAATCAGTTCGTTCTTGCTCTTGATAGCCACCAGTTCCTCAAGCTTGTCTGCACCTACGAAGATGCTTTCCTCGGCATAGGCACCCTTCAATGCGGGAATACCTTCCTTGGCATATTCCTTGAGAAGTTTGGCAGGTACATTAGCTGTCTCTGCAAACATGACAGCAGTATTACCCTTCAAGCAGTCATACAGGGGAGAGAAATCAATCTCCGAAGCTTCAAAAGCCTTGTGAAGAAGAGTGTTCTTCACCATCAGCAGTTTGATGCCGTTCTTGAAACACTTACGACGAAGGTCACTCGTCTTTTCTGCATTCAGACCGGTCAGGTCGACCAGATAGAAATGCGGATGTGCCTTCAGCTGTTCTCCAAGTGCTACGATAATAGTATCTTTTACTTCCTTTTTCATTTTACTAAACTTTTAACGAGTTATTCAACTGATTTAGGATCGACCTTGATACCCTTACTCATAGTGCTTGAAACAAAGATACTCTTAATATATGTACCTTTGGCGGCAGCAGGCTTCAACTTGATAATGGTCTGGATAAACTCCTTCGCATTCTCAAAAATCTGGTCAGCAGTGAACGACACCTTGCCGATAGACGTGTGTACAATACCCGTCTTGTCAACCTTGAAGTCAATCTTACCCTGCTTTACTTCCTTAACTGCCTTCGCAACGTCCATAGTAACGGTGCCACTCTTGGGGTTAGGCATCAGTCCGCGAGGACCGAGCACACGGCCCAAAGGACCTAACTTACCCATGCATGATGGCATCGTGATGATTACATCAACATCTGTCCAACCACCTTTGATCTTCTCGATATACTCGTCAAGACCAACATAGTCGGCACCAGCCTCCTTAGCGGCAGCCTCCTGGTCAGGAGTACAGAGTGCAAGCACACGCGTTACCTTACCAGTTCCGTTCGGAAGCGAAACAACGCCACGAACCATCTGGTTGGCCTTACGCGGGTCAACGCCCAAACGAACGTCGATATCTACGGAAGCCTCGAACTTGGTCGTAGTAATTTCCTTCACCAAGGCTGCGGCTTCTTTCAAAGAGTATGCTTTCCCTGCTTCAATCTTATCAGCTACCAACTTTTGATTTTTTGTCAGTTTACTCATTTTCTTTTAATTGAAGTTATTTGTAATTTAACCAGGGAATTCCCCTTTGACAGTGATACCCATACTACGAGCCGTTCCGGCAATCAGCTTCATAGCAGACTCAACAGTGAAGCAGTTCAGGTCAGCCATCTTATCTTCGGCAATGGCACGAACCTGATCCCAGGTTACTGTAGCCACCTTCTTACGGTTAGGCTCAGCCGAACCGCTCTTGACCTTAGCAGCTTCCAGCAGCTGAACAGCTGCGGGAGGAGTCTTAACTACAAAACTAAATGACTTGTCAGTGTAGTAAGTGATAACGACAGGAAGAATCTTGCCTGCCTTATCCTGGGTTCTGGCGTTGAACTCTTTGCAGAATCCCATGATGTTGATACCCTTCGAACCCAGAGCAGGTCCTACGGGAGGCGAGGGATTCGCAGCGCCACCTTTAATCTGTAATTTGATTAATCCAGCAACTTCTTTAGCCATTTCTGTTTATAATTAATTTGATTGTCATATAAGCCAAGGAGTGGAAGCCTCCAGTGACCGTATATTAGAATCAAGCACACCGTAACAATTGTGCCCTATTCTTTCTCTACCTGATTAAAGCCGAGCTCGAGTGGGGTCTTTCTTCCGAAGATCTTAACCATCACCTTAAGCTTGCGCTTCTCAGCATTTACTTCCTCGATAACTCCGCTGAAACCACTGAAAGGACCATCTGTAACCTTAACAGCCTCATCAAGCACGAATGGAATATCGAATTCCTCGGTCCTGATAGCCGTATCCTCAGCAGTTCCTAATATTCTATTAATGTCAGCCTGCCGAACGGGGCTTGGATTGTCCATACCACCGAGGAAACCAAGCACGTTAGGAATATATCGGAGCGTATGGGTCGTCTCACTGTCAAGCCGAGCCTCAACCAACACATAGCCAGGGAGAAACAGCTTCTCCTTGACAACACGCTTACCATTACGGAGCTGAGCATATTTTTCTGTTGGCAGAAGCACCTGTCCAACATGCTCAGACAGCGCTTCGTTGTTCCTCATCAACGCCTCAAGATATTCCTTAACCTTAGCTTCTTTTCCGCTAACGGCTTTTAGAACATACCATTTCTTTCCTGTATCGGCCATTTCTTTATCAATAGAGAATTAGCCTGGATAAACCAGACCCATTATCAACTTGAAAACACCATCCATTGCCCACACGACAAGAGCAATAATCAAAGAAGCAGAGAGAACTACGACAGCACTCTGCGTCAGCTCATTGTACGTAGGCCATGTTACCTTATGTGCCAACTCTTCGTAGCACAACTTACAATAATTGATGAATTTCTTCATTTTGCTTATCTTTTTTAGCACGGGAAGGAGGACTCGAACCCACGACCCTCGGTTTTGGAGACCGATGCTCTACCAACTGAGCTATTCCCGTAAGTAAGCCCCCGCCCGTTGACGGGGGCTTGGTTATTTGCTATCTAGTCTTTCTAGATTATCCAGAAGCTCTAGGATTAGTCTTCGTAGACCTCAGTGATCTGGCCAGAGCCTACCGTGCGGCCACCTTCGCGGATAGCGAAACGCAGACCCTTGTTCAGAGCAACAGCGTAGATAAGCTCAACAGTGATTTCCACGTTATCACCAGGCATCACCATCTCAACGCCCTCGGGCAGAGTAATCTCACCCGTGCAGTCCATGGTGCGGAGGTAGAACTGAGGACGATACTTGTTTCCGAACGGAGTGTGACGTCCACCCTCTTCCTTCTTCAGGACATAGATAGAAGCCTTGAACTTCTTGAAGGGCTTGATCTGTCCGGGATGGCAGAGCACCATACCACGCTTGATCTCGATAACACCAGTCTCGATACGGCCAGTAGCAACAGTGCCACGACCTGTGATTGAGAACACGTCCTCAACAGGCATCAGGAAGGGCTTGTCGGTAGCGCGAGGAGGCTCCTGAATCCACTCGTCAACGGTGTTCATCAGCTCCATCACCTTCTCTTCCCACTTCTCAACGCCGTTCAGAGCACCGAGAGCAGAACCACGGATGATAGGAGTATCCTCTTCGAACTCATACTGCTCAAGGATTTCGCGAACCTCCATCTCAACGAGCTCGAGCATTTCCTCATCGTCAACCATGTCGCACTTGTTCAGGAACACAACCAGACGGGGAACGTTCACCTGACGAGCGAGCAGGACGTGCTCACGGGTCTGAGGCATAGGACCGTCGGTAGCGGCAACTACGAGGATAGCACCATCCATCTGAGCGGCACCAGTTACCATGTTCTTCACATAGTCAGCGTGTCCCGGGCAGTCAACGTGTGCATAGTGACGCTTAGCGGTCTCGTACTCCACGTGTGCGGTGTTAATGGTGATACCACGCTCCTTCTCCTCGGGGGCGTTGTCAATCTGGTCGAAAGACTTAACTTCAGACAGACCCTGCTTGGCCAGAACGGTCGTGATAGCAGCAGTCAGAGTGGTCTTACCATGGTCGACGTGACCAATAGTACCAATGTTTACGTGCGGTTTGGTGCGCACAAAGGTTTCTTTTGCCATTGTTTTGTTGTTTATTAATTAATTTGATAAATCAATTGTTTTTGCTCCTCCCGTCATCTTCTCAGAGAGCTGTAACTGAGAGTTGAACTCAGGACCTCTTCCTTACCAAGGAAGTGCTCTACCACTGAGCTATTACAGCATGTTTATAGAGCGGAAAACGGG
>CACXYH010000025.1 GCA_902771785.1 uncultured Prevotellaceae bacterium
TTTATGAAATTTCCTACGTTTCACAATTCTCTGAACAAATAGCTGATGCTATTGTTTTTACCAACGAAAATCATACTGCCACCCTTCGCTCAGGGACTCATGTGCCTCACAGGGGCGAGGCTTGCACCGTTTACGATGCTTTCAGCAATATTCGCTACAAAAGTAATCATTTTTAATGACTTTAGCGCAGGATTTGGCAGAAAAATGTCAGAAGAAGTTGCAGATTGCCTTTTTTTCGGCCGAAGATGACAGAATGTGGTGGGAATGTTTATTCCTTTTCACTATTAAGTATGGATAAATATTGCATCAAGATATTGAGGAAACAAAGCTATCTTTGTTTGGACTTTCGTTGATAAATGTATGAACACAAGGTGGAAAGGCAATGGGATTTGTTGGAAAAAGTTATTTTTTTGTGAAAAATTTTTTTGGGTGTCGCGGTAATGTATTACCTTTGTGTCGATGAAACGCGCAAACATTTTGACGGAGGCTCCCTTGCTGCCCTTCACCTTTTGCTTTATCCTGGGCTTGGTGCTGGGAGGGTGGTGTACGCTGTCGTGGATTTGGTTTGCTGCGCTCGTGCTCGTTGCCGTTTTGTTGCGACGCTGGCCCGTGGTGCAGACAGCGATGCTCGACGGCTGCTTCCTTGTGCTGGGCATGGTGCTGATGGGGCGTGCTGAGCGCTCGATGGGCGAGCCGCTGGGAGGTGAGGTCACGGTAGAGGCGGTCGTAGCCTCGGAGGCAGCCGACAAGCCGAAGACCTTGGCCTTTGACCTGCTGTTGGCGCACGACGGGCGCAAGCTGCTCTGCTATGTGGCGAAGGACGAGCGGGCGGCACGGCTGAAGCCTGGCGACGGGCTGTTGGTGCGCTTGCGCCCTCTTGCGCCTGACAGTGGTTCGCAGCGCTTCGACCGCTATCTGCACACGCACGGCTACTGCGACCGCTGCTATGCCGGGCGCTACGACTGGCAGCCGAGGCAGGTGTCGCTGAGCGGCCTGTCGGTGGTGCAGCGTTCGCGCCTGTGGTTCCTGCGGCAGCGGCACGGGCTGCTGGAGTGCTATCGGCAGTATGGGTTCGACGACGAGCAGTATGCGGTGTTTGCGGCCATGACGCTGGGCGACAGGTCGGCGCTCTCGAAGGAGCTGCGCGACGTCTACTCGACGACGGGAGCCTACCATGTGTTGGCGCTGAGCGGCCTGCACCTGGGCATTATCTACATGTTGCTTTCTTTCTTCACGTTAGGCCGGCGCCTGCGTTTCCTGACGCAGCTGCTCACCATCGTGGCGCTCTGGGCTTTTGCTTTTCTGGTCGGCCTGTCGCCCAGTGTGGTCCGTTCGGCTACGATGATTTCGGTCTACGCCCTGCTGTCGCTGTCGGCGCGCCAGCGCATGTCGGTGAATGCGCTTTGCTTCACGGCTATCGTGATGCTGGCGTTCAGTCCGTTCTCGCTCTATGATGTGGGCTTCCAGATGTCGTACCTGGCCGTGTTCTCTATTCTGCTGTGGCTGCCCCTGCTCATGGGTGTTTTTCCTGCTCCGCTGCTGCAGCGCCACGGGTGGTTACGGTGGGTGTGGGGTGTTGCAGCGGTCTCTATAGCGGCACAGCTGGGCGTTGCACCGCTGATAGCCTACTACTTCGGGCGCTTTTCTACTTATTTCCTGCTCACCAACTTCATCGTGGTGCCTGCTGCCACCTGCATTCTCTACGGTATGCTGCTGGTGCTGCTCCTGCCTGTGGCGGCTCCGCTGCTGGCCTGGCTGGTGGGGGCGCTCAACGGCGTGCTGACAGCAATGGCTGCCCTTCCAGGAGCAGCCATTGACGGTATTCACTTGACGGCGTTGCAGGTGGCGATGGTCTATGTAGTCACCGCCTGCACCTATCTTATAATTACATATAGCCGAGCCAGCGGAGGATGTCGTTGAGATTGGCGACAACCATGAGGAGGACGAGGATGCCGAAGCCGACATACTCGGCACGGATCATGAACTGCTCGGAGGGCTTGCGGCGGGTGATGATCTCGTAGAGCAGGAACAGCACGTGGCCTCCGTCGAGGGCGGGGATGGGCAGGATGTTCATGAAGGCGAGGATCAGGCTGAGGAAGGCGGTCATCTTCCAGAAGATGTACCAGTCCCAGACGCTGGGGAAGAGGCTGCCGATGGTGCCGAAGCCTCCGAGCGACTTGGCGCCGTCGGCGGAGAAGACGTACTTCATGTCGTCGACATAGCCGGCGAGGACGTTCCACCCATACTTGATGCCGGCGGGGAAGCTCTCAAAGAACCCGTAGCTGATGGTGACGGGCTCATAGCGCGAGAGGGCGCTGTTCTGGAAGCCGAGGGTGACGGCACCTGAGGCATCGGCGCGGAGCACGGCCTGGAGGGTGTCGACGGTGGCGGCGCTGTCGGCACGGGCGACGACGAGGCGGGCGCTGAGGGCCTGCAGGCTGTCGGCGGGGGTGACGGCGGCGGAGAGCACATCGGTGATGCGGCCCAGCTCGAAGACGAAGTCGTTGTGGTCGGCGACGGCACGGCCGTTGATGCTGAGGATGCGGTCGCCGACGCGGAGTCCGGCGGCCTCGGCGGGCGAGCCGGCGACGACGCTATCGACGCTCATGGGGATGAGGGGCGCCACGAAGCGGGGCTCGCTCTTAATCATGTTGAGCAGGTTGAGGTCGCCGGGGAGGGCGATGGCCACCTCGGCATCGCCGCGCTTGACGATGACCTCGTGGGCCTCAGAGATGCTGCGGAAGAGGTCGGCGCCATACTCCTTGAAGGGCTGGCCGTCGGCACTGAGGAGGATGTCGCCATCGGCAAAGCCGAAGGCCTTGGCCTCGGTGCTGAACTTCATGCCATGGGTCATGTTCTGTACGGGCAGGTAGGTGTCGCCCCAGTAGAAGAGAATCATGGAGTAGATGAACAGGGCAAGGAGGAAGTTGACGAGCACGCCGCCCACCATGACGAGCAGGCGCTGCCAGGCGGGCTTGGAGCGGAACTCATAGGGCTTGGCGGGCTGCTTCATCTGCTCAGTGTCGAAGCTCTCGTCGATCATGCCGGCTATCTTGCAGTAGCCGCCGAGGGGGAGCCAGCCCATGCCGTAGACGGTGGTCTTGCCGGCTTCTATCTTGTCGGCGCTGCGGGGGAACTTGAAGATGCTGCCGTCCCACTTCCAGATGCTGGGGTCGAAGAAGATGTAGAACTTCTCGACCCAGATGCCGAAGAGTTTGGCGAAGAAGAAATGGCCGCCTTCGTGGAGCAGCACGAGCAGGCCGATGGCCAGGAAGAATTGTAGGGCTTTAATGAGAAAAATATCCATATTTTAAGTGAATAGTGAAAAGTGAAGAATTTCTTTGCAAGCAAAGCGAACAAGTTCGAGCGGCTACCGCTTTTCTTCTGCACTTTCTTTTTTTGGGGGGTTATTCGTTTTTGATTGTTTATTCTTTTTTAGGACTTTCCTTTACTGAGAATTTCGCGGGCGATGCGGCGGGCTTCGGCGTCGGTGGCTACGTAGAGGTCGTAGTCGGGATGACTGGAGAAGGAGGCGCGCTGCATGGTCTCGGCGATGACGTCGGCCATCTGGAGGAAGCCGCAGCGGTCTTCGAGGAAGGCGCGGTTGACGACCTCGTTGGCGGCGTTGACGATGCAGGGCATGTTGCCACCACGGTCGATGGCCTCGAAGGCGAGGGCCAGGCAGCGGAACTTCTGCAGGTCGGGCTCGAAGAACTCCAGGGGATGCTGGAACAGGTCGAGGCGCGGGCCGCTGAGCGGCAGACGACGGGGGAAGGAGAAGGCATACTGGATGGGCAGCCGCATGTCGGGCACGCCGAGCTGGGCCTTCACTGAGCCGTCGCGGAACTGCACGGCGCTGTGGACGATGGACTGAGGATGGACGAGCACCTGAATCTGCTTGGCGTCGACGCCGAAGAGCCACTTGGCCTCGATGACCTCGAAGCCCTTGTTCATCATCGAGGCGGAGTCGATGGTGATCTTGGCGCCCATGTCCCAGGTGGGGTGCTTCAGGGCGTCGGCCTTGGTGACGGTGGCTATCTCGGCCAGCGACTTCAGGCGGAAGGGGCCGCCAGAGGCCGTGAGCAGAATCTTCTCGACGGGGTTCTCGTCTTCGCCCACGAGGCTCTGGAAGATGGCCGAGTGCTCGCTGTCGACGGGCAGGATGGGGGTGTGATACTGCTGGGTCAGCTGCAGGATGAGCTCGCCGGCCACGACGAGCGTCTCCTTGTTGGCCAGGGCGATGGCTTTGCCCGCCTTGATGGCATGGATGGTGGGCGAGAGGCCGGCGAAGCCGACCATGGCGGTGAGCACCATGTCGATGGGGCCTGCCTCCACGATTTCGTCGAGGGCACGCGCTCCGGCATACACTTTCACGTCGGGCAGGTCGTCCATGAGGCGGCGCAGCTCGTCGTAGTGCTGCTCGTTGGCGATGACGACGGCGGCGGGGCGGAACTTATGGGCCTGCTCGGCCAGCAGCGCTACGCGGTTGTTGGCGGTGAGGCAATAGACTTCGTAGAGGTCGCTGTGCTCCTCGATGACTTCGAGGGCCTGCGTGCCTATGGAGCCGGTGGAGCCGAGAATGGCTATTTGTCGTTTCTTCATATTTCTAATAATCCTTCAGGAATGTTCATTGTGATGGTTTTCTGCGCCGTGTCGATGTGGGTGATGAGGTCGTCGACGGCGGGAATGAGCCGGCCGTCGGCCAGCTCGAAGAGGGTGTTGGCGGTGCTGTCGTCGATGGCGGCCACGGTGCCTACGGGCTGACGGGTGGCTGCATCGACGAGGCTGAAGCCTACGAGGAAGTTGAGCGTGAGCTCGTCGTCGGCATCGGCTGCCAGCGCGCGGGGGAAGTAGACGTCGCAGCCTGTGAGCTCGGCAGCGCGCTGCTGGGTGTCTACGTCGCAGAACTTCACCAGCGCCACCGTGTCGCTACGGAAGCGATACTCCTCCATAAAGAAGGGAACGAGGATGCCCTCGACCTGGAGCACCAGGTAGTCGGCGTCGACGCGGTCGAACACGTCGTCGTCGAAGAGGAACGAGATTTCGCCCTTCACGCCGTGGGTCTTGCCCAGTCGGCCTATCTTGAATACTTCTTCCTGCCTGATCATACGCGCTCTATCTTTGCTCCTAAGGCGTTGAGCCGCGCCTCGATGTCTTCGTAGCCGCGGTCTATCTGCTCAATATTGTCGATGCGGCTGCTGCCCTTGGCGCTCATGGCGGCTATGAGCAGCGCGATGCCGGCGCGGATGTCGGGGCTCGACATGCGGCCGCCGCGCAGCTGCAGCTTGCGGTCGTGGCCCACGACGACGGCGCGGTGGGGGTCGCAGAGGATGATTTGGGCACCCATGTCGATGAGCTTGTCGACGAAGAACAGGCGGCTCTCGAACATCTTCTGATGGAAGAGCACCGAGCCGCGGGCCTGCGTGGCCACGACGATGAGCACTGAGAGCAGGTCGGGCGTGAGGCCCGGCCAGGGTGCGTCGGCAAGGGTCATGATGGTGCCGTCGATGAACGACTGCACCTCGTAGTGGCGCTGCCGCGGAATGACGAGGTCGTCGCCCTCAGCCTTGACGCGCACGCCCAGGCGGCGGAAGGCGTCAGGGATGATGCCGAGGTTAGGCAGGCTGACGTCCTTGATGCGGATGCCGTCGCCGCACATGGCGGCCATGCCGATGAACGAGCCCACCTCGATCATGTCGGGCAGGATGCGGTGGCGGGCGCCGTGGAGCGTGCTCACGCCCACAATTGTGAGCAGGTTGGAGCCGATGCCGCTGATGCGGGCTCCCATCTGGTTGAGCAGATGGCACAGCTGCTGTATGTAAGGCTCGCAGGCGGCGTTGTAGATGGTAGTGGTGCCCTTGGCGAAGACGGCCGCCATGATGATGTTGGCCGTGCCCGTCACCGACGCCTCGTCGAGCAGCATGTAGCAGCCCTTCAGGTGGTCGGCGGCAATCTCGTAGACGTTGCGCTCGGCAATATGGTTGAACTGCGCCCCCAGACGCTCGAAGCCCAGGAAGTGGGTGTCGAGCCGGCGTCGCCCAATCTTGTCGCCGCCGGGCTTGGTGATGACGGCCTTGCCCATGCGCGAGAGCAGCGGTCCGATCATGAGCACTGAGCCGCGGAGCTGGGCGCACTTCTGCACGAACTCGTCGCTCTGCAGATAGTCGAGCCGGAGGTTGTCGGCCTGGAAGGCATAGCTGCTCTTGCCCAGCTGGCTTACCTTCACGCCGATGTCGCGCAGCAGCTGGATGAGGTTGTTCACGTCGCGAATGTCGGGAATGTTCTCGATGACGACCTCCTCGGCGGTGAGCAGCGTGGCGCAGATCACCTGCAGGGCCTCGTTCTTCGCTCCCTGCGGGGTGATGGTTCCGGTCAGCGGGTGTCCGCCTTCGATGATGAATGCTGCCATGTGTGTATCTCTCCCTCTCTTTCTCTCTAAGCTTATTTCTTTCTCTTCTTGGCCGGCTTGGGTTCGTCGGCAAGCTGAATCTTGTTGAAGCTGAACTTGCTGAGGTTGAGCTGAATGACGCCGTCGGTGAAGCGTGCCAGGTCGTTGGCCACGCGCTCGTCGTCCATCGAGCCGTGTCCCCAGAGCATCAGGTCGCGCTTCATCTGGTTGGCCGTCAGCCTCACCAGCTCGTCGCGCTCGGCGCCTGCCGGCATCGTCTTCAGCTTCTCAAAGAGGTCCTGCACCAGGCGTCCGTAGTGGCGCATGGTGATGCCGTCCTTGGGCAGCGGCATGGGAGCGGGCTTGGCCAGAATCTTTTCGGCATCGGCCACGTCGTAGGGCCAGTCGATGTCGAGCTGTTTGTGGCTCATCAAGTAGAGATGGTCCCACAGCGTCTGCCGGTAGTCGGCGTTCTCTCTGAGCTGAGGCACCTTCGTCTCCATCAGCTTCACGATGGAGCGTGCGCACTTCAAGCGTTCCTCCCTCGACGGCAGGCTCACGGCGTAGTCGACCATCTTCTGTATTTCACGCCCATATTCAGGCATGAGCAGCGCGTCGCGCTTAGTGTTGTAGTCTAATCCTTTAATATCCATATCTCGTTCTTACCTTTTCGCTTAAACCATCGCGGAAGCAAATTTTTCACTATTCACTCTTCACTTTTCCCTTAAAATAGCGGTAGCAAATTTTTCACTATTCACTCTTCACTTTTCCCTTAAATAAGTTTCTTCGGCATTTTGGCCACGTAGTCCTTCAGATAGAAAGGCTCAAAATAGGCCACGTCCTCAAACTGCCCGCTTACGAAGCGGCGCTCGGCCAGCGGCTGCATCCACTTAGCCAGCGGCTCTATGCCCTCGATGAGGCGGGCGTTCGGGTGGTTAATCTGCTCCATGCACTTCGCCGCCCCGTTGCCGAAGAAGTATACGGGGTGCTCGTCGAGCCAGGGACGATAGGTCTCAGCGTCGACAACGTCGGCACCCACCGCCCTCACCTCGCGCAGCGCGCGGTCGTAGATGCCGGCGTAGACCTCCATGCGGCGGGCGTCAATCATCGGGCAGAGCAGCGCATCCTCCTCCCTGACGGCCTCGCGCAGCAGCACCGGCACGCACAGCAGCTGCAGCGTGGGCACGCTGATGAGCTTCAGCCCCTGGCCGTAGCAGATGCCCTTGGCCATCGACACACCGATGCGCAGCCCCGTATAGGAGCCCGGGCCGCAGCTCACGGCCACAGCATCGAACGGAATGGCGTGACTGTCGGTGAACGACATGGCCTCGTCTACCATCGGGCCGAGCTTCTCGGCGCTGCCGCCCAGCTGCCCTTCGGCCGGCTGTTCTGCTTGTTGAAAAATGACCTGCGAGTTCTCGCTGACGGCTACCGAACACGTGGTGGTACTGGTTTCTATATGCAATATACACGCCATGGTTTTTCTTCTCTATTTAATTAATAAGGCGCAAAGGTACGCATTTTCTCGACAACTACGGCTTATTTATGAGAAATTAACGTCTGGGAGGTGAAAGAAAGGTGAACGAAGTGATTTCAAAATCCTCCTTCGCCCCTGCTGCAACAATTTCCTTCGTTCTTTTTTCCCCCTTTTTGCGTTATTTCCAAAAAAGTTAGTATCTTTGCAGCAGTCTTTCGTCATCGCGAAGGATGAGAAGAAACGCTGAAACACTAAAAAAACTGACCAACAACATGAAGAAAACTATTCTGGGAATGCTCGTACTGCTCGCTGGATGCTGGCAGACGGCACAGGCACAGGAATCGAATGCAGCCTACGACTGCATCATGACGCGTACGTCGATACGCCAGTATCAGGACAAGCCCGTAGAGACTGCGAAGGTGGAGAAACTGCTCCGCGCCGGCATGGCTGCACCAACGGCCGTGAACCGTCAGCCCTGGCACTTCATCGTGCTCGACACGCGCGAGCGCATCGACCGGCTGGTGGCTTCCAACCCGCGCGCGGGAATGCTGAAGCGCGCGCCGCTGGCCATCGTCGTGTGTGGCGACATGCAGAAAGCGCTGCAGGGCGACGCGCAGGCCTACTGGGTGCAGGACGCCTCGGCCGCTACTGAAAACATTCTGCTGGCTGCCCACGCGCTAGGATTGGGCGCCGTGTGGACGGGTACCTATCCTATCAAGGACCGCGTAAAGGCCACGAGCGAGGCCCTCGCACTGCCCGAGCACATCGTTCCGCTCTGCACGATCGTCATCGGCTATCCTGCCGAGCAACCCGCGCCGAAGAACAAGTGGAAGCCTGAGAACGTCAGCTACGGCACGTACGGTGGACAGAAATAGACTGCTGCTGCCTCTGCTGCTCCTGCTGTGCTGTCTGCCGGCGGGGGCGCAGCAAGCGGTGGTGGTGGCCGATGCCGTGACGCGGGAACCCGTGGCACGGGCCAGCCTCTATGTCAGGGAGAACGGGCAGTTCCATTCGGCGCTGACCGACGAGCAGGGGCGCTGCACCATCGACTTCGACTTCCGACGCCTCACGGTGTCGCACCTGAACTATGAGCATCGCGTGGTGCGCGCGCTGGCCGACACGCTCCTGCTGACGCCACGCTACTGGCAGAAGCCCGAGGTGGTGGTGAGAAGCACCGAGCCGGCATGGATAAGACCCCTGCTGAAGCGCATCGTACGCGAAAAGGGCGACCGCTACTTCAAGCGCCCCGACACGCTGGCCTACCGCTACACGACGCAGCGCATTGGCCGCCGTTCCTACTACCGCTACGATGCTGAGGGCCTTCTGCGCGCAAGGACTGCCAAGAGCGCCTATGCGGTGAGCCAAACGAAGGGCACCATCGTAGCCCTCGACACCACGCATCTGACCGACATGGCCAACATGCGGCGCATGCTCTACGAGGACTTCGTGACGTTGCTGGATGGCGACTTCATTCGCTCGCATCGCTTTGGCGAGAACCCCGAATACAAAGGCAACAGCCCGCATGAGGTGGAGTTGCTGTTCCGCTCGAAGCGCCATGCCGACGACCGGGGGCGCCTCGTGGTCGACACCGCGCGCTGCCTGGTGCTCGCAGCCAGCAGGAAGGTGGGCACCGCATCGAACCGCCGCATGCACATGTCGCCCATTCTGCTGGGGTGGGCCCGGATGCTGACAGGCTACAAGGTGCTGGCGTGGAACACCGACTACCGCGTGAGCTATGCCGACATGGACGGGGTGATGCGACCGGCCGAGGTGTACTATAAGTTCTACATGGAAACCCATGAGAACAGTTCAGACCCCGACGAGGAGCGATACCACGCCCAGACGGGTGGAGGCTTTGCCAACATGGAGGCTACGCTGCGGCTCGCACCGACTTCGACCCAGCCCGCTGCCGACTTCCTGACGCTGCCAGGCTCGTGGTACCTGCGACTGAGCTCCGAGAACGAGCGGCAGCAGGAAATAGCCTTGGCCCACATGCCGGCCGACTTCTGCATTTTTGAGGAATAACCCTAAATAGAATACGATGATTCATAAAGGAAAAGTTCGCGTAATAGCCTTCGATGCCGACGACACGCTCTGGGATTGCCAGGGCCACTTCGAGCGCGTGATGCAACATCTCTACGAGCTGCTGCTGCCCTGGACGGGCAGTCGCGAGGCTTCGGCCCGCGAGCTCTTTGCCACTGAGCGCAAGAACATGCCGCTGCTGGGCTTCGGCACCAAGGCGTTTACGCTCTCCGTGCTCGAGACGGCCATGCGTACCTCGCACGGCGAGCTGCCGATGAGCCAGCTGGCTGCCCTGCAGCAGGAGTGCTACGGGCTGCTGGAGCTGCCCGCCACGCCCCTGCCCGAGGTCAGGGAGACGCTCGAGGCCCTGCAGCATTCGCCCTACAGGCTCGTGGCCTTCACCAAGGGCGAGCTGCTCGACCAGGAGCATAAGCTCGAGCGCTCAGGGCTGTTGCCTTGTTTCAGCCACGTGGAAATTACCAGCGACAAGGGCGAACGGGAGTTTCGTGACCTTTGCAGCAAGCTGGCGGTAGCCCCCGGCGAACTGCTCATGGTGGGCAACTCGCTGAAGAGCGACATCGCCCCAGCCCTGGCAGTGGGCGCCCAGGCCGTCTACATCCCGTTCAGCGTGACGTGGGAGCTGGAGTTTCATGATAACTTCGAGCACGAGCGGATGGTGCAAATCGCTCATTTCGGCGAGTTGCGCGAAATGCTTCTTTGACACGTTGAGACAAAAAACAAAGAACGTGAGACGTTTTTCTACCTGCGAGGTGACAATAAAGAAAACACACATGACATTTTTTTAGCTAATAATATAATTATTTCACTACCTTTGCACTCGGAATCTGCTTCTTGCCTTGAATGAAAATCGAAAATGAAGGAAAACTAATATAAAAATCAAAAACTCAACAATGCGAATGAAAACCGAAAAACAAATCTGGAAGCGAGGCCGGCACTGGATGCTGGCTGCAGCAGGAGTACTGTTGGCAGGTGGAAGCGTGGTGTCGTCGTGCAGTGAGTACGACTTAGACCAGAAAGACCCCGAAGGGTGGGGCTCCAGCGTTTATAGTTGGCTCGACGAACAGGGCAACTACACCAACACGGTACGGATGATTGACGAACTTGGCTACCGCGAGGTGCTGGCCAAGACGGGTTCGAAGACGATGTTCGTGGCCGACGACGAGGCCTACGAGCGCTTCTTCAAGAACAACAGTTGGGGCGTGAGGCGCTACGAAGACCTCACGGAGTCGCAGAAAAAGCTGCTCATCTTCGGCAGCATGATCGACAACTCCATTCAGCTCAACAACCTTTCGAACGTAGAAGGCACACCGCCACGCGAAGGTGAGTGCTTGCGCCGATTTGCGGCAAGCTCCATCTACGACTCCGTGCCGGTGCTAGCTCCGAGCCAGATGCCCGACAATCTCTATTGGGAGCGCCACCGCAATGCCGGACGCAACATGGTCTGCATGGAAGACATGACGACCGTGCCCCTGGTGCAGTTCATCGAAAAACTGCTCGCCAACAAGCGCATCACCAACGAAGACTATGATTTCATCAACAACCACACGACCAGTAGGCAGGTGGGCGATGCCAGCATTAACGGCGTAGAGGTGAGCGAGGGCAACATCAAGTGCTCGAATGGATTTATCCACAGGATGAAGGAGGTGGTCACTCCGCTGCCGAACATGGCCGAGCTGATTGCCTCGAAATCGCAGATGAGCACCTTCAACCGCCTGCTGGAGCGCTTCTGTGCCCCTTATCCCTTAGACAGGACCATTGCTACGCAGTATAACTATCTCTATGATACCAATGTAGACACCGTCTTCCAGAAGCGCTTCTTCTCGGAAAAGTCGCAGAATGGCGAGGCGCTGATCATTACTCCGATTCGCACGGCAGCCCGTGCCCTGCTGAAGTACGACCCAGAGTGGAATGCCTACTATGCAGGCCGCGACGAGGGTACTGGCGACATCACCATGCAGCGCGATATGGCAGTGATGATGGTGCCAAGCGACAAAGCCATGGACGAGTATTGGAACAACGGTGCAGGACGCGTGCTGAAGGACTATTACGGAACGTGGGACAAGGTGCCCGACGACGTGATTGTGAAGCTGATAAACAACAATATGCTGGCTTCGTTCGTAGCCTCGGTACCCTCGAAGTTCGTAGGCATTCTGAACGATGCCAACGACCCCATGGGCGTAGAAGAGTCGGCTATTGACTCCGTATGGCTCGGCTGTAACGGTGCGGTCTACATGACCAACCGCGTCTATTCGCCCACTGCCTATGTCAGCGTGTCGTTCCCGGCACTGATTAACCAGACGATGAAGGTCATCGACTGGGGCATTCAGAAGAACCAGTACAACGTCTATCTGAATTCACTCAATACCTATTACAGCTTCTTCATCCCCACCAACGGCGCACTGCTCGAGTACATCGACCCCGTTTCCTACGGTAAGACGCAGACCCAGCTCTATCGTTTCTACTACGATGAGACGAAGACGATGGACGAGCGCGTCTGGGCCAGCGTGTGGAACTACGACACCGCAACGGGCACGGTGGGCGACAGCATCGGACGTATCGTGAACGGACGGCGCGACGGACCTATCTGCACCCGTCTGAAGGATATCCTCGAAACCCACATCGTGATAGGTAATGTAGAGGATGGCAACCGCTACTATCGCACGAAGGGTGGCTCTGAAATACGTGTCAACAACGTAGCTGCAGGCTACAACGGCATGACCGTCGAGGGTAGCTATCAGGTGAACGAAGGCCAGCCCATCCCCGTCAGCTTCATCTACGACCAGACCGACGGCGGTAATGGTAAGAGCTACATCCTTGACGGACAGCCTATCATGGGAACGCGCCTCACCGTTCGCGACCAGCTTGCAAGCCATGAGGAGTTCTCCAAGTTCCTGGAGCTGATGGACGGCAGCGGACTGTTCGAGGTGCTGCACGACAAGAAATATGCCTGCGGAGGCATCAACATGTCGCTCTTCAATACCTATCATTACACGGTCTATGTGCCCACGAACGAGAGCATTCAGGCCCTGCAGGATGAAGGCAAGCTGCCCACGTGGGAACAGGTGGAGCAGTGGGAGGAAGCCGGTAACACGGCAGCCAAGACCAGCGACTCGCTGGCCATCGTCAACTTCCTGAAATACCATATTCAAGATAATGCCCTCTTCATCGGCGCAGCCAAGGAGAGCGGCGACTACGAGACAGCACAGGTGAACCCCAAGACCGGACGCTTCTTCCGCCTGAACGCTGAGCTTACGGACGACGGCATCATCATCAAGGATGAAGTCGACAAGACCGCTGGCACATCGCACCGTGTGCTCACTACTAATCCGGCACTCTATAACCTTCAGGCTCGCGAGTATCAGTATAATAATACCGATGCCTCGAAGGCCGATAATCTGATAACAAGCTCATCGGCTGTCATCCATCTTATCGACAGGCCTCTGATGGTTAATAATTGAGAACTGAAAAATGAGGATTATGCTTACAAGAAGAATAAAAAGAATAACTGGGCTGCTCATCATCGGCTGCCAGTTGTCAATTGTCAGTTCATTTGCCCAGCAGGCAGGTGATATCATCAGTGGTACGGTGACCGATGCCTTCGGACCCGTCATGATGGCTAATGTCGTCGAGATTGACGCCGCCAACCGTATCGTGGCTTCGGCCGTGACCGATATGAGCGGTAACTTCTCGTTTCGACTGAAGAACCCCAAGGACAAACTGCGTGTCACCTATGTAGGTTACAAGACGGTCACATTGCCCTTCAACAAGACGAAGTTCAATATTGCCATGCAGGACGCAACGCAAATCAAAGAGGTGACTATCACCTCGAAGAAGCGTTCGGCCGGCTCGGGACTCTCTATTCCCGTCGACGAAATCTCTACTTCGCAGCAGAGCATCAGTATGTCGGAATTTGAAGGACTCTCGATGACCACCGTCGACGAAGCATTGCAGGGACGTATTGCTGGTCTCGACATCGTGGCCAATTCCGGTAACCTGGGCTCCGGCACCTCCATGCGTCTGCGTGGTGTGTCGAGTATCCAAGGCTCCAGCGAGCCTCTCATTGTGGTCGACGGCAATGTGTGGGAGACCAATGTCAACGACCTCGACCTCTCTTCGGCCAACGAGGAGAAGTTTGCCGAGCTGCTCAACGTGAACCCTGAGGACATTGAGAGCATCTCCGTGCTGAAGGATGCTGCCGCTACGGCTATCTGGGGTTCGCAGGGTTCCAATGGTGTGATTGAAATCAAGACCAAGCGTGGTGTGAGAGGTAAGACCCGTGTCAGCTACAGTTTCCGTCTGACGGGTACCTATCAGCCTAACGGCTACAAGCTACTCAATGGCGACGAGTACACCATGCTGCTGAAGGAAGAGTACTTCAACCCCTCGTTCAGCGCCACATCGAGTAATATTCCTGAGCTGAACTATTCACCCAGCTTCTCGGAATACGAGATGTATAACAACAACACCGACTGGGTGAAGGAAGTGAAGAAGGTGGGATGGCGACAGAACCACTACCTCTCGCTGAGCGGTGGTGGCGAGAAAGCCCACTTCCGCATTGGTGCTGGTTACGACCACGAGACGGGCTCCATCATCGAGCAGCAGCTCGACCGCTTCACCTCGCGCGTCAACCTCGACTACTTCGTTTCCGACCGCATCAAGATTGAGACCAACATCGCCTTGACCTACACTAAGAACAAGAAGAACAACGGCGACCTGCTCTCGATTGCCTACGTGCGCATGCCTAACCTTTCTATTTATGAACAGGACCGTAACGGCGTAGACCAGGATGAGTACTATTCAATGTTGCCTACGGTGTCGTCGCAGCTGCGCGACCAGCTGAGCTACAAGAACCCCATAGCCTTGGCCTATGAGGCAAAGAACAACGAGACCAGCTATAACATTACGCCGGAGTTCAAGCTGCGTTATAATCTGCTGGGCATCGAAAACGACCAGACCCGACTGGACTATGAAGGCAAGGTGGTGTTCAACATCTTCAACCAGTACAACGACACGTTCATGCCGCTCTCACTGAGCACGTCAGGATGGAACGATACCGACGGCAAGCAAAGCAACCGCGCTCAGTCAAGCTCGTCGAAGAGTCTCGGCGTGACAACCACTCACACGCTGACCTTCACGCCGGTATTCAAGAACCGCGACCACTATCTGACGATGATGTTACGCGGACAGCTGACCAGCGGTAACAGCAATTCGCAGACGACCACGACGTGGGGCTTGCCCTCTGGAGCTATCCAGAGCACCGCTGCCGAAGGTATCATCAGCGATATGGGAACTGGCAGCGGCCAGTGGCGCAGCATCTACTTCACCTATTCTGCCCACTATGCCTACAAGGGACGCTACATGGCCGACTTCTCGATGCGTCGCGACGGTACTACTAAGTTTGGCGACGACCAGCGCTGGGGTAATTTCCCTGCATTGTCGTTGCGCTGGAATATCCACAAGGAGCCCTTCATTGAAAAGAAACTTCCCTGGATTTCGATGCTCTCGGCCCGTGTAGGCTGGGGTATCGTAGGTAACCCTCCACCTTCAGAGGGCCTTTACTACAGTAGGTACAGCAGCAGCTCTGCAGGCTATATGGGTGAGGGTAGTATCTATCCGCGCAACATTCAGCTGAAGAACCTGAAGTGGGAGCAGAAGAAAACCTATAATGTGGGTACCGACTTCGGCTTCTTCAATGACCTGATCAGTGGTAATGTTGAGTTCTACTGGCAGTTCACCAGCGACCTGCTGATGTCAAACCGTGGCATCCCCTCTTCTTCGGGCTACTCAACCCTGGCTTATCAGAACGTTGGTAACATGAAGAACGTGGGTTGGGAGTTCAACCTCAACGGAAACAACATTATCCGTTTGGGCAAGTTCAGTGCCGACTTCAACATCACGTTTGCCAACAACAAGAACCAGATTACATCGATGGACGAGACGTGCCTGGCTAGCCTGAACCACGAGTTCGACCGCAACAACGGCTCCTATCTTTCGCGCGTAGAGCTGAACACCTCACTGGGAAGTATCTATGGCTTCCGCTATAAGGGCGTCTATCAGTACAGCGACTATTCGGAGCAGGAAGTTCAGGGCGTCAGTGGTCCTAATGCTCCCGTAGCTCGCGATGCGAACGGAGCAGTCATCCTCGATGAGAACCATTTGACGAAGCCCATGATGTTCTGCGCAGGTAGCGTGGACTATGAGTTCCGTGGCGGTGATGCCATCTATGAGGACGTGAACTACGACGGCCAAATCAATGAGCTTGATATTGTATACTTAGGTTCTTCACTGCCTAAGTTCACCGGTGGCTTCGGCTTCAAGCTGAAGTTCGGCCGTATCACCTGGAACAACCAGTTCAACTTCCGCTACGGCAATAAGATCATCAATGCAGCCCGTATGCAGGTTGAAAAGATGTATGACAACAATAACCAGAGTCGCGCCGTGAACTGGCGCTGGCGTGTAGAGGGCGATGTGACCGACATGCCGCGTGCTTTGCGTCAGGTAGGCTACAACTGGTTGGGTTCCGACCGCTTTGTAGAGGATGGCTCGTTCATCCGTCTGAACTACTCGCAGATTAGCTACTCGCTCAGCCCCAAACTCATCAAGCGCTGGGGACTGACGCAGCTGAGCTTATATGTTTCTGCTAACAACCTTTTCTGTCTGACCAAGTATTCGGGTGCCGACCCGGAGGTGGGCTATGGCAGTCTGGGTGTTGTCACCGACAATGCCAAGACACCGCGCGCCAGGTCGTTCACAGGTGGTGTTACTATCCAATTCTAAACGAAGCAAATAGAAAACAGAATTATGATGACTAATAATATCAAAAAATATCTCATTGCAGGTTCTGTCTGCTGTGCCGCCACAGCCGTGACTACGTCATGTTCCGACTTCCTCGACATTCTTCCTATGAACGAGGTGGTGCTCGAGAACTACTGGACGGAGAAGAAGGATGTAACCAGCGTCGTGAACAGCTGCTATGAAGGCTTGGAGAACAGCGATGTCATCACACGCATGTGTGTTTGGGGTGAGATGCGCTCCGACAACGTCATAGCCGGAGCCAGCGTTCCCAACGACGTCAACGAAATCCTGAAGGAAAACCTGCTGCCTTCGAACTCGATGTGTAACTGGTCGAGATTCTATGAGGTCATCAACCGCTGCAACACGGTGTGCCACTATGCACCCATGGTGCAGGCGATTGACCCGAACTATACTGAAGACGAGATGCGTGCCAACATTGCCGAGGTGTCGGCTATCCGCGCTATCTGCTACTTCTATCTGATACGTGCTTTCCGTGATGTTCCTTACAGCACCGAGCCCAGTATCCACGATGCGCAGACCTATGTATTGCCTGCCACACCGTTTGAGGACGTCGTCGATTCACTGATTGCAGACCTCGAGCACGTCAAGGGTGATGCTGTTCGTCGGTATAGCGTGGAGTGGGGCGTCAACGACTATCAGAATTCGTCGCGCATCACTCGTTGGGCCATCTACACGCTGCTGGCCGACCTCTATCTGTGGAAGGGCGACTGGGACAATGTGATTAAGTACTGCGACCTGGTGCTTGACTACAAGCGCGAAATGTATGAGTATAAGCTGCAACTTGACGGCTCGATTGACGATATAGAACTGTTTGGCGACATTCCTCTTCTGTTAGAGAAACCGCTGGGCAGTGTCAATAGTGGTCATGTCTACAACGAAATCTTTGGTTCCGGCAACTCGTTTGAGAGTATTTTCGAACTGTATTTCTCGTCGAGCCAGGGACTGCAGAACTCTTGGGTGAACTCCTATTATGGTAATAATAATAATGTGGTGGGCCGTCTTTGTGCTCCCGACTTCCTTATGGATGAGGTGACGAAGGGAACGAACACCGTGTTCAAGGCCAAGGACTGCCGCGTCTATGAGTCTATTGAGCCCAGCAACTCGCGGAATGCAATCTCGAAGTACACCCGTACATCGGTTGACTTCACGACGCAGAACATCAGTAACTACAGCGACCTGAAACTGAACGGTCCGCGCCGTACCAACTCCGATGCCAACTGGGTGCTCTACCGACTAAGCGACGTGATCCTCATGAAGGCAGAGGCAGAAATTCAGAAGGGAGAGGAAAACTATGCCAACGCTTTCGCACTGATCAACACGCTGAATAAGCGTGCCACCAACGTGACGTCGACGCAGATGAGCAGCGACACGCTGAAGCTGGAGAACTTCAATACTTCGAAGGCCGATATGGAAGAGCTGCTGATGGCCGAGCGCCAACGCGAGTTCCTGTTCGAAGGCAAACGCTGGTTCGACCTCGTTCGTCTGGCTCGTCGTGAGGGCGTCACCTCGCGTCTGGCTGAAAAAGCCATCCAGAAGTATAAGCAGGATAGAAACGTTATCAAGATTAAGTTGGCCGACCCCAACTACGTTTATTTCCCCTATGCCAAGAGCGAACTGAAGGTGAATCCCCTGCTAAAGCAGAACCCCGCTTTCAACAAGGGTGAGGACTCAGAGCTTACAAAATAAAAACGTATAACCCATAATTAAACGAAATAAGTTATGATGACTAAATTCAATAGAATACTCTGCGCACTCTGCGTGATAGGTAGTTTCGTGGCTTGTGTCGACAACGACGACGACATACCCGAAAACTACTATGTATCAACGAAGATGACGGCAGCGCAGTTCCTTCAGGAAAATGAAGCCAGACTGGGTGATTTCATTACCCTGTTGAAGCGTACGCCTTATTTCTCCTTGCTTTCCACTTATGGAAACTTCACGGTCTTTGCTCCAACCAATGAGGCCGTCGAAGCTTACTTAGAGGAAACAGGCTATAATACAATTGAGAATATTCCGACGGAAGTATGTGATACGCTGGTTCGTACGCACATTGTCAAGGAGGGCGCCTACTATACTACTGATATAGGCGAGGGCACCTTGCCCGACCCAAACATGGCAAAGTCTGACATCAGCCTGACGCTGGATTACGACTCGACCAACAACAACTCCATTCGCTATTACGCCAACAAGACTGCGCGGATGATTGAATATGACGACTCCGTCACCAACGGTGTGGTTCATATCGTGAGCAGTATTATCCGGCGTTCCAGCGACATGCTGCCCGATGTGATCGAAAGCGACTCTACGCTGTCGTTGTTCTCGCAGGCACTGAGGCTGACTGGTATGGCCGACTCGCTGATGAAGAATATCGATGAGACCTACGTATGGGGTTCTGACAAGAAGACACAGGACTCTCTCTATAATGGTATCCTGGTTCGTTGCCAGTCGGGTAGCGTCACCCATGTGCTTTCGCGCTGGCCAGAAACCCGCTATTTCAAGTACACGGCTTTCGTAGAGCCAGACTCAGTCTATCATCGTCACAACATCTACACCATCGACGATCTGATTGCCTATGCCAAGAAGGTGTATGACGAGACCTATCCTGAAGATGCCGGAAAGTATGACGACAATCCCCGCCACAGGAAGAATCCGCTCAACCGCTTCGTGAGCTATCATCTCGTGAACCGCATCTTGCGCTATGATGATGTGATTATGACCAAGCAGCTCATTTCCAAGACCTGGGACTTGAAGCTTTCTGATCCTGAAGAGTTCTATGAGACGATGTGTCCTGGAACGCTCATGCGCTTTGCCTTCCCCAATGAAGAGCTCTACATCAACCGTAAAGGCGTGCTGAATCGCGCTTCTATTCGTGGTGTGAAAGTGCTTGCTCCTTCTATTACCGAGTCGGGAAAGACCAATCAGGATGCTGTCAACGGAACCTACCACTATCTCGACGACATTCTGGCCTATACGACTCAGGTGCGTGAAGAGGTGTTCAACTGCCGCATCCGTGTTGATGCCAACACGCTGAGCCCCGACTTTGCCAACTGTGGTGCCCGTGGCCGCTATGGTCATGACGACCTGGTGGGCCTGCGTAGTAACTACATCACCGACTGGACGGTACGCGGAACGAATGCCTACGTAGGCTTGCACAGCGATGTAGGCTACTGGAACTCTTACAAGGCCAATGCTGTTTGTGTCAGTGGTATCTTCGATGTCACATTCAAGTTGCCTCCCGTACCGTCGGGCACCTACGAAATCCGCTTGGGTTACACCGTTGGCGAGGAGCGCGGCGTGGTTCAGTTCTATCTGAACAACGAGCCTTGTGGTATTCCTGTCGACCTTCGTACCTATGGTGGTGACCCCACTATCGGCTGGGTAGAGGATACCGACGACAAAGAAGAGAATACGGCCAACGACAAGGCTATGCGCAACCACGGCTACATGAAGGGTCTTGGCGCTTATCATAACGAAGGCGGCGAGAACCCCCTGCGTGCCAATAACTGGAACTTGCGCCGCATTCTGACGACGCAGTACCTCGATGAGAATACAACTTATAACCTGCGTTGCCGTCAGGTGCTCGAGGATGACCAGTGCTATTGGTCGTTCGACTTTATCGAGCTTTGCCCGAAGAGCATCTATGGTAGTCCGCAGGGTGAGGATATCTATTAATTGAGAACTAAATAATTCAAGAGAATATGATGACAAAACACATAAAACAAATTCTCATGGCGGGCTTCATGGGCTGTGGCATGGCAATGGCTTTCACGGCTTGCTCCGATTGGGACGACCACTACGACGGTGCCAAAGGTGCCGAAGGCGGTAGTCTCACGCTGTGGCAGCAGCTTCAGAACAATCCGCAGTTGAGCGATTTTCGTGAGGTGCTGGAGCAGACGAAGCTGTTCCGTCAGCACAAGAAGACCGTTGTGAGCTATGCCGACCTGTTGCAGAGTGGCCAGGCCTTCACGGTCGTTGCCCCAGTCAACGGTACTTTCAATAAGGACTCTCTGTTGCAGTTGGTCAAAACGAACCAGGGCGACTCTGTGGTCGAGAAGTTCTTTGTCCTGAACCATATCTCCCGTTCGGCCCAGTCGATGACAGCCCAGAACGAGCAGATGTTGCTGCTCAATTCCAAGTATGTGCAGATTGGTAATGGCGAGATTCAGGGCGTAACGGTGACCGATGGCAATCAGCATGCCAAGAATGGTGTGCTCCATGTCACGGCACGTCCGCTTCCCTATCAGTATAATCTCTACGAGGCTCTGAACGACCGCCCGGAGCTTGCTGTCGTAGGAAAGCAGTTGCGTAAGTACGATGAAGACTATTTCGATGCCGATGCTTCTGTATCGAGTGGCATTGTCGAGGGTGTTCCCGTCTATGTCGACTCCGTGGTTATTGAGCGCAACCGCATGTTGCAGAACATGGGCCTGATAGCTGCCGAAGACTCTACTTACTGGGTTGTTGCTCCCACTACTGCCGGTTGGCAGAAAGCATGGGATGAGGCAGTCAAGTACTTCCGCTATGACAACCAGGTGCTGAAGCGCGACTCTATCCAGCACTACTGGACAACCCGTGCATTGCTCGACGATGCTGTCTACAACATGACCGACCAGCTTTCTACGAACGACTCGCTCGTTTCCGTACAGTATAATCGTCTGAAGCCTGAGTACCACGTGTTCTACAAGCCGTTTGAGGCAGGTGGCGTGCTGAGTAAGGCCAAGGCCATACCGTGCAGTAATGGTACTTTGTATGTGACCGACGAGTGGCCGTTCACTCCTGAGCAGACTTATTTCAAGGAACTGTGGAGTGAGGGAGAGAATACCTGGCTTATCACGCAGGAGCGAGACTGTTATTACAATACGCGCCGACTGGCAACAGACAGCATTTCAGAAGGCGCTTATCTGCAAATACTTCCTCGTAATGCTACGTCAAACTGGGAGCTTACCTTCCGCGTGAACAATACGTTGAGTGGCGATTACGACGTCTGCGCTATTATTCTGCCCAAGTCGGTTGCCGACAATCCTGACGTGAAGCCCAATAAGTTCAAGGCGTCCATCGTCTATACCGACACGCTGGGCAATGAGCAGGTGTTCAATTGCAATAATACTCAGTTCAAGAACGATCCCGCACGCATTGACACGGTGGTATTGGCAGAGGCCTTCCATTTCCCTGTCTGCAATTACGACCAGAACAATATCAGGGTGAGCGTGAAGTTACAGTGCTCTATCTTGGCCCGCGAAACATCGAAATATGCTCGTGAGATGTTCCTCGACTGCATTTATCTCAGACCACGAACCTCTAATTCCGACGAACAATGAAGAAGCGAATATTGACTATGATGATGCTGCTGGCTTCTCTGTCGCTGGCAGCACAGAACAATACAAAGGTTGTGAAGGGCTGTGTCACCGATGCAGCTACGGGAAAACCCCTCCAGGGTGTGATTGTGGCTGGCTATGGCAACTCCCGCTTCACAACGATGACCGATGAGCAAGGACAGTATGAGCTGAGTGTGCCTGACTATGTCCACTCGGTGGTCATGCGAATTGAGGGATACAACCTGCAGCAGAACGCCATTGCCGATGGCGTGGCCAACGCAAAGCTCTATTCACAGGCCTTTAGCGAGACGTATCGCACGTCGACAACGGCTACCCTGAGTGCCGAAGCCGTGAATTTTGAGAATACGTCAGAACTGAGCGTCGACCCGCTCGTGGCGCAGAAGCTGGGCGGAGATGTGCGCTCGGTCAGTCGTAGTGGCATCCCCGGCCTGGGCAACATGATGCTTATCGAGGGTATCAATTCGCTGAATGCCAACGCGCAGCCGCTGGTTGTCATCGACGATGTGCTGATGGATATGCAGTATAATCGTTCGATGCTTCACGACGGTTACTTTAACAACCTGCTGGCCAACGTCAACGTGAACGACATTGAGAGCGTGACGGTGCTGAAGAATGGTACTGCCCTCTACGGTGCTAAGGGTGCCAATGGTGTTGTGTTCATCAAGACGAAGCGAAACAAGTCGATGGCTACGAAAATCGATGTAACCATCAACGGACGTTACGAGCTGGTGCCCCGTCTTCCTGAGATGATGGGACCGGAGGACTATCGTCTCTACACCACAGAACTGCTTTCTGGCAGAATAAATCCTGTGATGCAGGGCAAGATGAAGTATCTGAACAACGAGCCCACCTATTTCTATTATAATCAGTATCACAACGATACCGACTGGAGCAAGGAGGTCTATAAGAATGCTTTCTCGCAGAACTATGGTATCAATGTGCAAGGTGGCGACGATGCTGCCAACTATAACCTCTCCGTAGGCTATTCGTTGGGCAACAGCACGCTCAAGGAGAACGACTATTCGCGTTTCAACATGCGACTCAACTCTGATATCAAGGTGTTCAAGGGACTGGACGTACGTTTCGATGCTTCTTACAGTGATGTCGACCGGAGCTTACGCGAAGATGGCGCTCCCACCGAAGTGCTGTCGGGTGTCATCACCTCTCCAGGCTTCATCAGCCTGGCAAAGGCTCCTTTCCTTTCGCCTTACGCCTACGATAAGCAGGGCAATCTGAGCCATTATCTCTCAGAAGCCGACGACTATCTCGAGGGAATGTTCCAGGGACGTGGCCGCTTGGCCAACCCGTTGAGCATTCTCAAGCAAGGCGACGGCAAGAACCGAAACTCGTTTGGTAACCGTCTGGTGACGTTCTCCATCACTCCGAAGTATGAGTTCAACAGCCATCTCTCTGTCAGCGAGCACTTCACCCTGGGCCTGGTCAATACCAATGAGCAGTACTATCTGCCTATCCAGGGCGTGCCTACCTTCATTGTCGATGGTCTCGACGAGGGAACCACCCTGCAGAACTTCGCGCTGAGCCAGACGGCACGTCAGACTGCCATCCAGAGCGACACCCGTGTTTCGTGGCAGAACCGCTACAATGCCCATGACATCAGTGTGAAGGGCGGCGTGCGATTCCTGAGCAATGAGTATAAGCTGACCTCGCAGTTGGGTTACAACACAGCCAATGATAAGACGCCGAACATGAGCGCTTCGCTGCTGTTCAAGAACACTGGCGGTGCCGACGACAAGACCCGCGAGCTCATTTGGTATGCTTTGGCCGACTATAGCTATGGCGACCGCTACTACCTGAACGCAGGCTTGTCGGCTCATAGCTCCTCTCGCTTTGGCGACGACGTGTCGGGCCTGAAGCTGGCAGGCGTTGTATGGGGCCTGTTCCCCAGCATTCAGGCAGCCTGGGTGCTGTCTAACGAGAAGTGGCTTGCCGGCATTAAGGGCATCGACTACCTGCGTCTGAATGTTGGTTTCGATGCAACGGGCAACGACGACATCGACTATACTGCCTCACGTAGCTACTTTGTGGCCCATCGCATGCTGAGCGAGAACGCCAGCAGCAAGTCTATCGGCAACATCGGCAATACTGAGTTGCAGTGGGAAACCACGCGCCGACTGACGGCCGGACTGGAAGGAAACTTCATCAACAACCGTCTGAACGTGCGCCTGAACCTCTTCAAGAGCTGGACGTCGAATCTCCTTTCTCTGCGCATGTTGGCCTGGACAAGCGGTCTGCAGCAGAACTGGAGCAACGACGGCAAACTTGAGAATGCAGGTTTCGACGTGAGTGTGGGTGCCAAGGTGCTTGCCCTGAAAGACTTCAGCTGGGAGCTGGGTGCATCTGCCGGCCATTATAACAATAAGCTGACGGCACTTCCTGACAACAACCGTTCCGTTGAGAGCACCTACTGCGGTGCCACCATCCTCACCGAGGTAGGACAGCCCGTGGGCTTGTTCTATGGTTGGCGCACCGACGGTGTCTACTCGAAGGCGAGCGATGCTCAGGCCGACGGCTACTACCTGCTCACCAATACCGGCGACCGCGCCTACTTCAAGGCAGGCGACATGCGCTTTGTCGACCTCGACGGCAATAAGGTCATCGACGAGGCCGACCGTTGCGTCATCGGCAATCCGAATCCTGACATCTACGGAAGCATCTACACCACCTTCAACTGGAAGCGCCTGAAGTTGCAGGCCGTGATGAACTACTCGCTGGGCAATGACGTCTACAACTACCAGCGCTCGTTGCTCGAGGGCGGCACTTACTTCCTCAACCAGACCACTGCCATGCAGAACCGCTGGAACTCAGAGGGACAGATCACCGACATGCCTCGTGCCACCTATGAAGACCCGATGGGCAATTCGCGTTTCAGCGACCGCTGGATTGAAGACGGTTCTTATCTGCGCCTGAGCAGCGTCACGCTGAGCTATTATTTCCCCGTCCGCAGCACCTATCTCCAGGGCCTTACCGTCTGGGGCAATGCGTCGAACCTCTTCACGATAACCCGCTATCTGGGCAGCAACCCCGACTGCGCGCTTTCTGGAGGCATCCTTTCGCAGGGCATCGACCAGGGCTTGCTGACGGCAGGTCGCTCGTTCTCATTAGGTGTAAACATTAACTTGTAATTCTAACAAATTGATAATAGAGAATTATGATGAGCAAATTCTATCAATCAATCATCGCAATCTGCGTTATCGGTTGTTCCTTCTCCTGCTCCGATATACTTTCTACCGACTCGGAGCTGGTGGAGTTTGAAGAAGACAACACCCTCAACCATGCTACCGACTCCGTCTATAGCGTGCTGGGTATCGTCAATAAGATGCAGCACATTGCCGACCGTGTAGTGCTGTTAGGCGAGATGCGTGGCGACCTGGTGACCACTACCAATGCCGCTTCTGCCGACCTGAAGCGCCTGGCTTCGTTCGACCTGAAGCAGCAGAACAAGTATAATCAGGTGAGCGACTACTACGCCGTTATCAACAACTGCAACTTCTATCTGGCCCATGTCGACACAGCTTTGCAGCGTCGTGGCCGCAATATCTTCATCAACGAGTATGCTGTGGTGAAGGCATATCGCGCCTGGACCTATCTGGAACTGGCCAAAATCTATGGCGAGGTGCCCCTTGTGCTGCAGCCGCTCATGACCGAACAGAAGGCCCGCGAAGCCATGAACCAGAAGCGCGTGGGTATTACTGAAATCTGCAACTACTTCATCGACGACCTCACGCCGTTTGCCAAGACCGAGCTGCCCAACTTTGGTACTATCAAACAGCTCAATTCTGTCGACTTCTTCCTTCCCATGCGGGCCCTGTTGGGCGACCTTTGCTTGTGGGCAGGACGCTATCGCGAGGCTGCACGCTGGTATCACGACTATCTGAACGACGAGCAGAAACCCGTTTTGCTGAACTATAGCGCACGTGTCACGTGGCGCGACGCCGTCACCTTCGATAATCCGTCGCGTGGCTATAACGTCACCAGCGACCGCGAGTACCTGAGCTATATCCCCATGGAGAGCCGCGTCTTCGATGGCGTTGTGAGCGACCTCGGCAACGTTTTCAACTCTACTGAGGAGAACAAATATTTCTTCCAGGCCACACCTTCCAAGGCCATGTCGCAGCTGTCGGCAGCCCAGACCTACTGCCTGGAGTACAAGACCGACACCCGCACCGATACCATCTACATCCCCAAGACGGGCATGTCGAAGGATATCTACGTGGGCGACCTGCGCTTCTCTTCCAACTACACGGTCACCTCGCTGGGTGGTCAGGACGCTTATTCAGAGACCAACACCACGCGCCAGACCATCTCTAAGCTCTCAACCCAGCGCGTTACGACCTATCGCCGCTCGATGGTCTACCTGCGCTATGCCGAGGCACTCAATCGTGCAGGACTGCCCCAGTCGGCCTTTGCCGTGCTGAAGTATGGCCTTTGCGCCGACAACGTGGCAGCCTACATCGACGCTGCTGAGCAGCAGGACGCCGGCGACCTGATTGCGTTCGACGTCAACGAGGTCACCAAGGAAAAGACAATCGGCATCCACTCGCTGGGCTCTGGCGACTCTCACGTCAACGGACAGTACGTTTTGCCCATGCCCGCCACGTCGCTGCCCACTCGCCAGGACACCATCGACTATCAGATACCGCTGGTCGAGGATATGATCGTCAACGAGATGGCGCTCGAAGGCGCCTTCGAAGGCTATCGTTACTACGACCTGATGCGTGTGGCCCTGCGCCGCAACGACCCCTCTTATCTGGCCAATGCCGTTGCCCGTCGCGAGGGAACCGTCAACGCGCAGCTGCAGTCGCTGCTGCTCGATAAGTCCAACTGGTATCTTCCGCTTCCCTAAACCATAGGTTTTCGTGGCGTAAACCAGTACTTTAGCATCGCTAAACCATAGGTTTGCATCCGCAAAACCGCTGAGTTTCCTTTCGAAAACTTAGCGGTTTCTTTTGTTTTTCTTCCATTTTCGTCGTCCTGATGAACGAATATACAAAAATGAAAATTAGCGAAACAATCTTGATAACATGTTTGCAAAATTATTAATACCTTTGCATCGTGGACAGAAAAAAGTAGTAATAAACTTCATAAATTTGTTCTTCGCATCGCGAAGTGGCTTTTAGCCAAGTTATTAGTTAGTAGTTTTCGAGAATAAGTATTAGTTATGGTAAAACTAATGTTGCGGTTGCCTGTATGCGAATATCGGCAGCCGCATTTTCTTGTTTTGCCCTTGTGTCTACCCCATTTGGGGACTTTGAGACAAATAGAAAACAAATTATTACGGTTAAGTAACGCTTTGTAAGAAAAAATTTAGTACTTTTGCAACGGATAATCATATTTTACCATAACTATGAGACGAAAAATTATACTGTTCGCGATTTTTCTTTTTGTCTTTGGTTTAGCCCAAGGCCAGACCGGTCATTTCTTTACAGCAAAATCTTTCTCCAGCGGACTCATCTCCGACTTGTGCCAAGATAAGTATGGAAACATCTGGATTGCCACCGACTACGGCCTGAACCGTTTCGACGGCTATCAGTTCAAGACCTATCTGCACGATAAAGACGACCCCGGTTCGCTGGCCACCAGCACCATCGTCACCCTGCTGTGCGACCGTGGCGGCCATCTTTGGGTGGGCACCAACCATGGTCTCGACCGCTACGACCCGATGAGCGACGCCTTTGTCCACTATACCTTTCCTGCCGTTGTGCAGCCCCGCATCAGCAAGATGGTGCAGGCGGCCGACGGAACCATCATCATCGGCACGGCCGGCTTCGGCGCCTACTCCATTGGCAGCGACGATGTGCCGGTGGCTTTCGACATCGACGGGAACGAATACTACAGCAATCTCTTCATCGACTCTCACGACCGTTTGTGGAACAACGGCTTCGACGACGAAATCGTCATGCTCGACAAAGGCAAGATACACCGTTTTCAGTCTACGGTAGGCACGCCCCAGAGCTATGCCGAGCAGAGCGATGAAGT
This sequence comes from uncultured Prevotellaceae bacterium, assembly GCA_902771785.1. GTDB lineage: Bacteria > Bacteroidota > Bacteroidia > Bacteroidales > Bacteroidaceae > Prevotella. Next base: position 28,058 of record CACXYH010000025.1, read on the forward strand.
GCTCATCCTCTGTCTGCATGGCCTCATGTCCTATCGCAACGGCAAGATGCAGGTTGCCGATATCGACCGCAATGGCCTGAGCGATCACGATGTGGTGTTCAGCGATATCGTGGCCGCTGCCAATGGCGACATCTATGTCAGCACGCGAGGGCGTGGCCTTTATCGCATTCCTGCCAAGCAGCGCCGCATGGAGCGCGTCGATGTCGATGCGTATGGCATCGACCTGAACACGGCCAAAATAGGCAATATGCTCACCGACCAGCGTGGCAACCTGTGGCTGGGCTGCTATCAGAAAGGCCTGCTCATGATGCCGCAGCGCCCCATGCAGTTCAGCACCTGGAGCTTTGAGGCACAGGGCATGCGCCTCAGCGCCCCCATCACCTCGGTGTGCGCCGGCGATGGCGACATCATCTGGTGCTCAGTTCAGGGCGTCGGCATCTATGGCTTCAATGCCAAAGGCCATGTCGTGGCCCATCCTGCAGCCCCTGAAGCTGTCGAGTTCATCTTCCGCGACAAGCTGGGCCAGTACTGGATAGGCACCGACGACGGCCTTTTCAGCTACAACCCGCTCACAGGAAGCTCGCAGCTCAAGGTCACTTTCGACTGCGACAAGTTCAACGATATGACCAGCGACGTCGACGGCAACATCTACATCTCCACCTTCTCGCGCGGTTTCTGCGTCTATAATCCCAAGACGGGAGCCCTGCGCAACTACAACATCAGCCAGGGAGACTCCGTTCACGGACGGCTCTGCAACAACTGGATTATGTGCATGATGCCCGACCGCCACGGCATGATATGGATGGGCACCTCGTCGGGTGTCTCGTGCTTCGACCCCAGCAGCCAGAGCTTCCGCACGCAAGGCTGGAACTGGCTGCTCGACGACGTGATGTGCTTCTCCCTCTGCGAGCTCAACGACGGCAACATTGCCATCGGCACTGAGCAGGGACTCTTCCTCTACGACCGCAAGACGCGCAAGGCCGAACGCTTCCCTGACAGCGAACAGCTCGACAACAAGGCCGTCAGCTACATCGTCCAGTCAAACGATGGCGACGTCTGGTGCTCCTCGTCCATGGGCATCTGGCAGTACGACAGCAAGCAGAAGCACTTCATTGGCCACGTCAACGGCGGCGGACTTACCAACAAGGAATATCTTTACGGCGTGGGCATGCACACCGATGGCGATAGAATCTTCTTCGCCCATAACGACGGCATCACCACCTTCAGCCCTCGCAACGTGAAGGCCGACATGCCGTCGGCCGACGAGCTCATGCTCACCGACTTCCTCGTGGGCAACGTTTCCGTCAACGCCCATACCGTGCTCAACGGCGTTAAGGTCACCGACAAGCCCCTGCCCGAGGCCGATCATTTCACCCTTTCCTATCTCGACCACACCATCACCCTCGCCTTCTCGCAGCTCAACTTCGACAATCCCATGAACGTCACCTTCGAGTATCGCGTCAACGGAGGCGAGTGGGTGAGCAACGTCGAAGGCAAGAACGACTTCACCCTGGGCCACCTGCGCCCTGGCACCTATCGCATCGAGGTGCGCGCCCTCTCAGGCGACGTCTATTCGCCCGTGAAGAGCATCACCGTCACCGTGCGCTCGCCGTGGTATAGCACCACGCTGGCCTATGCCTGCTATCTGCTGGCCCTGCTGGCCCTCGTCGCCTTCATCTTCTTCACCTATCGCCGCCGTGCCAACCAGCAGCTCAACGAAGAGAAGATGAAGTTCCTCATCAACACCACCCACGACATCCGCTCGCCGCTCACGCTCATCATGGGCCCGCTGGCCAACCTGAAGCGCCGCCTGAGCGACGCACAGAATGCCGACACCATGCGCGACGTCAACACCATTGAGCACAACGCGCAGCGCATCCTCAACCTCGTGAACCAAATCCTCGACGTGCGCAAAATCGACAAGCAGCAGATGCACCTCCACTGCCAGCAGACCGACCTCGTCAGCTTCGTCAACGGCATCTTCAAGATGTATGAGTACAATGCCCAAGAGCGCAACATCAAGTACACCTTCAGCCACGAAGGCATCGACACGCTCGACGTGTGGATCGACCGCAGCCAGTTCGATAAGGTCGTCACCAATCTGCTCTCCAACGCCTTCAAGTATAGCTACGATGACGGCGAAGTGGAAATCCGCCTCACCCGCGACGAGCAGCAGGCACGCCTGCAAATCATCGACAACGGCGTAGGGCTCGACAGCGAAAACCTCAAGCACATCTTCGACCGCTTCTATCAGGGCAGCAACTCCCGCCGCATGCACATCGACGGAACCGGCATCGGACTCAACCTCTGCAAGATGATTGTCGACATGCACCACGGCACCATCGAGGCCCAGAAGCGCACCGACGCCCGCGGCTCCGTCTTCACCGTAGGCCTGCTCCTCGGCACCGCCCACCTCACCGATGCCGAAATCGAGCAGGAACCCCAGGAAGCCGTCGCACAGCCCCAGCACGCCAAGACGCAGACCTCGCGCTATCGCGTCCTCGTGGTCGACGACGACCTCGAAATCGGCAACTACATCTCCTCCGAACTCTCCAACTACTACAAGATCACCATCTGCACCAACGGCAAGGAAGGTCTGAAGGAGTTGCTCGCACGCTCGTCTGGCGAAAACGACTACGATGTGGTGGTGAGCGACGTCATGATGCCAGAGATGGACGGTTTCACCATGCTGCGCATGATAAAGACCAACCTCAACATCTCTCACATCCCCGTCATCATGCTCACCTCGAAAGCCGACGTGGGCAACCGCCTCGAAGGTCTTGAGCGTGGTGCCGACGCCTTCATCGCCAAGCCCTTCGACATGGAAGAGCTCCACATGACCATCGACAACCTCATTCAGACCCGCCAGCGCCTCAAGGGCAAGTTCACCGGCGCCCAGCAGCAGGCCGACAAGCTCGAGCAGCCAGAGGTGAAGGGCAACGACGAGCAGCTCATGGAGCGCATCATGAAGGTGGTCAACAAGAACCTCTCCAACAGCGACTTCAACGTCGACATGCTCTCGCGCGAGGTGGGCATCAGCCGAGCCCAGCTCCACCGTAAGATGAAGGAGCTCACTGGCATCCCCACCAGCGAATTCATCCGAAACATCCGTCTGGAGCAGGCCGCCCGCCTGCTGAAGGAGCAGAAAATCAACGTCACCCAGGTGGCCTACACCGTTGGCTTCTCTAATCTGGCCCACTTCTCCACCATCTTCCGCAAGCATTTCGGCGTCGCTCCCTCCGAGTATGCCGAGCAGGCAGCAGGTGCAGAGTAGCCATTACACTCGACATCTTCTGCAACCAGAATACCGCCGACACACTGCAAAGAGCAGAATGTCGGCGGTAATGAACAGCACTATGAAAGGGTACTTAGCCTTTCT
>CACXYH010000026.1 GCA_902771785.1 uncultured Prevotellaceae bacterium
CTTGTCGCCGTTGATGTCCACGATGTTATCTGTCGTCAGGTTCTTCACGTCGATGAACGAGAGGGCGGTGAAGCACACGAATACAAAAATGTCACGCACGAAGGCCAGATTATCGTCCTCGAACTCATGGGTTACGACTGCCTTTAGTTCTTCTTCGGTCAGGAACTCCCTTTCCTTGCAGTTCGGACTGATGTGGAACTGCGCAAACGGGTTACGGGGAATCTTACCATTGTAGTGCGCCCTCAGCACAACACCTTTCAGCCACATGCATCTTTGCCAGATTGTGCCATTAGCCAATCCTCGGTCTGTGCTGAGATAGGCGGCAAAGTCCTTGATGAATTCTGGCGTCAGTTCCAGCATTGACATATCTGTGCGACGGTAGTGCGACTGGATGAAGTCTGCCACATCCTTCCGCGAACGCTCCATGGCCCAGAGAGTGCTTGCCGATCTGTCCTTGCCCACACGTTTCTTCTGGTTGGCAATGTCCTTGTCGAAAGCACTCAATAATGTCTCGTACTCGCTCCCCAAACCCTGATAGGAATTGCGCACCATCTCTGCCGTCACGAAAGCCTCGCGGTCTGACAGATGCTGATAGTGCTTGATGATCTGAGCCTTGATGTTATCCAGTTCTCGGTTAATCTGCAATGCCTCCTTGCTACGGCCTTTGGCACAATTGCCCTTCACGTCCCACATGTCAAGCGGGATTGTCTTCTTACAACTGAACTGCGATTGCGTTCCGTTAATCGTTACCCTGCCCATCACAGGCACCATGCCATTCTTCTCCTTACTCTTGTATTTTGGCTGCAAAACTACTATTTCTTTTGGCATCCATCGCTATGCAAAATGTAGCAGTTTGCGGAATAAGAAACGGACGGAGAATATGCGGTGAAAGGTGCATCATTTTGCCCCAATTTGCATTGTCATTTTAGGAAATCCAACCCGCCTCAGAACCCATCTTTTGGGTTACGATTTGGCAACCTAACTCTTTCACCAATCCTCCCCATTTTGCTTTTTGCCCCAAGTTAAACTTCCCTGTTCTTCCCCGTCTTGCCTTTATTTTAGGCCGAATTGCGTTAATCTTCCAAAATCGCTTCGCTTTTACAAGCTTTTTTCGTAACTTTGGCTTCGCCGAAGTCAATATGCACTCGGAAAAACAAAGAAAAGCAAGCTTTCCTTTGGCTTTTCGCTCGTTTTTTCGTAACTTTGCACCCTAAAAATAATAAAGTACTTATGTTTGAGAATTTAAGTGACAGACTTGAACGGTCGTTCAAGATACTGAAGGGTGAGGGAAAAATCACCGAAATCAACGTTGCCGAGACGCTGAAAGACGTGCGCCGGGCACTGCTCGACGCCGACGTCAACTACAAAGTGGCAAAGAACTTCACTGACTCCGTGAAGCAGAAGGCCATGGGTATGAACGTGCTGACGGCCGTAAAGCCCAGTCAGCTGATGGTGAAGATTGTGCACGACGAGCTCACCGAGCTCATGGGCGGCAAGGCCTCGGAGCTGAAGCTCGAGAACCGGCCCGCCATCATCCTCATGTCGGGCTTGCAAGGCTCCGGTAAGACCACGTTCTCCGGAAAGCTGGCCAACATGCTGAAGACGCGCCAGCACAAGAACCCGCTGCTCGTGGCCTGCGACGTGTATCGTCCTGCCGCCATCGAACAGCTGAAGGTGGTGGGCCAGAGCGTGGGCGTCGACGTCTACACCGAGGAGGGCAACAAGAACGTGGTGGAGATTGCGCAGAACGCCATCCGCAAGGCCAAGCAGGAGAGCTACAACGTGGTGATCATCGATACCGCCGGCCGACTGGCCGTGGACGAGGAGATGATGAACGAGATAGCGAACCTGAAGCAGGCCGTGAAACCCGACGAGACGCTCTTCGTGGTCGACTCGATGACCGGTCAGGACGCCGTCAACACCGCCAAGGAGTTCAACGACCGCCTCGACTTCGACGGCGTGGTGCTGACGAAGCTCGACGGCGACACCCGAGGCGGTGCAGCGCTGAGCATCCGCACCGTGGTGACGAAGCCCATCAAGTTCATCGGTACGGGCGAGAAGATGGAGGCCATCGACGTGTTCCATCCCGAGCGCATGGCCGACCGCATTCTCGGCATGGGCGACGTGGTGAGCCTCGTGGAGCGCGCACAGCAGCAGTTCGACGAGAAGCAGGCCAAGGAGCTGGAGAGGAAAATACGCAAGAACAAGTTCGACTTCAACGACTTCATGGGCCAGATACAGCAAATCAAGAAGATGGGCAACATCAAGGACCTGGCTGCCATGATACCCGGCGTGGGCAAGCAGATCAAGGACCTCGACATTGACGACGATGCCTTCAAGGGCATTGAGGCCATCATCAACTCGATGACGCCCGCCGAGCGACAGAACCCCGACATCATCAACCAGAGCCGCCGACAGCGCATCGCCCGCGGATCGGGCACGAAGATCGACGACGTGAACCGCCTCATGAAGCAGTTTGACCAGACGCGCAAGATGATGAAGATGGTGACCGGCATGGACAAGGGCCGCATGGCCCAGATGGCTGCTGCCATGAAGAACATGAAGGGTGGCATGCCGAAGATGTAGTATTTTCAACTAACAACTTATCATTATGGCAATAGGAAAATGGATTAGCAGCCTGAAGGGCCTCTTCAACGAGGGACCCATGAAGGAACTGACAGACGAGGTGGCCAGCGAAGACCGCTTCAAGCTTTCGGCCGAGAAGGTGGTGTACACCGATGAGTTCCGCCAGACGTTCAACGTCAACAGCCCCGTGAGGGACAATATCAAGAACAGTTTCCTGTTCTCCATGCTCGTCATGGTGTCGCACATCATCATTGCCGACGACAAGGTGGAGCCTTCAGAGTATGAGTTCCTGGGCAACTTCCTGCGCGAGAACTTCGGCGAGGAGGCTCAGGTAGAGGGCACCGAGGTGGTGAGGAAGCTCATTGCCAAGCACGAGGAGCTCGAGGCACGCAAGCCGATGGCCTTCCTGCAGCTCATTGGCGACTGCGGCAGCCAGATAGCCCAGACGCTGAGCGAGGAGCTGCGCTACCAGATGCTGAGCATGCTGGCACTCATCGTGAAGTCTGACGCCGACGTCAGCGCGAAGGAGGTAGAGACGCTCAAGGAGGTGGCCGTATACATCGGCCTGAAGCCCACCGACGTCGACGTGCTCATGGATCAGGACGTAGACAAGGCCAAGGACGAGTGGCAGTGGCTCAACTCGAAATGACGGTAACAGAGGAACAAAAAAGACACCATATGCAACTGATAGACGGAAAAGCAACGGCAGCGGCCATCAAGGCCGAGATTGCCGAGGAAGTGAAGAGCATCATGGCCCGCGGAGGCAAACAGCCCCACCTGGCTGCCGTGCTCGTAGGCCACGACGGCGGCTCTGAAACCTACGTGAAGAACAAGGTGCTGGCCTGCGAGGCCTGCGGCTTCAAGTCGACCCTCATTCGCTATGAGGACAACGTCACCGAAGAAGAGCTGCTGCAGTGCGTGCGCCGGCTGAACGACGACGCCGACGTAGACGGCTTCATCGTGCAGCTTCCGCTACCGAAGCATATCGACGAACAGAAGGTGATCGAGGCCATCGACTATCGCAAGGACGTAGACGGATTCCATCCCATCAACGTCGGCCGCATGGCCATCGGACTGCCCTGCTTCATCTCGGCAACGCCGCTCGGCATTCTCACGCTGCTGCAGCGCTACCACATAGAGACCTCGGGCAAGAAGTGCGTCATACTGGGACGCTCGAACATCGTGGGCAAGCCCATGGCACAGCTCATGGTGCAGAAACAGTATGGCGACGCAACGGTCACCGTGTGCCACTCGCGCTCGACGACGCTGAAGGAAGAGTGCCGCCAGGCCGACATCATCATCGCCGCCATCGGTCAGCCCGACTTCGTGACGGCCGACATGGTGAAGCCCGGCGCCGTCATCATCGACGTGGGCACCACCCGCGTGCCCGATGCCTCGCGCAAGAGCGGCTTCCGCCTGAACGGCGACGTGAAGTTTGACGAGGTGGCAGAGAAGTGTTCGTTCATCACGCCGGTGCCGGGTGGGGTAGGCCCCATGACCATCTGCTCGCTGATGAAGAACACGCTGGCAGCCGGCAAGAAGGAGTACTACAAATGACGGCACAGGAATACTACGAGCGCGGCAACGCCTTTCGCAAGCAGGGCTTGTGGAGCGAGGCAATCAACTGCTACATACAGGCGGCTGAACTCGACCCCGACAGTCCGGCCGTAGAGGCGAAGCGCATGCTCGACGATATCCTGAGCTTCTATCATAAGGACGCTTATAACCCATAATTAAACTATATTTTACTATGGCAAAAATGAAAGGTGCCATCGAGGTGAATACCGAAAGGTGCAAGGGATGCTCACTATGCATCATCGCCTGCCCTCAGAAAGTCATCGCCTTGGCCAACAAAGTGAATCTGCATGGCTATCCCTACGTGGAGGCTGTCAACGAAGAGGCCTGCGTAGGCTGCGCCTCGTGTGGCATCGTCTGTCCCGACGGGTGTATCACCGTGTATCGTAAAAGAGTGGAGGAATAACTATGGCAGAAGAAAAAGAAGTTGTATTGATGAAAGGCAATGAGGCGATTGCCCATGCCGCTATTCGTTGCGGATGTGATGGCTACTTCGGCTATCCGATTACGCCGCAGAGTGAAGTGATTGAGACGCTGGCTGAGCTGAAGCCCTGGGAAACCACCGGCATGCAGGTGGTGCAGGCCGAGAGCGAGCTGGCATCTATCTATATGGTCTATGGCGCTGCCGGCGCAGGCAAGCGTGCCATGACCTCGTCGTCGAGTCCTGGCGTCGCGCTGATGCAGGAAGGTATCACCTATATGGCTGGTGCTGAGGTGCCGGGCGTGTTTGTCAACGTGCAGCGCGGCGGTCCTGGCCTCGGCACTATTCAGCCTTCGCAGGGCGACTACTTCCAGGCTACGCGCGGAGGTGGTAACGGCGACTATAAGGTGATTGTGCTGGCACCTTCGTCGGTGCAGGAGATGGCCGACTTCGTAGACCTCGCCTTCGAGCTGGCATTCAAGTACCGTAACCCCGCCATGATTCTGTCTGACGGCGTGATTGGCCAGATGATGGAGAAGGTAGTGCTGCCTCCGTTCAAGCCTCGCCGCACGGATGAGGAAGTGATCAAGGAGTGTCCCTGGGCCTCTACGGGTAAGCCGAAGAACCGCCAGCGCGTGGTGATCACCTCGCTCGAGCTGAAGCCCGAGGAGATGGAGAAGCGCAACCTGGCCCTGCAGGAGAAGTATCGCAAGATTGAGGAGAACGAGGTGCGCTACGAGCAGCAGCATTGCGACGATGCCGACTATGCCATCGTGGCCTTCGGCTCGGCTGCACGCATTGCCGAGAAGGCCGTTGAGCTGGCCCGCGAGCAGGGCATCAAGGTGGGCCTCTTCCGTCCCATCACGCTCTTCCCCTTCCCCACGAAGGAGATTGCTGCGCTGGCCAAGGGCAAGAAGGGCATCCTCGTGGCCGAGATCAACGCCGGTCAGATGGTGCAGGACGTGCGCCTGGCTGTCAATGGTGCCGTACCCGTAGAGCAGTTCGGACGTCTGGGCGGTATCGTGCCCGACCCGGAGGAGATTGTGAGTGCATTGAAAACTAAATTGATGTAATGACTATGGATAGAAATCAAATAGTTCAGCCGGAGAATATCGTCTGCAAGAAGCCGACGCTGATGAACGACAACAACATGCACTACTGTCCGGGGTGCTCCCACGGCGTGGTGCATAAGCTCATTGCCGAAGTCATTGAGGAAATGGGAATGGAGGACAAGGCCGTTGGCGTAAGCCCTGTGGGCTGTGCCGTGTTTGCCTATAACTATATCGACATCGACTGGCAGGAGGCTGCCCACGGACGTGCGCCCGCCATTGCTACGGGCATCAAGCGCTGCTGGCCCGACCGCCTCGTGTTTACTTATCAGGGCGATGGCGACCTGGCTTGCATCGGTACCTGTGAGACCATCCACGCCCTGAACCGTGGCGAGAACATCGTCATTATCTTTGTCAACAATGCTATCTATGGCATGACGGGCGGACAGATGGCTCCCACGACGCTCATTGGCCAGAAAACTTCTACCTGTCCTTACGGTCGTGACCCGAAGCTGCACGGCTTCCCCCTGAAGATGGCCGATATCGCTGCTCAGCTGGAAGGCACGTGCTACGTCACACGCCAGTCGGTAGAGTCTGTCGCCTCTATCAACAAGGCCAAGAAGGCGCTGAAGAAGGCTTTCCAGGCTTCGATGGACGGCAAGGGCTCGTCGCTCGTTGAATTTGTATCTACCTGCAACAGCGGATGGAAACTGTCTCCCGCACAGGCTAATGAGTGGATGAAGGAGAACATGTTCCCCTTCTATCCGAAAGGTGATCTCAAGGACACTACGAGTCTTTAACGTAACAATGGTAACAGAGAAACAATGAAAAAGGAAATAATTATTTCTGGTTTCGGTGGTCAGGGCGTGCTCTCCATGGGTAAGATCCTGGCTTATTCGGGACTGATGGAAGACAAGGAAGTGACTTGGATGCCCGCCTACGGCCCGGAACAGCGCGGTGGCACGGCTAATGTCACGGTAATCGTCAGCGACGAGCGCATCTCGTCGCCTATCCTCAGCAAGTACGACATCGCCATCGTGCTCAACCAGCCGTCGCTCGAGAAGTTCGAGCCGAAGCTGAAGCCTGGTGGCATCCTCATTTACGACAGCTACGGCATCATCAATCCGCCGACCCGCAAGGACATCACCATCTATAAGATTGATGCTATGGACAAGGCTGCCGAGATGAAGAATGGCAAGGTGTTCAACATGATCGTGCTGGGAGGACTGCTGAAGGTGGCTCCCGTCGTGAGTACAAAGGGCGTGGAGAAAGCGCTCTTCAAGACGCTGCCCGAGCGCCATCATTCGCTCATTCCCCTCAACATGCAGGCTGTAGAGGAAGGCGCAAAGATTATCGAGCAAGTCTGATATGGTATGTATGGGATTGGCCACGCCTTCTGATTGAGGAGGCGTAGCCAACGCCCTCGATTCACGTAACCTTTCGACCCTTTAGGCGTAACCTATCGAGTCGGAAGGTTACGCCTTTTTGTGGGATATACGCTCAGTAAATAGGCAAAAAAATACCGCTGGATTCTCATCCAGCGGTACTCTTTTTCTACTTTTGTTCGTGTTGAGATTACTCCTCAGTAGCCTCTTGAGCGGGAGCAGCCTCTTCAGCAGCAGGAGCAGCAGCAGCGGCAGCAGCGTTCAGAGAGTCAACAGCAGCCTGGAACTTGGCAGCGATGGTGTCAGCGGGCATACCAGTGGTGTCACCAACGAGAGCCCATGCAGCAGCTGAATCGATAACAGCCTCAACGGGAACTTCCTCAACAGGTGCCTCCTCAACAGGAGCCTCGGCCTTCTGGCCACCGCAAGCTGCGAACATGGCAGCTGCAACGAACATAAATGCAATCTTTTTCATTTCTTTGCTTTTTTAAATCTGTAAAACAATCATTTGTTAATTAAAACGATGCAAAGGTAGACATTTTTTCAATACGACGTACATTTTTTAGCAACTTTTTTTTGCCTGTTTTTGTAACTTTTTCGCAACTGCTTAATATTCAGCAGCTTGCGAAATGTTAAAAAATGGTATCAAAATGACACTTATGCGAAACTTTAGCTTTTTTGAGTCTTTTTCCGAATATTTTGTGTACCTTTGTGCCCGCAAACATGACACCTTATTATATATGATAGATACTTCGGTTTTTCAAGATAAATTGGCGGCCTACTACACTTTGGGCTGCAAACTGAACTTCTCTGAGACGTCTACTTTCGGCAAGATGCTTCAGGAAATGGGCGTGCGCACGGTGCAGCGAGGCGAGCAAGCTGATATCTGTCTCATCAACACGTGCTCTGTAACGGAGGTGGCCGACAGGAAATGCCGTCAGGCCATTCGGCGCCTGGTGCGCCAGCACCCGGCTGCCTTTGTGGTGGTCACCGGTTGCTATGCCCAGCTCGAGGCCGAAGAGGTAAGTCATATAGAGGGTGTCGACCTTGTGCTGGGCAGTAATGAGAAGGCGCATCTCATTCAGTTTCTTTCCGATGCCTTCATAGCGCGGGAGCGAAAAGCAAACGACGGGGCTGCTGCATTCTATCGAGAGAAGACAAAGGACATCAAAAGCTTTGCGCCCAGCTGCTCGCGGGGCAACAGGACACGCTATTTCCTCAAGGTGCAGGACGGTTGCGACTACTTCTGCACCTATTGCACCATTCCCTATGCGCGAGGGTTCAGCCGTAATCCTACGATTGCATCGCTCGTGGCACAGGCCGAACAGGCTGCTGCAGAGGGAGGAAAGGAGATCGTGCTGACCGGTGTGAACATCGGAGATTTCGGAAAGACAACAGGCGAACGCTTCATCGACCTCGTCAGGGCGCTCGATGCCGTCGAAGGCATTAGCCGTTACCGCATCAGCAGCCTGGAGCCCGACCTGATGAGCGATGAGCTGATAGACTTTTGTGCTCACAGCCGCGCCTTTATGCCCCATTTCCACATACCACTACAGAGCGGTAGCGATGCCGTGCTGAAGCTGATGCACCGCCACTACGACCGCCAACTGTTTGCCGACAAGGTGCTGAGCATTCGCGAGGCGATGCCCGATGCCTTTTTAGGCGTCGATGTGATGGTGGGCTGCCGCGGCGAGACTCCGGAATGCTTTGAAGAGACTTATGAGTTTCTCCAGTCGCTTCCTGTCACTCAGCTTCACGTGTTCCCTTACTCTGAACGTCCGGGTACGAGTGCGCTCAGCATACCCTATGTGGTGAGCGAGCAGGACAAGAAGCTGCGCAGCCATCGCCTGCTCACCCTGAGCGACGAGAAGACGCAGGCTTTCTATGCTGCTCATCGTGGCATGCAGGCCGAAGTTCTTTTTGAGAAAGCCACTCGCGGACGCGCCATGCACGGCTTTACGCGCAACTACATTCGCGTAGAACTGTCGCCGGCAGACGCTCGTCCTGAGTTCGACAATCAGCTCATCCATGTTCGTCTGGGTGACTTCAATCACGACAAGACGGCGCTCCGTGCTCAACTCGCTATCCCCCAAACCCAATCCCAATTATAATTCTGCTATGGAAAAGCTCGCCATCGTTATTCTCAACTGGAACGGAGCAAAGATGCTTCGCCAGTACCTGCCCAGTGTGCTGCAGTATTCGCGTGAGGAGGCTACGGTCTATGTGGCCGACAATGCGTCGACCGACGACAGCCTGCAGCTATTGAGAGCACAGTTCCCAGAGGTTCGCACCGTGCTGCTCGACCGCAACTGGGGCTTTGCCGACGGCTATAACAAGGCGCTGGCTCAGATAGAGACCGAGTATTATCTGCTGCTGAACAGCGACATTGAGGTGACGCACCACTGGCTGACGCCCATGCTCGAGTTCATGGACAGCCATACGGACGTGGCAGCCTGTCAGCCCAAGCTGCTCAGTATCTTCGACCGCGACCGTTTCGAGTATGCAGGAGCGAGTGGGGGATATCTCGACCGCTTCGGCTACCCCTTCTGTCGCGGACGCATCTTCGACACCATCGAGCAAGACAACGGGCAGTACGACTATCGGTCGGAAGTGCTGTGGGCTACGGGAGCTGCCCTCCTGGTTCGTGCGCGTATATATAAAGAGGTGGGGGGACTCGACGGGCGTTTCTTTGCCCACAACGAGGAGATAGACCTTTGCTGGCGCATGCGCATTCGCGGCTACAAGGTGTTCTGCATTCCCGAGAGCGTGGTCTACCATGTGGGCGGCGGCACCTTGCCGAAGAGCAACCCCATGAAGACCTTCCTCAACTTCCGCAACAATCTCACGATGCTCTATAAGTGCTTGCCAGAGCAGGAGTTGGGCTACGTCATGCGCATGCGCTGGGTGCTCGACTACGTTGCAGCCTGGGAGATGCTGCTGCTGAAGCACAACTGGGGCGACTTCTGCGCCGTGTATCGTGCCCGCCATGCCTTCAGGAAGTGGAAGAAAGAGTTTGCTGCCGACCGCCAGGCTATCCAATCCTCGCGCAAGTCAGAAAAAATACCAGAGCAACGCATGTTCTCGTTGCTCTGGCAGTACTACGTCAAAGGCCGTAAACGCTTCAGCGACCTTCCTTAGATGATGTTCAGCACCACGATGCTCTTGGCTGGCAGCTTGACGGTGAGCTGGCCTTTCTTCAGTTTGGCATCCTTAAACTCCTTCGGCGCCACCACGTCGGGGTGCTCAAAGTCGTTGTAGTCGGTCACTTTCTTCGAAGTCAGTATCTGTCCGCTGACGCTCTTGGCCTGCATGCCCTCCAGGTTGATGCTGATTTCCTGCGCTTTGTCGAGGCTCACGTTAGCCAGCGACACCACGATGCTGCCGTCTTTGGTCTTGGCTGCCGACGCGCTGACGAGGGGAAGCGTGCGCGAGCCTTTCTCCGCGATGCTCTTCTTCCAGTCGTGCTGCACCTTCATTTCCTCGCACTTCAGGTCGAGCGGCAAGTAGGTAGCCTCCTGGAAGGGCACATACATCTTAAACACGTGATAGGTCGGCGTGAGCACCATGTGGCCTCCGTCCTTCTGGTCGGTCAGAATCATCGACTGGAGCACGTTCACAATCTGCGCAATGTTGGCCATGCGGATGCGGTCGGTGTGGCGATGGAACACGTTGAGCGACAGGGCGGCTACGAAGGCATCGCGCAGGGAGTTCTGCTGATAGAGGTGGCCAGGGATGGTGCCCGGTTCCTCGTCCCACCATGTTCCCCATTCGTCGACCAGCAGCGCGATTTGCTTCTTCGGGTCTTTCTCGTCCATGATGGCCTTGTGCTTCTTGATGACGTCCTCAATCTCCAGACACTTGCCCAGCGTCCAGTAGTAGTCGTCGCTGTCGAATCCTAAGGCCGAGCCCTTGGAGCCGTTCCATCCTGACACGGTATAGTAGTGCAGCGAAACGCCAGCCATCTGATTGCCCACGCGGTCCATGAGCACCTTGGTCCAGTTGTAGTCGTAGTCGCTGGCTCCCGACGCAATCTTGTAGAGCTGGTTGCCGTCGTAGTTACGGCAGTACGTCTGATAGCGGCGATACAGGTCGCTGTAGTACTCAGGGCGCATGTTGCCGCCGCAGCCCCAGCTCTCGTTGCCCACGCCCAGGAATTTCACCTTCCACGGCTTTGCGCGACCGTTCTCCTTGCGCAGCTTCGCCATCGGCGTACCCTCCTCCGAGGTCATGTATTCCACCCATTTCGCCAGCTCCTCGACCGTTCCGGAACCCACGTTGCCGCTGATGTAAGGCTCACAGCCCAGCATCTCGCAGAGGTTCAGGAACTCGTGCGTGCCAAACGAATTGTCTTCAATCGTTCCGCCCCAGTTGTTGTTCTTCATCGACGGACGCTTCTCGCGCGGGCCGATGCCGTCCATCCAGTGATATTCGTCGGCAAAGCATCCGCCCGGCCAGCGCAGCACGGGCACCTGCAGCGCCTTCAACGCTTCGAACACATCCTTGCGATAGCCGTTGATGTTGGGGATGCTGGACTGCGGCCCCACCCAGAGTCCGCCATAGATGCACGACCCCAGATGCTCGGCAAACTGCCCGTAGATTTCTTTGTAGATTTTCTGCTTACCCTGGTCAGCATGAATGGTCACGGTAGCCTCTTGCGCCTGTAGCAAAAACGTGTTGGTCATGGCGAATATCGCCAATAAGAATAGTTTTTTCATTGTTCTTGTTTTATTCAGTTAGTAACGTTTAGGCTGCAAATATACGAATATTTCTTTATACTGCCAACGCATTTACATAAAAACTCATCGCGCCTCTGAACTTTTTCAGCGCGCCCTTGAGCACGTTCATCGCGCCCCTGAGATACGTTCATCGCGACGCTGAGTCTGCCTCGACGGCATCATTGTCGGTTTTTTATGGCCTCTTTCTTGGCTGTTTCAGATTTTATGCTTATCTTTGCAACACGATGGATATGAACGGAATATTAGAGAAACTGGGCATCAGCGAGCTGAATGCCATGCAGAAGGAGGCACAGGAGGCGATACTGCACGGACGCAGCAACGTGGTTGTGCTGTCGCCGACCGGCTCCGGAAAGACTCTGGCCTATCTGCTGCCGCTGGTGCAGCTGCTGGATGCTGCCCAAGACGAGGTGCAGGCACTGGTCGTAGTGCCCGGACGCGAACTGGCCTTGCAGTCGCACACGGTGTTGAAGTCGATGGGGGCGGGCATCCGTTCGCAGGCTTGCTATGGCGGACGTGCCGCCATGGACGAGCACAGAGTGATGAAGGAAGTCAGGCCGCAGGTGGTGTTTGGCACGCCGGGCCGACTGAACGACCACCTGGAGAAGGGGAACATATCGCCCTACAACGTGCGCTATCTGGTGATAGACGAGTTTGACAAGTGCCTCGAGATGGGCTTCCAGGCCGAAATGATGCGGCTGGTGAAGCGGTTGCCGGGCCTAAAGCGCCGTTTCCTTCTGTCGGCAACCGACGCCGAGCAGATTCCTTCCTTCGTCGAGATGGGCCGCACCGAGCGCCTCGACTACTTGGCAGAGGAGGAGCAGGTGGCCGAGCGCGTGGCCGTCTACGAAGTGAAATCGCCCGTGAAGGACAAGCTCGCGACGCTGAACGGCCTGCTTCGCAGTCTGGGCGACACGCAGAGCATCGTCTTCCTGAATTATCGCGATTCCGTAGAGCGTGTCGACGACTATCTGCGTCGGCAGGGATTTACCACGAGCGCCCTGCATGGCGGTCTGGAGCAGAAACAGCGCGAAGACGCACTCTACAAGTTCTCCAACGGTTCGGCCAATGTGCTCGTCAGCACCGACCTGGCCTCGCGTGGCTTGGATATCCCCGACATCGCCAACATCATTCACTACCATCTGCCGCAGACGGAGCAGGAGCTCGTTCATCGCGTAGGGCGCACGGCCCGCTGGGATGCCACGGGTAACACTTATTTCATCGTGGGGCCCGAAGAGGTTCTGCCTTCTTTCCTTCCTCATCAGGGTAAGAACGCCGCGAATGAGACGGATGGCGTCATCACCGGGGTGGAGCAGACGGAAAATGCGGTTCCCGTCCCTCGCATGGCCACCATATATATAGGTAAGGGCAAAAAGGACAAGATTTCGAAGGGCGACATCGTCGGCTTCCTCTGCAAGAAAGGCGGGCTGGAGCCGCAGGACGTTGGCCGCATCGATGTGATGAACCGCTATGCCTATGCCGCCGTGGCCCGGCCGAAGCTGCAGCAGGTGCTCCGGCTGACGAAAGGCGAGAAGATCAAGGGCATCAGGACCGTCATCGAGCCGGTGAAGTAAACGTGACGATAAGGCTTCAAACTGCAACGTCTGCTTTGCATTATGATAGGAAAAGAAGCTAAATCGGTTAAAAGATGCTCAAATATTTGCCCAATTCAAATAAAAAGTGTAATTTCGCGACGTTTTTGAAACTTAAACCCATTAATTATACAATCAAGATGAAGAAGTACAACTTTAATGCAGGTCCGTCGATGCTTCCCCGCGAGGTTATCGAGGCTACTGCCAAACAGTGTTTAGACTTCAATGGCTCGGGTCTCTCTTTGATGGAGATTAGCCATCGTGCAAAGGACTTCCAGCCCGTCGTCGACGAGGCTGTGGCTCTGGTAAAGGAGTTGCTTAGCATTCCCGAGGGCTACTCGGTGATTTTCCTTGGTGGCGGTGCTTCGCTCGAGTTCTGCATGATTCCTTACAACTTCCTGATTAAAAAGGCTGCCTATCTGAACACTGGTGTGTGGGCTAAGAAGGCCATGAAGGAAGCCAAGCTCTTCGGCGAGGTTGTCGAGGTGGCTTCTTCGGCTGATGCCAACTATACATTCATCCCCAAGGATTGGACCGTTCCCGCAGATGCTGACTATCTGCACATCACGACCAACAATACCATCTACGGTACCGAAATCCGCAAGGATCTCGACGTGCCTGTTCGTCTGATTGCCGATATGTCGTCTGATATCTTCAGCCGTCCCATTGATGTGGCTAAGTACGATGCCATCTATGCCGGTGCACAGAAGAACCTGGCCATGGCCGGCGTGACCATCGTCATCGTGAAGGACGACGCTCTGGGCAAGGCTCCCCGCGAGATTCCCACGATGCTCGACTATCGCACGCACGTCGACAAGGGCTCTATGTTCAACACGCCTCCCGTGGTGCCCATCTACAGCGCACTGGAGAACCTGCGCTGGCTTAAGAAGCAGGGCGGCGTCGAGGCTATGGACAAGCTGGCACACCAGCGCGCCGACATCGTCTATGGCGAAATCGACCGCAACAAGATGTTCGTAGGTACGGCCAAGGAAGAAGACCGCTCGCTCATGAACATCTGCTTCGTGATGGCTCCTGAGTACAAGGAACTGGAGAAGGACTTCCTCGACTTCGCTGTGTCGAAGGGCATGGTCGGCGTGAAGGGCCACCGCAGTGTCGGCGGTTTCCGTGCTTCGTGCTACAATGCTCAGACCATCGAGGGCTGCAACGCACTCGTTGCCTGCATGAAGGAGTTTGAGGCTAACCACTAATAAAACGGAAGACGACGATGAAAGTATTAGTTGCAACCGAGAAGCCTTTCGCAGCAGCTGCTGTCGAGGGCATTCGCAAAGAAATAGAAGGAGCCGGCAACGAGCTGGCACTCCTGGAGAAATACACAGAGAAGGCACAGCTTCTCGACGCTGTGAAGGATGCCGACGCCCTGATTATCCGCTCGGATAAGGTCGACGCTGAGGTGCTCGACGCTGCCAAGCAGCTGAAGATTGTGGTTCGTGCCGGTGCCGGCTACGACAACATTGACCTCGCTGCCGCTACGGCCCACAACGTGGTGGCCGAGAACACGCCCGGACAGAATGCCAACGCCGTGGCCGAGCTGGTCTTTGGCCTGCTCGTGTTTGCTGTCCGCCAGTTCTACAATGGCAAGGCAGGCACCGAGCTCATGGGCAAGAAACTGGGCATTCTGGCCTTCGGCAACGTAGGCCGCAACGTGGCCCGTATTGCCAAGGGCTTCGGTATGGACGTGTATGCCTACGATGCTTTCTGCCCTGCAGAGGTCATCGAGAAGGCTGGTGTGCATGCTGTGGCCAATCAGGACGCCCTGTTTGAGCAGTGCGACGTGGTTTCGCTCCACATCCCCGCTACTCCAGAGACCAAGCAGAGCATCAACTATGCCCTTGTTGGTAAGATGAAGAAGGGTGGCATCCTCGTGAACACGGCCCGTAAGGAGGTGATCAACGAGCCCGAGCTGCTGAAGCTCATGGAGGAGCGTCAGGACCTGAAGTACATCACCGACATCATGCCCGATGCCAATGCCGACTTCCAGAAGTTTGAAGGCCGCTATTTCTCGACCCCGAAGAAGATGGGAGCTCAGACGGCAGAGGCCAACACCAATGCCGGTATTGCTGCTGCCAAGCAAATCAACGCTTTCTTCAAGGACGGCGATACGAAATTCCAGGTCAACAAGTAAAATCCGCGACAAGCAAAGAAAGTGAGCCGACCATTTGGTTGGCTCATTTTTTCTTTGTACCTTTGTGCCAAAATTAACACCAAAACTTTAGTATTATGCAAAGTGACCCCAAGCAGTGCCTTTACTGCACTAACAATCAGACGCTCCACGACCTGATGATTGAGATTTGCGAACTTTCCGTTTCTCGCGCATTCCTGTTTAAGGAGCAGACCTATCGCGGACGTTGCCTCGTGGCTTATAAAGACCACGTGAACGACCTCAACGAACTGTCGGACGACGACCGTAACGCCTTCATGGCCGACGTGGCCCGCGTCACCCGCGCCATGCAGAAAGCCTTCAACCCCGAGAAAATCAATTACGGTGCCTACAGCGACAAGCTCTCGCATCTGCACTTCCACCTCGCTCCGAAGTATGTCGACGGCCCTGACTACGGCGGCACGTTCCAGATGAACCCAGGAAAGGTCTATCTTTCGGATGCAGAATATCAGGAGATGATTGAGAAAATAAAGGAGAACTTATAAGACTATGGCAATCGTTAAACCATTTAAGGGAATACGCCCACCGAAGGAACTGGTGGAGCAGGTGGAGAGCCGTCCCTACGACGTGCTCGACAGCGAGGAAGCTCGCGCCGAAGCCGGCGACAACGAGAAGAGCCTCTACCACATCATCAAACCCGAGATTGACTTCCCCGTAGGCACTTCTGAGTACGACCCACGCGTCTACGAGAAGGCTGCAGAGAACTTCAAGAAGTTCCAGGACAAGGGCTGGCTCGTACAGGACTCGCGCGAACATTATTATATATATGCCCAGACCATGCAGGGTAAGACGCAGTACGGTCTCGTTGTATGCGCTCATACCGACGACTACATGAAGGGCAACATCAAGAAGCACGAGCTGACGCGCCGCGACAAGGAGGAAGACCGCATGAAGCATGTACGCGTGAATAATGCCAACATCGAGCCTGTCTTCTTCGCCTATCCTGACAACGAGGTGCTCAATGCGCTCATCATGCGCTATGCCCAGACGGAGCCCGAGTACGACTTCATTGCTCCCATCGACGGCTTCGGCCATAAGTTCTGGGTGGTGAGCGACGAGCAGGACATGAAGACCATCACCGACGAGTTTGCTAAGATGCCTTCGCTCTACATTGCCGACGGACATCATCGCTCGGCTGCTGCCGCTCTGGTGGGTGCCGAAAAGCAGAAGCAGAACCCCAACCATCGTGGCGACGAAGAGTACAACTACTTCATGGCGGTGTGCTTCCAGGCATCGCAGCTCACGATTCTCGACTACAATCGCGTGGTGAAGGACCTCAATGGCCTCACTTCCGAGCAGTTCCTCGACGCCTTGCGCAAGAACTTCGAGGTCGAGGACAAGGGCACCGACATCTACAAGCCCCAGCATCAGCACGAGTTCTCGCTCTACCTCGACGGCCATTGGTATAGCCTCACGGCCAAGGAGGGCACCTTCGATGCCAGCGACCCCATCGGCGTGCTCGACGTAGACATCAGCAGCCGGCTCATTCTCGACGAGATCCTCAACATCGGCGACCTGCGTAGCAGCAAGCGCATCGACTTTGTGGGCGGTCTTCGCGGCCTGGGCGAGCTGAAGCGTCGGGTGGACAGTGGCGAGATGCGCATGGCCTTGGCCCTCTATCCCGTGTCCATGCAGCAAATCATGAACATTGCCGACAGCGGTAAGATCATGCCGCCGAAGGCTACATGGTTCGAACCCAAGCTGCGTTCTGGCTTGGTCATCCATAAGTTGAGTTGATGAAGCGTCGTTCATGACAGACGAGTATCTGACCATCAGCAGTACAGGCGAGGGCTACTACACCGAGAAGCGTAGTAAGTTCCTCGCCTTTGCCCATCACGTTGAGACCGTCGACGAGGTGAAGGAGTTGCTGGCCGCTTACCGCAAGAAGTACTATGATGCTCGCCACGTGTGCTACGCCTACATGCTGGGGGCGGGTAGGGCAGAGTTTCGTGCCAACGACGACGGAGAGCCATCGTCGACAGCCGGCAAGCCAATCCTCGGCCAGATCAACTCCAGCGAGCTGACCGACATTCTGATTGTCGTCGTGCGCTACTATGGCGGCGTAAACCTTGGCACCAGCGGACTCATCGTGGCCTATCGCGAGGCAGCCGCCGACGCCATTGCCCACGCTACCATCGAGGCCCGGCAGGTAGAAGAGATCATAGACTACGATTTCTCTTACGTCATGATGAACGACGTGATGCGCATTGTGAAGGAGATGCAGCCGCGCATCGTTTCGCAGACTTACGATAACACCTGCCGCATCAGCCTCGCTATCCGGCAGTCGGAAGCCGAGCAGTTGCGCCAAAGATTGCAGAAATTGAGCTTTGAGTAGATTTTTTCTGCAAAACATTTGGCGAGTTCGGAAAAAAGTATTACCTTTGCAAACGCAAATCGCGAAGGAGAGTTGGCAGAGTGATCGATCGCGCTGGACTCGAAATCCGGTATACCCCTTTCGGGTATCGGGGGTTTGAATCCCTCACTCTCCGCAAAGTGCGCAGCCGTACGACTCTCGACAGAGTTGTACGGCTTTTGCTTTATCTAACAGACTATAACTTTAAAACAATAAAAGATTATGAGATTAGACGGAAGAAGAGAGAGTTCGCATGTGGAAGATCGCCGCATGAGCGGAGGAACTAAGGCCAGTCTTGGTATTGGCGGTATTATTATTGCAGCCTTGATAGCCTGGGTGAGCGGCGGCGACCCCATGCAGGCCGTGATGGAGGGCGTGCAGCAGTCGATGCAGGCTCCTACCGAGACCGTGGGCGAGCAGCAGTTCACCGAGGAGGAGCAGGCGCTGGCCGAGGACTGCAAGAAAATCATGGCTTCGACAGAGGATGTGTGGACGAAGGTGTTTGCCGAGAACGGATGGGGCGAGTATCAGTATCCTACGCTGGTGCTGTTCTCCAATCAGGTCAATTCTGCCTGCGGTTCGGCTACCGCAGCTGTGGGTCCCTTCTACTGCTCGGGCGACCAGAAATTGTATGTCGACTTGTCGTTCTTTACTGAGATGAAGCGTCAACTGGGCGTCGAGGGCAACACCTTTGCCTATGCCTATGTGATTGCTCACGAGATAGGCCACCACGTGGAGTATCTGACGGGTACGCTCAACAAGGCCCATCAGGCTATGAGCCAGACCGACAAGGTGACTGCCAACCAGCTGAGCGTGCGCCTGGAGCTGCTGGCTGACTACTATGCAGGTGTGTGGGCTCATTATGAAGACCAGATGAACCACTCGATGGAGTATGGCGACCTGGAGAAGGGACTGGAGCTGGCCAAGGCCATTGGCGACGACTGGCTGCAGAAGAAAGCTCAGGGACGTGCTACCCCCGAGTCGTTCACCCACGGCACCAGCGACCAGCGCAAGCGTTGGCTGAAGCGTGGCTTCCAGACGGGCGACATGCAGACGTCGACCTTCAGCGTGCAAAACTACAACGACCTTTAACCTGTAGCCTCGCGGGGAGTTGAGCCTGTTCTGCTATTCGTGGTGGTAAGGCTCGCCCTTGATGATGGTGCAGGCGCGGTAGAGCTGCTCGGTGAATACGAGGCGAATCATCTGATGAGAGAAGGTCAGACGCGAAAGCGATAGTTGTTCGTTAGCTCTGCTGTAAACCTCTTTTGAGAATCCATAGGGACCGCCGATGACGAAGACCAGTCGTCTGGCGGTCCTTCTTTTTTGTTCCAGCCATCGGGCCAGCTCTATGCTGCGCGGTTGCTGTCCGCGCTCGTCCAGCAGTACGACGGTGTCCTGTGGCTGAAGCTGTTTCAGTATCAGCTCGCCCTCGGCCTGCTTCTGCTGTTCCTCGCTGAGGTTCTTGGTGTTTTTCAGTTCTGGAATGGTGGTGATGCTGAAGGGCATGTAGTGGCCTATGCGCTCCGCATAGTCGGCAATGCCGGCTGCGAAGTGCTTGTCGGTTGTCTTGCCTACCACTATCAGCTCAGTCTTCATGCTCTTCTATGGCTTAGATGCTCTTGCCGTGGTGTACGGGGCAGAGCGTTTCGTTCTTGTCGATGGGGCTGTACTCGTGCTTGCGCTTGGGATTCATGGGGAACCAGCCCTTCTCTACGCGCTTCTTCTGCGAGAAGAGCTCGCCGATGCCCCAGAGCGACGAGGCTCCGAACACGCCGATGACTGCCGACAGCAAGGTGTTGGCGATAAACAGCGCGCCCACGCAGCATGCTATACCCACGATGAGGAACACCCACCAGAGGTGCGTGCCCGTGTAGTATTCGGCCTTGATGACTATCGGGTGAAAGAACCCGATGATGAGGAATGTAGAGATGGCAATGATGATGCCAGTAAAGTATACTTCCATGCTAATTCTTTGTTTATGCGGCTGCAAAGTTACGCATTTTTCTTTACTTAATCGTCTCCTCGGACAGAAAATCGTCCCAATGGCCCTGATATCCATTGAAAACGTTGATGTCTACCTCGCCTTCTATGCCTCTGACGCGCCCCCAGGGCGACAGTTGCCAGAACACGAGGTGCACGTCGGGCTTATACTCGCCGTAGCGGGCTATCCACACCAGGTAGTCGCGCTTCAGGTCGGGCGCCTGGCTCAGGTGTTTGCGCACGTAGTTCTGGTTGACGTAGATGATGGGACGGGTGCCTGTGCGCTGTTCCACGATCTTCAGCCAGGTGCGCATGCTGGCCAGCAGCGCCTCGGTGCCGCCCATCTGCTCGATGAGCGCGTCGGAGGGCTCCACGTCGAGCATGGGTGGCAGGTCGCCCCGCGTGAATCGCGTGTGCTGCAGGAAGTAGCTGGCCTGGTCTTGCGGCCGTTGGCGTGTGGAGAAAAAGTGGTAGGCGCCCACGCGTATTCCTTTCTGATGGGCCCTCGCGTAGTCGCTGCTGAAGTACTTGTTCTGGATGCTGATGCCCTCCGTCGACTTGATGTAGACGAAGCTGACGGGGTAGTCGACCGTTCCGCTGACGTTCTGGTTGCTCTTCTTTCCCAGGCTGACGATGCGCAGCCGGTTCCAGTCGATGTTGAACTTCTTACGTCCCTTCTCGTGCTGATAGCGCGAGATGTCGATGCCGTAGATGCGGTCGCTGTGATACTGCATGCGCTCGCCCAGGAAGCGGCCCCGCCGCCAGCGCCCGGCCCACAGGTGGTCGTTGGTCACGCTGAAGCCGAAGCCCTCGCGCAGGTCGTTCTGCCAGTGGCCTTCGTAGAACTCGCCGCCCGGCTCGCGGTAGCTGCCGTGGCCGTTGGCCAGCTCGTGGCGGTTGAAGCTGCCGGCATAGATGCCCTTGCCGTCGATTCTGATGCCGCTCACGAGCGTGTCGGCATGCCAGATGCCGATGATGGTGCGTCCTTGTGCATCCTTCACGATGCCTTTACCCTCACGTCTGATGCCTCGCCAGCGGCCCATGTTCCACAGCGAGGTGTGTCCTTTCGGGGTGTAGGTGTGCAGGGCAGTGTCGCCTTCAGCCGCATAGCGCGCCACCATGTCGTAGCCCTCGTCCTGCACGTTGTGTCGCGTCAGGTAGTAGTCGAGCTCTTCCTCCACGGTCTGTGCTGCAGCGGTAGCGTAGCCGATGATGCTGAAAGCTATAATGAATAGAAGTCTTGTTTTCATATTTGTCCCTGTTTAGCAGAAGCGAAGAAAGGCAAGCTTTTAGGCTTGCCTTTCTTTGCTACTTTTGTCGTTGAAATCTTTTTTTGTGACTCCCGCGGGATTCAAACCCACAACCTTCTGATCCGTAGTCAGATGCTCTATTCAGTTGAGCTAGGGAGCCTCCTTTTCTGTTTTGCGGTTGCAAAGGTACGGAGTTTTTGTGAACTGACCAAATATTTTCCTACTTTTTTTATAAAAAACTTCATTTTTGCCTTAAAAAGAGCTTTTCGAAGCGTTTTTGGGGGCTCATTCGGGCATATTTCCGCCATTCTTCGCCGCCAGCAGGCCGATGTTTCAGGTAGTCGAGGTCGTGCTCATGCTCGTAGGCTTCCAGCTCGAAGGGGTTCATCCAGTAGGCTGCATTCCGCTTCTTCCGGTTGTAGGGTAGGGCGCGCAGGTAGTACCATCCGTATCTTATGTAGAACAGCAGCCACGAGTCGTGGCAGTCTTCGGCTTGCCGCAGATGTATCATTTCGTGGTTCTTCAGCGAGTCGTAGTGCTCGTTCACCTTGTCGGCCTCCCGCTGTGTTGCCGTCACGATGAATCCGAAGAAGGTCATTGCGGCATAGTTGGGTTTCATCCAGAAGGCATCCTTCACCGCCTTCATGTCCTGAAGTCGGCTGGGGCGCGTAGCCTTGAACACGAGCCTGATGATGCTGAACGGATTCTTCATGCCTGCAAAGTTACGAAAAAGCACCCCTCAAACGGCACTTGAGCACGCTCAAAGCGCCTCTTTAGGGTAGGGCTTGCTTGGGTTCTGCTGCGTTTTGCTGGAATATGTCGAATTGCTCGTTGTAGGCAGGCGACTGGATAGACAGCAGGTTCAGCACGGAATGGAAGATGTAGTGCTGCTCCAGCACAGCAGGCAACTTGCTCTTATAGGTTCGGTAGTTCTCTGAAGTCCATACCAGGAAGGGTATCTCATACTGCTCCTTGGGCGCCAGCTTCATGGGCAGGCCATGCATGAACATCTTTTTCTCGCCGAGCGACTCGCCATGATCTGAAATGAAAATCATGGCCGTCTTCCAGTCGCTCATGGCGCGAAGCGTATTGATGAGGCTGTCCAGGAGGAAGTCGGTGTAGCGAATGGTGTTGTCGTAGGCATTGACCAGCATGCCCACGTTCTTCTCGCCCTCCTCCACATTCTTGGCCACGGGCTTATAGACCTCAAACTCCTTGGGGTATTTCGAAGCATATTGCGGCCCGTGGCTGGTGCTGGTGTGCAGGATGATGAGCACCTTGTTCTTGGGGCTCGACTCTATGCGCTGGCGAAGGCCTGCAAAGAGAATGCCGTCGTAGTCGCTGTCGGCATCAGGATATTGCTCGGCCAGCTCCGCGTCGGTCAGATATTCGTCGATGTGTATCGGCGGCTCACCCCAGTTAGACGTGCGCCACGCTACGTCGACGCCCATGCGGAAAGCATAGTTGGGCAGCAGCTCGTAGAGGTCGCCGCTGTCTTTCGGCTCGAGGATGGCCTTGCTGCCGGCTGTGGTGTAGGTGGCACAGGAGTTGGCCTGATACACCTTCAGCCCCTGCTGCTTCGACAGCAGCGGGTTGGTTTCGCGCTGATAGCCGTAGAGCTGGAAGTTGGCCTTCCTTGCCGATTCGCCGATGACGAGCACCACCACGGCCTTCTCGTCGTCGGTAATCTTGCCGTCAGGCAGCTTGATTTCCTCGGCCTGCTTGTCCTGGCTGAAGCTGACGACGCGATACGTATTGGCAATGTAGGACCAGGGCTGCAGCAGACCGCCCAACTCGGTGTCGTGCTTGCTGAGGAACAGCGTCTGGCCGATGTTCAGCAGTCCCACGACCAGGATGACTGCCAGCGAGCCTGCGCAGCAGACGCCCAGCTTCCTGGCCTTGCCCATCACAACGGGCTGCAGCAGACAGTAGAGGGCAGGAAAAACGCCGAAGACGAGGATGAATAGCCAGAGCGTCCAGCTGAAGAACCCAGACGCCTCCGAGTATCGGGTGTTGAACACGTTCTCGATGGTGGTGGCATTGATGATGACGTTGTAGGTCAGGATGAAATAGACCGCCGTCGCATTGATAATCGACAGGACAGCCAGCACGATGCGCCCCACTATCCGCAAGCAGAACATGGTCAGATAGGTCATCATGAAGTTCACCGCCAGCATGATAACGGTCAGCGATGCCGTCAGCCAGACGACACCCATCGTGCTCTCGTTGCTGTTGTCGACGACGAACTGGAAGAAGGGAATGTTGTAGAGCAGCAAAGTGCCTATGCTCACAACCCATGAGAACGCAGAAAGCGACACCGGCCGTAGCAGCGCTTTCTTCACCTTACTTAATAATGCTTTCATTATTTATCATCGTTTTTGAGTTTCGGAATCTTGTTCCACAGCAAGTGGTAAATCAGGAACGGCGTAATGAAACCGATGATGCTGCCCACGCACACATCCGACAGGAAGTGCTGCGAAAGGTAGACGCGCGAGTAGGCGCCCACAGCGGCCAGCACCAGCAGCACCAGCAGCGCCGCGTTGAACTGAATCTTTGTCCGCTGGTTTTGCAGCGAGTTCCTGCGACGATAGTGGCAAGCCTGAATAATCACGAGGCAAGTGCAGAACATGAAGAAGGTAGAGGCGTGGCCCGATGGGAAGGAATTGCTGTGGTGCATCGACACCCCCTGCACCAGCGGAAGCGTCTGTTGCGGGATGTGCTCGAACACGCTGACAGGGCGGTCGGTGCTGATGATGTGCTTCAGTATCTGCAGGATGGAGCCGCCCGTCACCTCGCACATGGCAAAGAAGAGCGTCGCCTTGATCTTCTTCCACAGCAGGGGCAGCAGCATCAGCGCATACAAGGGCCATTCGGCCAGCACGCTGTAATACTTGAAGAAAGTGTCCTGTAGGCTGGTATGGTGGGAGTTGAGCAGCATGTGCAGCTCTGGCTTCGGATAGGCATACATCATGCCGAGTGTAACCGTCAGCAGAACCACGTATGCTATCGTGTAGACGTAGATTGTCCGCGTCAGCGCCCGCTTCGTAATCACTTTCTTAATTGTTCCTAAAATTCGTAGCATGTTAGTTTAATTACAAGTTAAAGTTGTAAAGATTGTGAATAATTTTGCAAAGGTACAAAAAAAATCTTAAAGTGCTACTCCTTTCATCGATATTTTTTTCGTTGTGCGGCTTTTTCCCCCTAACACATCGCCTGTCACCCCTTTTTGTGGGTATACATTTCGCAGATCAGTTGGTATGTTTCCCTTGCTGGCCCATGCCCACGAAGGCATAGACAGACAAAGCAGGGACGGAAATCGGTTCCTGTCACATTGTCACATGTCACAACTATTCAACTAAAAAATGTTGCGCAATTGAGTGCGCTCTAATAAAATTTTATCAAAAAAATATTCACCCTTACTTTTCTTGTATAAAGTCACTAATCTTATAAAAGGGATCTCTTCGTTATTATATCTCACCTCTTGCTGGATGAAATGTGATTCTTTATCTGCTTGTGTCACCTTTATGACGGACGTACCCATTGAGAATTCTAGTTCATATTGACAAGCTGCATCCATCGTTTCTATATCAAGCACTTTCTCTATCGCCACATTTATATAATCATAATAGGGAGTAGTCTTTTTTATCTTTTCCCAAAAGTAGTCATCACGAAAAGAACCTTTCTTAAAATACCACCTATTCTCCTTTTTGTTATACTCTAATTCTATTCTATAGTCAATTTCGTCCTCTAATTCTTCTGATATTTTAATATTTGAATAGACAGGAACATATAACGTAGTATCTGCATATATAAATGTCTTTTGGGCCGAAATTATGTCGCTTATTTGAATAAAGTCATATCGGGGGCGGTTTGAACATGTACCATCTGTATTGATTTCTAATCGAATATAGTCATCAAAAATGTTCCTTTTTATATTATCCGAAAGGAACTTCCTCATTTTTGTGCTATCAATGTTTATATGATACTTTGCAGAAACAGATGCTTCTTTGTTATCAAATTGTGGAATGCCGTACTTTTCCCATTCTTTGATGATATCTAATTCTTGCCTTTTCTTTTCTTCTCTGTAGCAACGCAATATTGAGTTAATTTCAACAGAATTAAATCCTATAGCTTTAAAATTGTCTGTAAAATCCCTTTCTCCAAATGATCTGCAAAATTGAAGAGCAAATTCTGCAGCTTTAATAGGTTCATCCTTAAAACTATATATGGAAGCATTGAATTTATTAAGTGCATCCTTATCCCAAGTATCAACCTTATTTTCAAAAGCATACCATTGCATTAAAGGATATGAAACACCTGCAGTTGTATGGACAGGTTTAAAATATGCAGAGATTATTTTCTGAGGCATATCCTTAATTTCATCCAATGATATAGAAACTGTTTCTTTCCTCTGTCCAAATAACACATTAGAAACAAGAAACAATGCAAAAAATAAACATATACTATTTGTTTTCATCTCTTTATTGTTCTTTGATTATGTGATATCATTCTAACAAGTTACTCTCGTCTTATTTGAACATAGTCTGTTAAGTTCGTTCTTCATTATCTGTTCAGAAGAGTACATTCCAGTCCCTCTTACATCCTCTATTGAGAATGTAGGATACCCATGAATCGCCCTATCCTTTATCCACTTTTGAAGAGTCATAAAGATACTTTTTGTTGCAAAAGTAATAAAAATATTATTACTTGATACATGTTTTACTAAAAGTTTTCATCTTTATGGCATATTTTATATAAAAAGTAGCTTTTTAGTCATTCAATATAACACTTTTGCTGTCCAAAAGAAAGGAGAAGCACACAACTCGGCTTGATGATACACAGCTTGGTTTAGTTTTATCACCATATTATATATCTATAACCTAAACTAAACCTAAATGAAAGAATGTGCAAAAATCTGCGTTTAAAAGTGTAAACGTGCAAAGAGCTGGAAAATCGATTTTGCAGATGTTTGCATTTTCTTTTTTTGACAGCAATCATGCGCAACTTCTACAAGTTCCTCATGGGCAGGCTCGACACACAAGCCTTCGGACTGAAGAAGACAAGCCGCATCAAAGCCTTCGTCTTCAAGTTCATAAGTGTGCCTGCCAAGTGGATAAGGACGGCAAGGCATTATCTGCTGAATATCTACACGGACAACAGGGCATATCAGAACCCATTTGCATTCACTGACGGCTAAGAAACCGAATTCGCGGGTTAAAGGCAGCATAAAGCCCCTGTAATGCTTGACGGGGTAAGGGGAAGGTGGGCGCTACCCATACATAATCACGTCTGCAGTGGCAAGACAATCGTCTGATGGAGAAGCGAACTGCATAATTAGTTAGCATCACTATTAGTTGCGGATTTTAGGCATTCTTAATTTTACCACACTCAGAACACTCATGACCCTTTAAATGATCTATAGGTCTCTGCCAAAATTCACCATGCTTTTTGCAGGTTATGCAGACTTTGGTTTGATTATTCACATACTCCATCTGGGAATAGTCGTACCTATCCCCATGAACCGCTTTGGCTTTTGCTATGAATTCTTCTGTGGTCAGTTTTGCCATACCTTAATGAGTTCTGAAGCAATTTGCTATATCAACAACCTAATAGGATATTGTGGCATCCGAATATCATCACCCCAATGCGATACCTTCCATTTAAGAAAGGGCGGTATTTCTTCATATTGTTCTATCTTCCCTTGTTCCCGATACCTTATATAGTCTTCTTGCCTATCCGAGGATTGATAAATTGGTTGCCCGTCCAAATCACCTCTTTTTATTATGTATGCACCTGACATAAAGGTAATTCTAATACCACCTTTACTGAAGTTACTCCAGTTGAAGTACATTGCAGAAATTCTGCCCCATACAGCAAATAATGTAATCAGGCTTGCCAACAAGCCAATAACGGTAATCAGTAACATAACAGAAAGAGTTTATAACTATAGATTAATAATAATCTTCAAAAGAATGAGGGTATTAAGCCTTTTCATATCGCTCCAATATCTTCATAGTGCTCTCATCAGGGTACTTCACCAGTCTTTTCTTTACCCATGCAATAAAATCTGGTTCACTCGTAAACTGAATATTAAACATCTTTGCAGAACTTCGGTTGTATTGCTTCTCTATCTGGATTATTATTTCATCCTTTATACCTTGTTCTAGTTTTTTCAAAGTCTCTTCTCCTAACATGATGACATTGGTTTCATCATAATACTCCGGATTTGCGTAACCACCAAAGTTGCCTATAAGTTGACAGATAACACCCATGTCAGCATTAGGTCTTTGAGGTACATAAATCTCAAGCCCGTAAATAGGATTATCTTCACCATAGACAAGTGGTGATGAGCATCGCACCCCAGTATCTTCGTCGCCATCTACTTCTGACAATGTTGGTGGTGTCCAATTATAATAAGACATATCAAGACTAACTTGTTTCTTGGCAACAGCAGGAGTTTCGAAGCCAGCATAATGTCCCTTGAATATTTCTTGAAGCTCTGCTTCTGTTATCTTCAATGGCTTCCACCCATCGTGCTCATAACATTTTAGGCGATTTAAATCTTCCTGTTTCACATCGCTACCCATCACAAGAATCTGAGTATCGCGAGTTAGACCATCTTTACTTTTATCGGATGCTCCAAACTCTTTCACCCTCTTTACGAGTGCAGCACGATTCTTAAACGTCCCGATAAATCCAACACGACGGGCTGTTAGGGGATTCTGTTGACTGATGGCGCTGTCGCCAAACATATCCAATTGTTGATTACTCATAAAACTGCTCTTTAATTTGTTTGATGATTTCCTTGAATTCTTCTTCTGATATAATGCGAGCACCAACTTCCTGCGCTTTCTGCATTTTAGATGGGCCTGCATTATAGCCAGTTATCAGTATATTTGTTTTCTTGTTCACTCCATCTTTGATGATGGCTCCAAGTTTATTCAATTTGTGTGCATATTCCTGGCTGTCACTTTTGGCAAAGCCAGTAAGCACAACAACCTGATTCTTGAAAGGATTCTCTACAACACTTTCCAAGTCTGTGCGTTGCACCTTATCCTCAGGATTATACTTCTGTTTAGGTGTCGTTGGCGTTTCTGAAACTTCAACGGTTTCACCTTCGCTAAGTATCTTCTGGAACAGAACCATCAGATTTCCACTCATTTCTGCATCGGCTAAGGCATTATGATGATTGTTGCCTGCTATGCCGAACCTCTTGCATACCGTATCAAGCTGATGGGTGCCAGGCCCTTCTTCCGATATTCCAAGCTTTGCTTCGGCCTGTCTTGATAAAGGCAGGGTGTCGTATATGTTCTCAAAGTCAAGCTTTGTTTCCACGCCATAGAAGGCACTCGCCTCTCTTATACATGCTCTTTCCACACACGCATTATGTGCAACAAGAGGCAAACCATCAACAAAACTTTCCATTTGAGGCAGTATTTCCTTAAATGTCCTCGCATCCTTCACCATTTCCTCTGTCAAGCCATGAATCCAAGTTAACACACTGCCACATTTGCCAGGATAATCGAGTGGTGGACGAATGAGAGTATAGAATCTATCCACGATTTCGCCATCAATGTATTTAACCATACCTACAGAACAAGCAGAAACACGCTGAGGATAAAGTGTCTCGAAGTCAATACCCACAAATGACTTGGGGAGAGTCTTTGCCACGATCCGGGGATAATTCCGAGGTCTTTGAACCTTTGTGCCGATTTTTCTAATCTTAATAGTTACATCCAATAAAGTCCATTGGTTAAATACAATTTTATAACCATCTTTTATTCCATCGAAACTGAAGACTTGATCAATATATGGATTAAATTTTTCTTTTATATCTTCAATTGACCCCAAATAGCCACCAGAAAAGATGTTCTCAAGTATTAACAATAATTCATACAGTTGTTCCCTTTCCAAATCACAAACATAGAAAGTTGCTTTCACCAGTTCACCTTGATTCGTTTCAACTTTCATTTGAGTTAGAGGCCAATGCTTTGGTCTTAAGAAGACATATTGTTTCCCATCAAGAAGTGTACCATCTTCATTACATAATGCGTTTAAATTAAGACCAAAGAAATCTTCAAACCAACGTTCATCTGGAGATTCTGCAAATAAGTCAATTTCAGAATCAGCAATTCTTCTATTTCTATAATTTAAAATGTCTTTTATTTTGTCTTTCCATTTCTCTTTTGCCAATGCCTCTTCTGCACGTTTCTTCTCTTCCTCCCTTATTCTTTCAGCCTCTTTACGAGCATGATACCTTTCTTTTCTAGCCTGGTCTCGTTCCTCCTTATGCTCAATCGCATCCTGATGAGCTTGTTCTCGACGTTGATTCAGTAAATCATTGCCGCACTCTGGACATCCTAAAGGAGCGTTAAGAATTTGGTGGGGCAGTCTTGAAAACGTTCCATGCACAGGACAAATCAGCGTAACAGGCGAAGTAGAACTATCATAAACAAACTCATCCAATCCGAACTTGTCACCAAACTTTTGCTTTAGTTTTACCAAAAACTTTTCTCCCTTCTCACACTTGGGGCATCCTTTGCCATCAAGATGTTCACGGGCATATACTTGAAAATCGCCATGAACAGGGCATGTCACCACAACACGATGATCCCGATTCTTATAGTCCACCTTGCTATAGTCATAGCGGTCCCCATATATTTTTTTGGCTTCTGCAATAAAAGACTCAGTGGTGACCACTCTCTTACAGAGTTCTAGACTTCTGTTTGTTTGTGATATATCTGCCATGTTTATGTGCAAAAACTATTTTACCCTAAATTCCGCAGCACTTTAGTTTAACTGTTTTTATAAGTTCCTGAGCAACAAAAAGTTCTTGCTGGGGCAAGCGGCAAAGCCGAGCGGCCCAGGATTTTGTCATGTCAGATTTTTCACTTACCTTAGTGCTGCAAATCAAGACAAGCAAAATCATCAATGACATGGCAAAGATATAACAAAAATCTGAGAAAATCACCGCTTTTGGCGGAATATTTTTTGTTTTGGACAAATTTGACTCTATTTTTTGCCGCGTCGTTGATGACAGAGAGACAGCGGTGTTTGAGGGCAATGTCACATGTCACATGTCGCACGAAGCGATATCTGTGAGGAGGCAGAAAAAAATTACTATATATATATTATATATAATATATATATAGTAAAATAATAAAACAAAAAATGCAGTCTTCTGAAATCGGTTCGTGCGACATGCGACAATGAGACAAAGCGACAATCATATTGTGCAAATAAGTGTAATCATAGTATCATCATTTCTTAAATACCAAAATCGGAAATGCCGTCGGACACGAGCCGTTAGTTCGTCGGGCGCGAACCGGCAGTAGGAGGGGCACGAACTTACGGGTCGAGGCTGACGAACCGGCAGTAGGAGGGGCGCGGCGTGAGGCGCGCGACGACCAATATTATCAGCTTATTATAGCCAATATTCGGCAGGCGCGGCTCTCAATTGAGCTGCTGAACTCTCCAGAATGGATAAAGGATACCCTTAGATTTGATTTTTAGCGTCAACTTTTTCAGTATGGCCTAAATTCCGCAGCACTTTAGTTTAACTTTCTTTATAAGTACCTGAGCAACAAAAAGTTGCTCAGGATTTTGCCATGTCAGATTTTTCACTTACCTT
>CACXYH010000027.1 GCA_902771785.1 uncultured Prevotellaceae bacterium
TCATATATTGAACGTTAAAATATTTAAGAGATTGTAAGGACTCTCTTCTCAATCTGCAAAATTAAAGTAGGGGAGGGGCTGGGGGTGGGGTCAGTAATATAATGTCGGTGAAGAAGTTGCTGACCCCACCCCTGTCCCCTCCCCTACATGGGAGGGGAATTCGAGCGCCGAGCAGGCTGCTACCAAAGAGAAAGGAGCAAGAAGATAGCCGAAGAAAAGAAGGTTCTCTGTATGCTCATTGCTAATTGCTGTTCCCCCCTTTGGGCAAGCCAAAAGGACGATTCAGCAAACAAAAAGCCCCCTTTGGACGAGCCAAAAGGGGCGATTTATTTGCTAAAAAACGGGCGGCTGCTTCCTGCAATCATCCAGGTTCCTGCAATCATCCAGGTTCCGGCAATCATGCTGCTTCAAGTAATCATGCTGCTTCAAGTAATCATGCTGCTTCAAGCAATCATGCTGCTTCAAGCAATCATGCTGCTTCCTGCAATCATGCAGGCTTCAAGCAATCACTTCCAAGCAGCCCCTTCGCGCAATACGAATTTTACGCGGGCTTTCTTGGGGAGTTTTGGCTGCGTCCATTCGCCACCAAGTATTTGGATGGTGGTTTCGGCGTTCGAGCGAAGCAGGGCGGCATCTACGGCGGGCTGAAGCTCGAGATAGTCGCCTCGGCCTCGGCGGTCGACGGTCAGGTCGGCATCCACGCGATATTTGCTCAGCACGGGTATCTCCTCGCAGAGCGCATCGGCCAGCAGATGGGCTACGACGTGAGCGCCGTAGACG
Organism: uncultured Prevotellaceae bacterium; assembly: GCA_902771785.1. GTDB lineage: Bacteria > Bacteroidota > Bacteroidia > Bacteroidales > Bacteroidaceae > Prevotella. The sequence goes on from CACXYH010000027.1 coordinate 781, forward strand.
TTGTAGTGGGTGTTGTCCTGACGGCCGTTAGGCACGCTCGGTTCCTCGCCCGGCTTGAACCACATGTGGAGCCGTTTCGAGGCCTCTGTGCCCAATCCTTGCTCCAGCTCGTGGGTAATTCTGTTGGCGTCGACGAAGTGGCAGTTCATGCGCTTAGCGACGTCACGCGGCGCCACGCGATAGAGGCCGTGGGTGTCAATAAGCGAGTCGCCCTCCACCATTTTCACTCCATCCTTAAAGGTGGTCGTGCGCAGCTTCTCGTCGTCGTCGTTTTCAGGTGCATTCACGAAGAAGTTACGGCGCACCACACAGTTCATCAATACGGGAATGCCGCCCTTCTCGCGCGTCTCTCTGACGAACTTGGCGAGATTGTAGTCGAAGGTAGAACCTGGGTCGGTGTGACGGTCGGCCTTCGGCTTCTCGTCGTTATGGCCGAACTGAATGATGACGTAGTCGCCGGGCTTCATGAGGCTGAGCACCTTGTCCCAGCGGCCCTCGTTGATGAACGAGAGCGACGAGCGGCCGTTTACGGCGTGATTGTCCACCACGATGTTGTCGTCGAAGTAGCATTGCAGGGCCATACCCCACCCTCGCTCCTGCTTGCCGCCGGAGATGTCCTTATTGGCAGCCGTCGAGTCGCCAATAATAAAGATGGTGGTGGTCTTCCTGTCGGCAGCAGCAAAGAGCAGCAGCACGAGTGCCAACGACCATAGTTTCAAGTAGTTTCTCATGCGCTGATAATGCTTATAAGTTCTTCTATTGTAACGAGTTGCTGCTCTCCGCTCGCCATATTCTTGAGCGTGAGTTTTTGCGCATTCATCTCGTTCTCACCCGCTAACGCCACGAAGGGAATCTGCTTGGCGTTGGCATAGGCCATCTGCTTCTTCATCTTCGCCGCATCAGGGAACATTTCCGTACGAATGCCGGCTGCGCGGGCTTTGGCCACGAAGGGCAGGCAGTAGGCCGTCTCGCGTTCACCGAAGTTGATGAACAGCAGCTGCGACGTCTGCAGCGAGTCGGCTGGATAGAGGTCGAGCGCGTTGAGCACGTCGTAGATGCGGTCGACTCCAAACGAGATACCCACGCCCGAGAGGCCAGGCATGCCGAAGATACCCGTCAGGTTGTCGTAGCGTCCACCACCCGAAATGCTGCCCATCGGCGTGTCGAGCGCCTTCACTTCGAAGATGGCACCCGTGTAGTAGTTCAGGCCGCGAGCCAAAGTCAGGTCGAGCTGCATCTCGTTGGCGAGCTGGAGCGTCTTCAGCGTGTCGAGAATGTAGCGCGTCTCGTCGACGCCCTTCAGGCCTGTCTCGCTGTCTTTCAGCACGCTGGCAATCGTGTTGAGCTTCTCGTCGTTGGTGCCCTCAAGCATGATGATGGGCTGCAGTTTCTCAATTTGCGCGTCGCTGAGACCATCTTCACGCAACTCGGCATTCACGTTGTCGATGCCTATCTTGTCGAGCTTGTCGATGGCCACCGTAATGTCTACAATCTTGTCGGCAGCACCAATCACTTCGGCAATGCCCGTCAGTATTTTGCGGTTGTTGATTTTGATGGCCACACGCACGCCGAAACGGCTGAACACGGTGTCGACAATCTGCATCAGTTCCACCTCGTTGAGCAGCGAGTCAGAGCCCACCACGTCGCCGTCGAACTGATAGAACTCGCGGTAGCGGCCCTTCTGAGGACGGTCGGCACGCCAAACGGGCTGTACCTGATAACGCTTGAACGGCAGCTGAAGCTCCTCGCGGTGCATCACCACGTAGCGGGCGAAGGGCACGGTCAGATCGTAGCGCAAGCCTTTCTCACAGAGCTTCGCAGCCAGGCGGAGTGCATTACGCTCCAGCAGTTCGTCGTCGGCCACCTTCGAGAGGTAGTCGCCCGAGTTGAGCACTTTGAAGAGCAGCTTGTCGCCCTCCTCGCCATATTTGCCCATGAGCGTGCCGAGCGTCTCCATAGCCGGCGTCTCAATCTGCTGGAAGCCGTAGAGCTCGTAGACGCTGCGGATGGTATTGAAAATATAGTTGCGCTTCGCCATCTCCTGAGGGCCAAAGTCGCGTGTTCCTTTTACGATGCTTGTCTTGTTTGCCATTACTTCCTAACGATAGTTTGTTCGCGGTCAGGACCTATAGAAATGATTTTAATCGGAGTCTCTAACTGCTTCTCTAAGAACGATATATAGTCGCAGAACTCCTTCGGGAACTGATCCTCGCTGGTAAACTTAGTCATGTCTGTCTTCCAACCCGGCAGCTCTTCGTAGACGGGCTCTATGCCGTCCTCGATGTTGTAGGGGAAGTAGTCAATCAGCTGTCCGTTCTGCTTGTAGGCAACGCAGGCTTTGATGGTGTCGAAGCCGTCGAGCACGTCGCTTTTCATCATGATAAGCTGCGTCACGCCGTTCACCATGATGCTGTAGCGCAGGGCCACGAGGTCAATCCATCCGCAGCGACGCTCACGACCCGTAACGGCCCCATACTCGTGGCCGAGGTCACGAATGCGCTTGCCTGTCTCGTCGAAGAGTTCTGTGGGGAACGGACCTGCACCAACGCGCGTGCAGTAGGCCTTCATGATGCCGTACACCTCGCCAATCTTGTTAGGCCCTATGCCGAGACCCGTGCAGGCTCCTGCGCAGATGGTGTTCGACGAAGTGACGAAGGGATACGAGCCGAAGTCGACGTCGAGCATCGTGCCCTGAGCGCCCTCGCAGAGCACGCTCTTTCCTTGGCGCAGATAGCCGTTGATTTCGTGCTCAGAGTCGACGATGGGGAACTGGCGCAGATACTCAATGCCCTCAAGCCACTTCTTCTCCACCTCAGTAATATCATAGTCGAAGTTGAGCGACTTCAGGATAGCCTCGTGACGGGCCTTAGCGGCAGCATACTTTTCAGGGAAGTTCTCCAGGATATCGCCCACACGGAGACCGTTGCGGCTCACCTTGTCGGTATAGGTAGGGCCGATGCCCTTGCCCGTCGTACCCACCTTGTTCTTGCCCTTCTGGGCCTCGTAGGCAGCGTCGAGCACACGGTGCGTAGGCATAATCAGGTGTGCTTTCTTCGAAATATGCAGTCGGCTCTTCAGCTCGTGTCCGCTCTGCTCCAGCGCTTTGGCCTCGTCCATAAACAGGTCGGGAGCCAGCACCACGCCGTTGCCGATAATGTTCACCTTGCCACCCTGGAAGATGCCTGACGGCACGGAGCGCAACACATACTTCTCACCCTCGAACTCCAGCGTATGTCCGGCATTGGGGCCACCCTGAAAACGGGCAACCACATCGTAGCGGGGGGTCAGCACATCGACCACCTTGCCCTTACCTTCATCGCCCCACTGCAATCCCAGCAGGACGTCAACTTTTCCTTTTTCCATTCTCGTTTATTTGATGTTATGTTGTTTTGTTTCTATCCTTCTTGTTCTCCCTTTGCCGTTTCTTCTGCTTCGTGATGGAAGCCTGACACGTAGAGCAGATGCCATAAATATATAAGGTGTAGCCATCCTTACGGAATCGTTTGAGGTGCATCTGCTCAATAGCATCCGTAATTTCTGGCGCACGAACCTCAGTCACGCGCCCGCACACCGTGCAGATCTGGTGGCAATGACTGTTGTCGTCGTAGCATGCCTCATACTTCGTAGCGCCCTGAAAGCGGTGGCGTATGACCAACCGCAGCTCCATGAAAAGGTTCAGCGTGTTGTAGAGTGTGGCACGCGACACGGGAAATTTCTCTTCTTCGGCCAAACGGTCGCCCAGTTCTTCGAGCGAGAAGTGGCCGTTCATACTATACACAGCATGCAATATCGCATAACGCTCAGGCGTCTTGCGATGATTGTTCATCTCCAAGTAGCTGTCCAGAATGCCCTCCACCCGGGCGAGCACGCTGTCTTTCTTACCATAAGTCTTCATAAACCAGCGCAAAATTACGACAAAATATTCAAATCTCGACATTATTATCTATAAAAAGTCTAAAATGCCAAAACTATTTTGTATCTTTGCACCCAAAACAAACAAGAAACAGGCAAAAAAATCATGAGACGACAACTCACATGGATATTCCTCTTGGCAGTCACGCTCACCGCTGCCGCACAGAAGTCGAACCCTATGGCCTACTACATCAACGAAAAGGGAGAGGAGGCGGAGTCGACCAACATCACCGACGGGCAGGCACCGCTCGAGGTCACCTTCAGAGCCAATCCTGAGGGGATGGACGGCTATACTCCCTCGTTTGAATGGCACTTCAGGCATTCGCCCTTCACCAAGACGGGCGAAACGCAGGAGTTTAAGGAGTTCATGGTGAGATACGAGGAAGACACGCAGTACACTTTCACCGAGTCGGGCATCTACCACATCGTGCTGCTGACGCGCCTCTCTGCGTCGCTCGACCCCGATTCGGCCACCATCATCCTCTCCATCAGCGACAGCAAGCTTGAGTTCCCCAATGCGTTCTCACCCAATCACGACGGTCGGAACGAACTGTATCAAGCCAAGACAGGATGGCGCAACATCGTCAGTTTTCACGCTTACATCTTCAACCGATGGGGACAAAAGCTCTTCGAATGGACCGACCCCAACGACGGATGGGACGGAACCTATAAGGGCAAGGACGTGAAGGAAGGCACCTACTTTGTGCTGGTCAAGGCACGCGGCGCCGACGGAAAGGAGTACAACATCAAAAAAGACGTGAACCTGCTGCGCAACTACTATCAGGGCAGCGGCTCAAACAGTAGCAGTACAGCAGGACAATGAGCAACAAAGAACATGAAAAGATAAGCGTCTACGGAGCACGTGTAAACAATCTGAAAAACGTAGACGTAGACATACCACGCGGCAGCCTTACGGTCATCACCGGACTTTCTGGTTCGGGCAAATCGTCATTAGCCTTCGACACCATCTTTGCCGAAGGACAGCGCCGCTACATCGAGACATTCTCGGCATACGCACGCAACTTTCTGGGGGGTATGGAGCGACCCGACGTCGACAAAATCACGGGCCTCTCACCTGTCATCAGTATTGAACAGAAGACCACCAATAAGAATCCGCGCTCTACTGTGGGAACCACAACCGAAGTCTACGACTATCTGCGACTGCTCTTCGCACGAGCCGGCAAGGCCTACAGCTATATGACGGGCGAACCGATGGTGAAGTACACCGAAGAGAAGGTGCTCGAGATGATACAGACCGATTATCAAGGAAAGCGCATCTTTATCCTGGCTCCGCTCGTTCGCTCACGCAAGGGCCACTATCGCGAGCTCTTCGAAAGCATGCGCCGAAAGGGCTACCTCACGATGCGTGTCGACGGCGAAATAACCGAAATCACGCGCGGCATGAAGGTCGACCGCTACAAGAACCACGACATTGAGGTGGTCATCGACAAGCTGCAGGTGAAGGAAGTTGCCGACGAACGTCTGAAGAAGAGCATCCAGATAGCGATGAAGCAGGGCGAAGGGCTCATCATGATTCTCGACAAAGACACGGGCGCCGTAAAGCATTTCTCACGTCGCCTCATGTGCCCCACAACGGGTATCAGTTACAGCGACCCCGCACCCAACAATTTCTCATTCAACTCGCCTCAAGGGGCCTGTCCCCGCTGCAAGGGGCTGGGAGTGGTGAGCGAGATTGACTTGTCGAAGGTGATACCCAACCGCCGTCAAAGCATTCACGAAGGAGCGATTGTCCCTCTGGGAAAGTACAAGAACCAGCTCATCTTCTGGCAGATAGACGCCATACTGAAGAAATACGACTGCACCCTGAAGACCACCATCGAGGACATCCCCGAGGAGGCGCTGACAGAAATTCTCTACGGCTCGCTCGAGCAAGTACGCATCGACAAGGAGGTGGTTCACACCTCGAGCGACTACTTCACCAGCTTCGACGGCGTGATGAAATACCTGCGCGACGTGATGGAAAACGACGACACGACGAGTGGACAGAAGTGGGCCGACCAGTTTATGGCCGAGTGCGAATGTCCTGAATGTCACGGCCAACGGCTCAATCGTGAGGCGCTCAGCTATCGTGTGTGGGATAAGAATATTGCCGAGCTGGCCTCAATGGATCTCGACGACCTACGCCGCTGGCTCGACGAAGCCGAACAACATCTGGACAACCAGCAACAACAGATAGCTGCCGAAATACTGAAGGAAATACGCACCCGTCTCGACTTCTTGCTCGAAGTGGGACTTGACTATCTGTCGCTCAACCGGCAGTCGGCCTCGCTCTCAGGCGGCGAAAGCCAGCGCATACGTCTGGCCACTCAAATCGGCTCTCAGCTCGTCAATGTGCTCTACATTCTCGACGAGCCCAGTATCGGACTTCATCAGCGTGACAACGAACGGCTCATCCACTCGCTGAAAGAGTTGCGCGACTTGGGCAACACGGTGATTGTGGTAGAGCACGACAAAGACATGATGCTCAGCGCCGACTACATCATCGACATCGGCCCGAAAGCCGGAAGGAAGGGCGGCGAAGTGGTGTTTCAGGGCACACCTGCCGAGATGCTCAAGACGCAAACCATTACCGCACAATACCTGAACGGACAGGCTCAGATAGAAGTGCCTGCTGAACGCAGAAAGGGCAACGGAAAGGCAATTGTCGTGCGAGGAGCGTCGGGCAATAACCTGAAGCATGTCGATGTAACCTTCCCCTTAGGAAAACTGATTGTGGTGACGGGCGTCAGCGGAAGCGGCAAGTCGACGCTTATCAACGAGACGTTGCAACCCATCCTCTCGCAACACTTCTATCGTTCGCTGCACCGCCCTATGCCCTACGACGCTATTGAGGGCATAGACAATATTGACAAAGTGGTGAACGTAGATCAAAGTCCCATCGGACGCACTCCCCGTTCAAATCCTGCCACTTATACAGGTGTGTTCAGCGATATCCGCTCGCTGTTTGTCAACCTGCCGGAAGCTAAGATTCGCGGCTACAAGCCCGGTCGCTTTTCCTTCAACGTAAAGGGAGGGCGCTGTGAGACCTGTGGCGGCAACGGCTACAAGACGATTGAAATGAACTTCCTGCCCGACATTCAAGTGCCCTGCGAGGAGTGTCACGGTAAGCGCTACAACCGCGAAACGCTGGAGGTGCGCTATAAGGGCAAGTCGATTGCCGACGTGCTCGATATGACCATCAACCAGGCTGTAGAGTTCTTCGAGAACGTGCCCGACATTCTCAGGAAAATCAAAACCATTCAGGATGTGGGCCTCGGCTACATTAAGTTAGGACAGCCCTCCACCACCCTCTCTGGTGGCGAGAGTCAACGTGTAAAGCTGGCTACAGAATTGTCGAAACGCGATACAGGCAAGACGCTCTACATTCTCGACGAACCCACCACAGGACTCCACTTCGAGGACATTAGAATCCTGATGCAAGTGCTTCAGAAATTGGTCGACAGGGGCAACACGGTGATCGTCATCGAGCACAATCTCGACGTCATCAAGCAGGCCGACTATATTATAGATATGGGACCGGAAGGCGGCAGAGGCGGCGGTCAGGTGCTCTCAACAGGCACACCTGAGGAGGTAGCAAAAAAGAAGCAGGGCTACACACCCCGCTTCCTCTATCAAGAACTCTTCGAAACCCCTACTCCTTTCCGTGAATGTTGATGATTTCAATCTGCGGGTCGTCCTTCAGATGCTTGCGCAGCTTGGTAATGTAGACGTCCATAGAACGGGCATTGAAGTAGTTGTCGTCAATCCAGATTGTCTTCAAGGCGAAGTCACGCTGCAGAATCTCGTTGGCATGCGAGCAGAGCAGCGCCAGCAGTTCGTTCTCCTTCGTGGTCAGCTTGGTAGCCTTTTCGCCTATCGACAGGAGCTGCTTCTGTGTGTCGAAAGTGAAGTTTCCGATGCGGTAGAGCGTGCTCTCCTTGTTCTTCTTTCCACGTACGCGGCGCAGGATGGCCTCAATACGGAACACGAGCTCCTCCATCGAGAAAGGCTTTGTGATGTAGTCGTCGGCACCCAGTTTGAAACCTTCCAGGATGTCTTCCTTCATCGTTTTAGCCGTCAGGAAGATGATGGGGATGTCGGCATTAGCAGCACGGATTTCCTGTGCCAGCGTGAAGCCGTCCTTCTTAGGCATCATCACGTCGAGCACGCAGATGTCGAACTTGGTCTTCATGAAAGCCTTAAAACCAGCTTCGCCATCAGGACAGAGCTCAGCCTCATAGCCCTTGGCTGCCAAATATTCACGAAGCAACATGCCGAGGTTCTCATCGTCCTCGCAAAGTAAAATTTTCAGTTTGTCTTCCATAATCATACTCCTTTTCTTTTTATTGTTAATACTAAATTAATATCTTCATTCTGCGTCTTCTTTCAGAACCGGCAGGCTCACGATGAACTTACTGCCTTTACCTAGTTCGCTTTCGCACTTGATGTCGCCCTCGTGCAGGTTGATAATCTTCTTCACGTAGGCAAGTCCCAAGCCGAAGCCTTTCACGTCATGAACGTTGCCGGTATGAACACGATAGAACTTGTCGAATACTTTCTTTGCATTCTCTTTCTTGATGCCCAAACCGTTGTCGGCAATCGAGAAGCATAAGCGGTCGTCCTCGTTCCACGTATGAATGTGAATGTTCACGGGCTGGTCGGGCTTGCGATACTTCACGGCGTTGTCCATCAAATTGGTGATAGCATTCTGGAAGTGCACTTCGTCAACGTAGAGTGCCGAGTCGACGGCCTCGATTTCCATCGTTATCTTTCCGCCCGTATGCTCCACACGAAGGTTGAACGTAGAAGCGATTTGCTCCAGCAGTTCATTCAGGTCAAGTTCCTTCTTCTTAAACGAAGCAGTCTTGCGGTCGAACATCGACATCTGCAACACCTTCTCTACGAGGAAGCGCAGACGTTTCGATTCGTCGTTGATGACACCCCCAAGGTGCTTCAGCATCTGCGGACTCTTGCCCACCGAGTCGTCGTTCAGCATCTGAGCCGCCAGCGAGATGCTGCTGATGGGAGTCTTCAGCTCGTGCGTCATGTTGTTGATGAAGTCGTTCTTTATTTCCGTGTATCGTTTCTGGCGGAAAATAATCACGATGGTGAAGATAAATGTAATAATCAGCACGATCGTAAACACCACAGCAGGAATCATGAAGCGGACGCTCGAGAAGATGTAGGTGTTCATTGCTGGGAAGTGTATGCGCACTACACCTCGTTTCGAGGGCGGGTCGTTGAGAAACAGCGTCTTCGAATAGCTGAATTGCTCGCCCTCGTCAGAGTACTCCGGACAGCGGTAAACCTCGCGTCCGTCGGCTGTCGACACGGTGAAATGATAGGGAATGCTGATGCCGTTCTTGATAAGTTCAGCATGAATATCCAAATCGAGCGACTTAAAGTTGACGCGCTCTTTCAGCGGTTTGTCGCTGGCAGTATAGAGAATGTTGTAGACAACCTCGTCGAGCAGCGCCTTCTGATAGACATAACGATTGCGGATAATTTCCTGAAACGATTTCGTGGCTTCGGCCAACGAACCATTATCCGTTCGCATAATCACGGCCTTGGGCACGCTCGCAGGATGAATGGCAAACGTTTTCAGTTCGAACGAAGAATAGACAGTACCGTCGTCGGCGGCTACGGCAAACTGATGCGACTGCTTGATTGTTCCGTCAAGACCATCGACGAGCATAGAGTCCTGCTTGTAGGCTTTCCGCTCCGTCTGTTGAACGTCCTTCTCCAGATAGCGAAGCGTCTCGTTCATCTCCAGATTATGTGCCGCCTGGTCAAGTGCGTGGTTCACACTCTCGTCGAACTGCTCTTTCTTCATTTTAGCCATCTCTTCGATGTAAGAGAGCTGAAGTAGCAGCAGACCGGCGAAAGCAAGTCCCATGACCACGGCTATTGTCCATATCGTTGATTTTTTCATTACTGCGTTTCCTTTCTTTTTCTTGGTGCAAAGATAAAAGAAAACGACGAAACAATCGTTTAAATTGTTAAAGCTTTCTGTTAATTTTAACAATATTAACCGAAATAATAGAATATAAAGCTAAATAATTAAATAAAAGCTACGTATTGAGATAAAACACTTCTCAGCATGCATTATTCGTTTGTCATTCTATTATGCGTGTCCGTCAAATGCCCGTCAAAATAAGATGCTTCTTTAAACAAGAAACCCCAAAACCCTTTGTTTGTCGGGGTTTCGGGAATTTCTTCGGAGGTGCCTAGCAGATTCGAACTGCTGTAGACGGTTTTGCAGACCGTTGACTAAGCCACTCATCCAAGGCACCATTGCTTGTTTGCGGATGCAAAGGTAGCACTTTTATTTCTTTTGGCAAAATTTTTCGGGGCTTTTTTTTACTTGGTCTTTCAAAATACACCCAGAACATCCATCACATGGAGATTTTTGGGGATGAAATGCTTTCCACACATAAACGACAGCGCACACTACCGCTGCGGCTACAATGACAATGGTTAGTATCAGCTGCATCATTGTTTAAAGTCGTGACAACCTACGCAACATCAGCTTATTGATGACCTGTATTTTCCGGCCTCCCTTTACGATGTCCTCGCGTACATTATTTATATTATTAAATAAGTCGCTGAAGGCGTTAAGCATCGGATTGGGGTGTGAGGTGTCCTCGATAACGTCAGGGTTCACTACAATATTGATGCCCAGGTGCTCAATCTTAATGTCAATCTCAGGCCCAGTCATCATCGGGTCGCCATCATAATGAATAGCACCGGGGCTGGAACGGTGGATATGGAGCTCTTTTGCCCGGAAAGCTTTAATCTTCGAGTTCTGCGTGAGTGTCTTCGAGAACAGATCCATTGCAATAGTTGGAGCGTCGAGCGCATTGAAGGGTTCCATGATGATGACGTCCATCTCGCCGTCTTTCATTGTTGCCCCAGGAGCTATATAGGCATTATTGCCGTATTGAGAAGCATTGGCACAGGCTATCAGAAATGCCTTGTATCTGTGTGTGCCCGACCCGTCGCTCACTTGGTAAGTCTCCGGCTTATACTTCAACCCCTCCTTCAGCACATTCTCCACATAGGTTATCGGACCACGTTTGCCAGCTTCGGCAAACTTCAAGGAGATGAATGCGTCAAAACCCATGCCACATGTGCAGAAGAAAGGCAAATTATTGATGAGCCCATAGTCAAACTGTTCGACTTGAGCTTTGTTGATGATGTCAAGCGATTTCTTCATGTCGATAGGCAGGCAGAGGTGTCGAGCCAACCCGTTGCCCGAACCGCACGGAACGATGGCGAGGGCGGAACCCGTATGAGTGAGCGAGCGAGCCACCTCATTGACCGTACCGTCGCCACCCACAGCAGCAATAATATCAACACCTTCCTGCGCAAACTGTGTAGCCAGAGCAGCAGCATGGCCGGCATATTCGGTCATTATGATTCTCCAGTCAAACAGTTCTGAATCTATCGCTTGAGCAACGATGTCTTGAAATCCATCCTTGGAATGAGTACCCGAAATAGGGTTTACAATGAACACGAGTTGCTTCTTTCTGTCTTTATTCATGTTGCAAAAATACGAATTATTTATTAGAAGAGACGCCAAAATTCAAAGAAAATTGCAGAATTAGTACATTTATTTGTAAAAAAGTGCATGAATTGCAGATTTTTGTGTAACTTTGCAGCCTGTAAGAAAACGAAAACACCTATCTTAAGAAATGGGACAATTACAAGAAAGATACAAAAATTATCGTGAACCGCAGAAGTATATGGCGGCTGACGTGTATCCCTACTTTCGTGCCATAGAAGGCAAACAGGGTACAGAAGTTGAAATGGGCGGTCATAAAGTCCTGATGTTTGGCTCGAATGCCTATACGGGACTAACGGGAGACCAGCGTATTATCGACGCAGCAAAGGCTGCACTCGATAAATACGGCTCAGGTTGTGCAGGAAGCCGCTTCCTCAATGGTACCCTTGACCTGCATGTTAAGCTTGAAAATGAGATTTCGAAGTTCATCGGAAAAGATGACTGCCTGTGCTTCTCTACAGGTTTCTCCGTGAATCAAGGAGTGATTCCTGCCCTGCTGAGCAAGGACGATTATGTCATCTGTGACGACCGCGACCACGCTTCAATCGTTGACGGACGCCGTCTGGCCTTTGCACGCCAGCTGCACTACAAGCACAACGACATGGACGACCTTGAGCGCGTGCTGCAGAAGCTGCCTCACGAAGCCATCAAGCTCATTGTGGTCGACGGTGTGTTCTCTATGGAAGGCGATCTGGCCAAGCTTCCGCAGATTGTAGAGTTGAAGCATAAATACAACTGCTCAATCATGGTAGACGAGGCTCACGGCATCGGTGTCTTTGGCAAACAGGGACGTGGTGTGTGTGACCATTTCGGACTGACTGACGAAGTAGACCTCATCATGGGCACCTTCTCTAAGTCGCTTGCCTCGATTGGCGGTTTCATTGCATCCGACAGCGATACCATCAACTGGCTGCGCCACACCTGCCGCACCTACATTTTCTCGGCTTCGAACACACCCGCTGCAACAGCTGCCGCTATGGAAGCTCTGCACATTATTCAAAACGAGCCCGAGCGCATTGAGGCATTGTGGAAGGTAACCAACTATGCCCTGAAGCGCTTCCGCGAGGAAGGTTTCGAGATTGGCGACACCGAGAGCCCGATTATTCCTCTCTATGTGCGTGATGTAGATAAAACCTTCTTGGTGACGGCACTTGCTTTCAAGGCCGGCGTGTTTATCAATCCGGTGATACCTCCCGCCTGTGCCCCTCAGGACACACTGGTCCGCTACGCCCTCATGGCTACTCATACCACAGAGCAGGTTGACCGTTCCGTCGTAGCACTGAAGAAAATTTTCGTTGAACAAGGCATTATCAAGTAAGTAAAGATATCCAGCAGAAAAGAAGTTTAGTGAATGGTGAAAAGTTAAAAAATGCCAATGAGCAGCAACTAATCACCATTCACTTTTCTTTTTTAACTAAAAAATCGTACCTTTGCACCCGCAAAAATCGAGGTGTAGCGCAGTTGGTAGCGTTCCTGGTTTGGGACCAGGCTGTCGCAGGTTCGAGTCCTGTCACCTCGACAAAGTACATAAGACGGAATCAGCGAGACTGGTTCCGTTTATTTTTTATGGAAAAAGTTTGGTAATATACAGCTTTTTATGTAATTTTGTCGCAGTAAAGTACAGCAACATGAATACAATGCGAAAATCATTCCGTGTACTATCCCTGATTCTAATGCTCATCTTAGGATTAGAAGCGAAGGCTGGGGATGAGTTCGTGTTTAATGTCATCAATGCCAGCAACGGACTTGCCGACAATAGCGCGCAAGTTGTTACTTGCACGAAAACAGGCAGAATGATTATTTCCACGCTTGGAAACATCAACTTCTATGATGGTGCCACGTTTATTCATACCGACACTCGCAAGGAGTATAAATACACTCTTCAGGACTATCGTGGTAATTATCACCTCTATTTCGACAACAATCATCACCTGTGGCTGAAGGATAGAAACTCCGTGACGTGTGTCGACCTGATGACGGAGACCTTTATTGCCAACGTCGACAGCGTATTCAAGACATTCGGATGCCCAGATACGGTCAACGACCTCTTTGTCGATACCTTGGGAAACCTCTGGCTGCTGACGAAGCACGGACTCTACGGCACGACACAAAAGAAGTACTACCCCGTATCCCAAAAGCGCAATCTTCAAGACCTTGAAGTGTACGGCAATTTGCTGTTGCTATTCTATGACAATGGCGAGGAAGTTGCTTTCAACCTGGACACACGCCAGATTGCCCATATAACCAAGGCCTACGGAAGCGAAGAAGCAGCCCAATACGGCAACACATCGGTACTGCTTCGCTACAAACACGGCGTTTTTCAAATACGTAATGGTGATGATAAGTCAATTCTCATGTTCTTCGATATCCACAAGCGGAAGTGGAGTATAATCATGCAAATGGATTATCATCTGAACAACATGGCGCTGCGTGACGATGAGCTGTTCATTGCTTCGGTCTATGGCTACTGGAAATACAATATAAGAACCAAGGAAAAGACGCATGTTGCCAAGCTCAAATTGATGGATGGCCGAGAACTGGAAACCGACATCAATACATTGGCGTTCGACCGTCAAGACGGCCTCTGGTTTGGTACCGAAAAACGAGGTCTGCTCTATGCACACTCATCAATAATTCCCTTCAACGCCATGACCTGGGACAATCAGCTGGCCATTCAATATGGGGCTATGATGGAAAAACTGGAACAGAACATTCGAGAGTTCCAGGGCATTCCTGCCAACTGTATGTATAAAGACAGCCGAGGTTGGACATGGTACGGCACGAAGACAGGCCTGTACCTTGTGAAGTCAGACAAGGAGAAGCCGCGGCTGTTCTCTAAGCGCGATGGTTTCTACAACGAGGTCATTCACTCCGTGATTGAAGACAAGAACCATAACATCTGGGCATCAACATCATGCGGCATTACCTGCATCATTTTTGAGGGACAGGAACCAGTCTTCATCAACTCATTCAGTTCGAGTGACGGTGTGCCTGCCGAATCGTTTATCAACTGCAAGTCGATGCGCCTCGACGACGGAACCATCGTCATGCAAGCCCTCGACCATGTAGTGACGTTCAATCCCGACTCGTTCAAGATTTCCAATAAGCGTATGACCGATAACTTGTTGTACCCCAAACTTGTTAGAATCATAGCCAACGGAAACTTTGTAAAACCGGGAGTAGCCTACGATGGAAACGTGATTATCGACCGTGCCATCTCACGTACCAAAGATATTAAGCTGAACTCCGACCAGCATTCGCTTTCACTTATTTTCTCATCGCTCAACTATTTCCGGCCTCTGCAGTCATACTATCGGGTGCGCATCGAAGGGCTTGACGACACTTGGCGCGTGTTCTCCTATTATGACGAGAATCAGTTGGTCGACGAGCAAGGTATGCTCCATCTGCCATTAGTTGACCTTGCACCTGGCGACTACAAACTGGAGGTGCAAGTATCCATGTTCCCTGACGTCTGGGAGTCAGAACCCTACGCCTGGTACATCCACGTCAACCAACCTTGGTGGCAGACTACAGGCTTATACGTAATCCTTGGTATCTTGGTACTGGCACTGCTTGTTGCTAATTTCATCTTCTTCAGCCGAAACATGAAAATGCGTGTGCGCAGGGCCAACGAGGAAGGCGACGTCATTCGTAAAATCAGCGCCTTTGTAGAACGTGTCAATGCTTTTGAGAACGAAATGCTGTCACCACGCTCTGACAATTATTTCATGGAAGAGCAAGACTCAGACAAGAAGTTGTCGCCGGAGTTCATCAGTCTGATGACTCAATTGCTACCCTATATTCAAAGGCATGCTAACGACGAGCTGACCATGCGCCAACTGAGCGAAGCTGCCAATATGGACGTAGTGCAATTCTATGAGACTGTCACAGAAAATCTTTATAAGAGTCCGCGCGAACTGATATTAAATATTCGCTTGGAGAAGGCAAAGAAGCAATTACTCAGCACATCCGACAGCATTGAGAAGATTGCAAAAGACAATGGCTTCTGGTCGCCCAATTACTTCATTGGCAACTTCTACCACAAGTTCAAAATGCTGCCTGAAGTCCTTCGCCAGGAGCAGCAGAAGTAGATATTATGCGGATTGACGGTAAAGAAATCTGTCTTTATCCGTTTTATTTGAACACGATTTCCTGATAGCCCACCAACCGCCACGTGCGTTCGCCTGTTCCTTTATAATATGCGAACGCCTGATAACGGTTTTCTGTCTGATAGAACGACCCCACCTCTGGCATGCAATGGGTGGTGCCATCAGCATCCATCATCAGGAACTGGTAATTATAATAGCCCTGCTTCTGCAAAATGACACCGTTATAAGAAGCATCTTGCTCGTCATACGTCATGACGTAGGTATCAGGCTTCTCCACGGTCCAGTCGCCATTGACCATGACCCACGCATTTTCATAAGGCTTGTGTGCGCGCAGTTTATAATGCACATAGACGTAATCCGACAGTCTGTTGTTTTCCATGTTGTCGCTATTACGTATGTAGAAAGCTCCATCAGCATCCTCGTTATAGACGTAGTTGTAAGTAGGTTCCACCTCGAAAGGGAAAGCATGGTAGCTTCGTTCTTCCGAGTCCCAGACCATTTGAGAGATGCCCATCGTGGGATGACTCACATCGAGCACTTCGAATTTTTGATACTCATTACCGCCCTCAAAGATCAGATTTTTGTTATGCTCCCACTGCAGTCCGGTGGTGGTTATATAATTAGGGGCGGGATTCTGCTTCATATTGTCCTCACGTCCGTTCTGCATAACAAGCACATAGATTTGCTCTTCAGGGTTCGTCACGCGCAGGCTGTTGTAGTTCAGAGTCATGCTCACCTGCTGGTAACGCGTATTCAGTCCGATGTCGGTATTGGTCTTTACCCCTAATCCTAACTGCACCTGCGGGTCGACCACCCTGAACTCGACGGTGGCAACCTTCTCATCTTCCTCCTCGTCGATGATATACAGTCTGTAATTTCCGCTCATCTTCAGCCTGCATTGTTTGTTGGGAATGCTGAAGTCGTAGTGGGTGTAAAGCACCGATGTGTTGAGCGAGTTCTCGTAGTCTTCTATGGGCAGGTCGTTGAAACCGTCCAGCCAGTCGCTTTCAAATAGTCCGTCCGATGGCGTCCAGTCTGCCTCGCAATGCTCCAGGCGGCAGATGTAGCGGTGGAAATTGTGCGAAAGCTCATCGAACCCAATATTCAATACGTCGCTCGAACGCAGGTTCATGACCGGCATCTGCATCCATTCGTCGTTGACAACTACCTGTAGCGTCTTCACGTCTGGATGATGGATGACGTGCTTAGCCTCTGCGACCACTGGCAAGGCAAGTAAAAAGAAAAAATAGAACAGCCGTTTCATAAACATTCCTTATATGTTTATAAAACGCAAAAAAATATCTTTTAGTATAGTTTACGCCCGCATAATGGGAAATGTGTTGCCCATGCTCATTGCTGTGTCCCTGCACAATAAAAATTATTAAATATTTTTGAAGAAAGTGTAAGAAATATTTTGTAGTCTCGAAAAAAAAGGCTATCTTTGCAACGTTATCCTGAAAACAATCTTTTTACCTTAAAAGAACTAATACCTATTGAAAGTGGAAGCGACTACCCGTGAGGGCCATCGCTTTTTTTTATGTACGTAGATTAAAGAAAGGCGTGGCTTCCGAATTTGGTTGCCACGCCTTTTCTTTATTGAGGTGAAGAATCGTCGACGTTAGTCTTCGTCCTTCATTTCTGCCTCGTGCTCCTTGATAAGAGCCTGCTGGATGTCGTTCGGAACAAGCTCGTAGCTTGCAAACTTCGTAGAGAACGAAGCGCGTCCGCCAGTCAGTGAGCTCAGGGCAATCGAATAGCTCGAGAGTTCCTTCAAAGGAATCTTTGCGGAGAGCTTCTGATAACCAGCCTCTGAGTCCATACCCATGATGATGGCACGGCGTCCTTGCAGGTCGCTCATCACATCGCCCATGTAGTCGGCAGGAACCAGCACCTCGAGGTCGTAGATAGGCTCAAGCACCTTTGGACCGGCCTCCTTGAAGGCAGCCGAGAATGCGTTACGTGCAGCGAGCATGAACGAAAGTTCGTTTGAATCGACGGGGTGCATCTTACCATCGTATACGATCACGCGAACATCGCGAGCATACGAACCTGTCAGCGGACCCTGCTCCATGCGCTCCATCACACCCTTCAGGATTGCAGGCATGAAGCGCAGGTCAATGGCACCACCCACCACAGAGTTGATGAACACGAGCTTTCCGCCCCACTCCAGGTCAATTTCTTCCTTGCTCTTGATGTTCATCTTAAACTCCTGACCGTTGATCTTGAACGAAGTCGGGTCTTCCATACCCTCAGTATAGGGCTCTACGATGAGGTGAACTTCACCAAACTGGCCGGCACCACCCGACTGCTTCTTGTGACGATAGTCGGCGCGTGCCATCTTGGTGATGGTCTCACGATACGGAATCTTCGGCTCAACGTATTCAATCTGAATCTTCTCGTTGTTCTCCATACGCCACTTCAACGTACGCAGGTGGAACTCACCCTGTCCGTGAACGATAATCTGGCGCAGTTCCTTCGACTGCTCAACAACCCATGTGGGGTCTTCCTGGCGCATCTTCTGCAGTGCCGCCATCATCTTCTCGGTTTCAGCCTCGTTAACTGCCTTGATGGCACGAGAGAACTTAGAGTTAGGATACTTGATGAAGTCGAAGCGGTTCTCAACGTCCTTGCCGTTCAGCGTGTTGCCAGTCTTCACGTCTTTCAGCTTCACGGTGCAGCCGATGTCGCCGGCCACGAGCTGGTCAACCGGAATGCGGTTGGCACCTGCACAAGCATAAAGCGTACCCATGCGCTCCTTCGAGCCACGGTCGGCATTCGTCAGGTCGTCGCCGCTCTTCACTACACCGCTCATTACCTTGAAGTAAGAAACCTCACCGATGTGGGGCTCAACACCCGTCTTGAAGAAATAAAGTGAGGTGGGAGCGCTGGCGTCGGCAGGCACATCCTTGCCGGCAGCATTCTGTATAACAGGCATTTCGCTGACAAACGGAACCACATTGCCCAGGAACTCCATCAGACGACGTACACCCATATCCTTGCCTGCACATACGCAGAACACGGGGAAGATGGAACGTGTGACGAGGCCCTTGCGGATGCCTTCGCGCATCTCGTCTTCAGAAAGGTCTTCGGTCTCGAAGAATTTCTCCATCAGCGTGTCGTCGCCGGCGGCAGCAGCCTCTACGAGCGCAGCCTTCATCTCCTTGGCTTTCTCCAGCTGGTCGGCAGGAATATCCTCGATGATGGGAGCACCACCCTCGGGCTTCCATGAATACTTCTTCATGAGCAGCACGTCGATCACGCTGTTGAAGCCGGCTCCTGTAGCTATAGGATACTGAACAGGCACGCAGTTCGGTCCGTAGACCTCGCGCAACTGGCCCAGAATCTGGTCGAAGTCGCAATTGTCGCGGTCGAGTTGGTTCACCAGGAAGATGACAGGCTTCTTCAGCTTGTCGGTATTGCGGAAGGCGTTCATCGTGCCCACCTCCGGGCCATACTGTCCGTTGATGAGGATCACAGCCTGGTCGGTCACGTTAAGAGCCGTGATTGCACCCCCGACGAAGTCGTCGGAACCCGGGCAGTCGATAATGTTGAGTTTCTTGTTGTTCCACTCCACATGGAATACGGTCGAGAATACGCTGTAGCCATACTCCTGTTCCACGGGGAAGTAGTCGCTCATAGTGTTTTTACCTTCTACGGTGCCACGGCGCTTGATGATGCCTGCTTCGTAGACCATTGCCTCGGCAAGAGTAGTCTTGCCGCTACCCGCACTGCCAAGCAATGCGATGTTCTTAATCTCGTTTGTCTGATAGATTTTCATGTTACTTTTATAGTTTTGAGTTTATTGGTGTTCTCTTTATCGGGCTCTAAGGTAGACATATTTTGTGAAATATGCAAGAAATGCTTTCAAATATTAAACAAAATTAGTAATTTTGCAAACGAAATGGCAGGTATTTACGTTCATATTCCCTTTTGCAAGAGTCGTTGCATCTATTGCGGGTTCTACTCTACCACCCGTTTGGAGCTGCGTCAGCGCTACGTCGACGCGCTCTGCCGTGAGATGGAAACAAGGGGCGGATGCCGAGCTGACACCGTCTACCTGGGCGGAGGAACCCCTTCACAGCTCACTCCCGACCAGTTGCGCCAGCTCTTTTTATATATTAATAAGGTGTACGACGTGAGTGCCGATGCCGAAATCACACTGGAGTGCAACCCCGACGACGTCACTCCCGCTTTTGCCGAGCTACTCAGCGAACTGCCCGTCAACAGAGTGAGTATGGGTGCCCAGACGTTCAGCGACGAGCGGCTGCGCTTTCTGCGCCGTCGACACAGCGCCGTGCAGGTGCCTCGGGCCGTTGAGCTGCTCCGTTCTGCGGGCATTCGCAACATCAGCGTCGACCTGATGTATGGCTTCCCCGGCCAGACGATGGAGGAATGGCGTGCTGATATTCGTAATGTATTGGAGCTCAAAGCGGAACATCTGTCTGCTTATAGCTTAATGTATGAGGAAAACACCCCACTCTACCAACTGCTTCAGACAGGAAAAATACATGAGACTGACGAGGAGTTGAGCCGCGAAATGTACTACACGCTGATTGACCAACTGGCTGCGGCGGGCTACGAACACTACGAAATCAGCAACTTCGCCCGCCCCGGATTCCGCTCACGCCACAACAGCAGCTACTGGCACGACGTGCCCTATGTGGGCCTGGGGGCTGCTGCCCATTCGTACGACGGACGGAAACGGCAGTGGAACACCGACGACATTGAAGCATACCTGGAAGGCATTGAGGCAGGAACCCCACAAACAGAAAGCGAGGAAATCGACGAGCAGACACGCTATAACGAACGAATGATGCTGGGACTGCGCACCTGCGAAGGCGTAGACCTGCGCCTGCTATCGGAAGAGCAGCGGCGCTGTTGCCTTCAGTTGGCCCGCAAGTATCTGGAGCAAGGGCTGCTCGAGCAGCAGGGTCAGCAATTGCGGCTGACCCGTAAGGGGCTGTTCGTCAGCGATATGGTGATGAGCGACCTGTTTATGGAAGAACCTTGAAGCGGGCAAACTTCAGCAGCAACTGCTTCGTTCCGGCATTGCGGAACTCAACGGTAGCCTTCTCGTTCTCGCCCGTTCCCTCTACCTTCAGCACCTTTCCTATGCCAAAGCGCTGGTGCTCAATCGTCTGCCCTTCGCGCAGCGACTGACTGCCGGCAGGAGCCACGCTGGGTGCCGCAGCACGAGAAACCGGACGGAAACGCCCGCCGCTGGCCTGCTGCAACTGGCGCTTAAAGCTACTGCTGAAGGGATCGACAGGCTCTTCGGCCCTCCGGGGAGCAACAGCCCGCGGCTTGGGGTCGGCACGGAACTGGGTAGCCACCGGGTGAGGATTCTGCATCCAGGGCGACGAACTGCTACGGCTACCTGCACCATAGCCCGAGTCCATCCGGTGCACGGCAGGTTCGTCGTCGTCACCCTTCATCGACTCAACGCGCAGCAACTGAGGGTCGATATCCTTGATAAAGCGCGACGGTGTGTCGTACTCCATTCGCCCGTAGCGAAAACGGTTCTGAGCGCAGGTCAGAATGCAATGCTTCTCGGCGCGCGTAATGGCCACATAAAGCAGTCGGCGCTCTTCTTCAAGCTCGCGTAACGAATTGGTAGACATAGGAGAAGGGAAGATATTCTCTTCCAATCCTACAACGAAGACCGTCGGGAACTCCAGACCTTTTGCCGCATGGATAGTCATCAGAACCACCTTCTGTCCGTCGTCGTCGCCCTCGCTGTCGAGGTCGGTCAGCAAGGCCACCTCCTGCAGGAAGTCGCTCAGGCTCACCTGGTCGCCCATATCTTCCTCGCGGCGGGTGTCGACAAAGTCGCGCATACCAGAGAGGAACTCCTCCAGGTTCTCCTGTCGCGACAGGTCTTCAGGATTATTGCTGCTATAGATGTCTTTCGAAATGCCGCTCTGCATGATGATGTCGTGGCCCAGCTGGTAGGCATCTTCTGCTGCCATCCGGCTGCTCCAGCCCTCTATCAACTGCCGGAAAGCCTCTATCTTGGTCGCTGTGGCCTTGCTCACGTTCAGCCGGAAGAGCACGGGTTGCGAGATGACCGTCCAGAGGCTGACCAAGTGCTGATTGGCGCAGGCAACGATTTTGGCCAACGTCGTGTCGCCAATACCGCGTGTGGGATAGTTGATGATGCGCTTCAGCGCTTCCTCGTCGTTTGGGTTTGCCACGAGGCGGAAGTAGGCAATGACGTCCTTTATCTCCTTGCGCTGATAGAACGAGAGGCCGCCATAGATGCGGTAGGGAATGTTCATCTTGCGCATTTGCTCCTCGAACGAGCGGCTCTGCGAGTTGGTGCGATAGAGAATAGCGAAGTCGCTGTACTCCAGTTGCTCCTGCCGGCGCAGCCGCACAATGTCGTTGCACACGATCATGGCCTCCTCGCGGTCGCTGTAGGCGGGCTTCAGCGTCAGTTTCTCGCCGCTCTCGTTGTTGCTGTAGACGTCCTTCGGTATCTGCCGTTCGTTCTTGCGTATCAGACTGTTGGCCGCTTGCACGATGAGTTGCGTTGAGCGGTAGTTCTGTTCGAGCTTGAAGAGGCGGGCGTTGTCGTAGTGGTTGCGGAAATCCAGGATGTTGTCGATGTTTGCTCCGCGGAAGCTGTAGATGCTCTGTGCGTCGTCGCCAACCACGCACACGTGCTGATGCTCTCGCGTCAGCTGCAGCACAATGGCCTGCTGGGCGTAGTTGGTGTCCTGATACTCGTCGACGAGCACGAACTTGAACTTCTCTACATACTTGCGTCTTACGTCGTCGTGAGTCTCGAAGAGCACGTAGGTCTTCACCAGCAGGTCGTCGAAGTCCATTGCATTAGCCTGCCGGCAACGTTCGTTGTAGCGCATGTAGACGTCCTTGATAGCCGGAAGCTTGCGCCGGGCGTCGTCTTCGGCGCTGGGGCTTGTGGCGTATTGCTGCGGCAGAATGAGGTGGTTCTTCGCCATTGAAATGCGGTCGGCCACCGAGTTGGGCTTATAGGCCTTTTCGTCGAGGCCCATCTCCTTGATGATGGCTTTCACCAGCGAGCGTGAGTCGGCTTGGTCGTAGATGGTGAAATTGGCGTTGAAGCCCAGCTTGTCGGCCTCGGAGCGAAGGATGCGAGCGAAGACCGAGTGGAAGGTTCCCATCTGCAAATAGCGTGCGCGCTCCTCGCCCACGAGTCGTCCGATGCGTTCCTTCATCTCGCGTGCAGCCTTGTTGGTGAACGTCAGCGCCAGGATGTTCCAGGGAGCCAGGCCGAGTTCTTTCTGCTGCAGCAGATAGGCAATCTTATAGGTAAGCACACGTGTTTTTCCAGAGCCTGCGCCAGCTATTACCAGCGAAGGGCCGTCGCAATAGGTCACCGCCTCGCGCTGACTATCGTTTAGTTGTTCCAGTAGGTTCTCATTCATTGCGGATGCAAAGTTACGAAAAAATCCCGAATGCCACATGCTGAGGCCTGGAATTTTTCTTCATCCGGTTCTTTTGCCTCCTCAAAGTGCCGCTTTCATCCCACTAAAGTGCCGCTTTCATTCCGCTAAAGTGCCGCTTTCATCCCACTAAAGTGCCGCTTTCATCCCGTTAAAGTGCCGCTTTCATCCCGTTAAAGTGCCGCTTTCATTCCGCTAAAGCGTGACAAAAGCGCACGAAATGCGTCTTTATATTATATAATATAAATCGAACGATAATGAAAAGAACATTCAACATCATCTGCAGCATGGCCTTTGCCGTAGGAATGCAGGCCCAAGGACTTGCAGACATGAGCCACAGCCAGTATGCAAAAATAAGCAACACACCCCTTGGAGCCACGCAGTGGACGGGCGGTTTCTGGGGCGAGCGCTTCGGCGTGCTCTCCAAGACCACCATCTGGGACATGTGGGACACCTGGAACTCGCCCGACGTGAGCCACGGGTTCCGCAATTTCGAAGTAGCAGCCGGCACGGTGAAGGGCGTGCACCACGGCCCTCCCTTCCACGACGGCGACATGTATAAGTGGCTGGAAGCCTGTGCTGCCGTCTATGCCGTGACGAAAGACCCGAAGCTCGACGCGCTGATGGACAAGTTCATTGAGCAGGTGCGACTGGCTCAACGCAACGACGGCTACATACACACCCCCGTAGTAATCAGCGAGCGAAATGCCGGAATCGACTCTCACTCAGGCGACAACACCAATATCGGAATTGAGATTGGAAAGGACCACAAGAAGGCATTTGCCTCGCGTCTGAACTTCGAGACCTACAACTTAGGCCACCTCATGACGGCAGGTATCGTACACAAGCGGGCTACTGGCAAGACTACGCTCTTCGACTGCGGAAAGAAGGCTGCCGACTTCCTCTACAACTTCCTGACCAACGACGCTGCCGAGCTGTCGCGCAACGCCATCTGCCCCTCTCACTACATGGGTGCAACCGAGATGTATCGGGAGACGGGCGACGAACGATACCTGACGCTGGCCAAGGGACTCATTGCCATTCGCGACTCGGTGACGAACGGCGAAGACCACAATCAGGACCGCCACAAGTTCCGCGAGCAGTATGAGGCAATGGGCCACGCCGTCAGAGCCAACTATCTCTATGCCGGCGTTGCCGACCTCTACGCCGAAACGGGCGAGGCACAGCTGATGAAGAACCTGACTGCCATTTGGAACGACATCATCGAGCACAAGATTTATATCATGGGAGGCTGCGGTGCGCTCTACGACGGCGTGTCGCCCGACGGCACTACCTACGACCAACCCAGCATCCAGCAGATACATCAGGCCTACGGACGCCAGTTTCAGCTGCCGCAGGAAGCCGCCCACAACGAGATTTGCGCGCAGATAGGAATGCTGCTCTTCTCCTGGCGAATGTTCCAGACCACGGCCGACAACAAGTATATCGACATTATCGAGAACGAACTCTACAACGGAATCCTCTCGGGCATCTCGCTCGACGGCAAGAACTACTTCTACACCGAAGCCCTGCGACGCACCCAGGAGTTCCCCTACACCATGCGCTGGCCCAAGCAGCGACAGCACTACATCTCGTGCTTCTGCTGTCCGCCGAACACCACCCGCACGCTCTGCGAAGCTCAGGAGTATGCCTATGCCCTCACAGGCGGCAACTGCCTGTGGGTGAATCTCTACGGCAACAACACCCTGACCACGAAAGAACTCGTGGTAGAACAGCAGACCGACTATCCCTGGGACGGAAAGGTCAGGCTGACGTTCAAGAAGGTGAAGGACTGCTCTTGCGTCATGCTCCACATTCCCGACTGGTGCGACAAATACAGCATTGCCGTCAATGGCGAGGACTTAGGGCCTAACCATACGGGCATCATCCAGCGCAAGTTCAAGAAGGGCGACGTGATTGACATCAACTTCGAGATGCGTCCGCGTCTCATCGAGGCCAACCCGCTCGTCGAGGAAGCCAAGAACCAGGTGGCCGTGAAGCGCGGCCCCATCGTCTACTGCCTCGAGGGACAGGACATTGAGGGCGGTTACCGCATCAACGACATTGCCTTGCCGGCCAACATCCAGCTGAAGGAGGTGCCTATGGAGATTGCCGGCCACCGCTTCACAGCGCTTGAGGGCGAGGTCAACGTGGTGAACAACCGGAAGTGGGACAACCACACGCTCTACCGCGAACTGCAGCAGACCGCAAAGAAAACCACGAAAATCCGCCTCATTCCCTACTACGCATGGGACAATCGCGGCAATCAGGACATGAGCCTCTGGCTGCCTCTGGCTCAATAATCACTTCTTAAAATGAGAACAAGACTCAGCATCATACTCACCGCAGCACTCCTGACGCTCGACGCAAGTGCTGCAACCATCAACATACCCATCGGTTCTTCGATTGCCTTCGGCATCAGGGCAGCCCGCGAAATGGTTCGTACGGGCGAGGCCCAAAGCGTCACCATCACCCTGGAACCGGGCATTCATCGCATCTACGAACCGCTGCGCCTGCGGCCGGAAGACAGCGGGCTCACCATCTCCGGGCCCGGTTCGGTCATCAGCGGCGGTATTGAAGTGACCGGCTGGCGGCGGCAAGGCAAGCTCTACGTAGCCGATACACCCATGTTCAACGGCCGTCCGCTGGACTTCCGTCAGCTGTGGGTGAACGACCGCAAGGCCGTCAGAGCCCGCGACGTGAGCGATTTCGAGCAGATGGCCCGCATTCGCTCGGTCGACAAGGAGGGCCACGTGCTGTGGGTGCCGCGCAAGAGCATCCCTTCCAGTTTGTTGAAGCAGGTACCTCAGGGGCTCGAAATGGTGCTCCATCAGATGTGGTGTGTTGCCAACCTGCGCATTAAGTCGCTCACAGCCCGTGGCGACAGCGTTGCCGTGAGCTTTCACGACCCCGAGAGCCGCCTGCAGTTTGAGCATCCCTGGCCCTCTCCTATGACGCCCGACACGGGCCATCCCTCGCCCTTCTACCTCACCAACGCCTTCGAACTGCTCGACCAACCCGGCGAATGGTATCACGACATCATGGCCCACAAGCTCTATTACTATCCGCTGCCCGACGAGGCCGACGGCAACTTTGTGGCCACCGTGCCGGCACTTGAGAACCTGGTAGAGGTCGTAGGCACGCCCGAGCGTCCGGTGAAGAACGTCAGGTTCGAGGGCATCTGCTTTGCCCACACCACTTGGATGCGTCCCTCCACCCACGGACACGTACCCTTGCAGGCTGGTATGCCCCTCATTGAGGCCTACAAGCTGCGTCCGCAAATCGACCGTCCCAACAATCACAAGCTTGACAACCAGGGATGGCTGGGGCGCGCCCGTGCTGCGGTAGAGGCAAGCTGGGCCGAAGACGTCAGCTTTGAGGCCTGCAACTTCAATCATCTGGGCGGTTCAGGACTCGACTACCGCGTCGGCTGCAAAGGCGGACGCGTGTTCGACAGTGAGTTCTCCGATATTGCAATGAACGGACTCGTCGTTGGTTCCTTCTCGCCCGAGGGACTGGAGACCCATCTGCCCTACTCGCCCACCGACTTCCGCGAGGTGTGCCGAGGACTCAGCGTCGAGCAGACCGAGTTCCACGACCTGAGCAACGAGGACTGGGGCTGTGTGGCCATCTGCGCAGGCTACGTAAGCAACATCAACATCAGCCACAACACCATCCACGACGTCAGCTACACCGGCATTTCCCTCGGATGGGGATGGAACCGCGACCTGGTTTGCATGAAAGACAACAAGGTACAGGCAAACCTGATATACGACTACGCCCAGCACATGTACGACTGTGCCGGCATTTACACCTTGGGCAACCAGCCCGGAACCGTCATCAGCGAGAATGTGGTGCGCGACATTGCCCGTCCCTCCTACGTCCACGATTCCAATCATTGGTTCTATCTCTACACCGACGAAGGGTCGAGCAACATCACCGTGCGCGACAACTGGACACCCGAGGAGAAGTACCTGCAGAACGCCAACGGCCCGGGTAATGTGTGGCAGAACAACGGTCCGCAGGTGTCTGAAGCCATCAAGCAACGTGCCGGCATGAGGCAATAGCATACAGAACAACTATCAGATAGTGTAGAATGAAAACATCAACCCCAACATGGATATGGTACCCAGGCGACTTCGAAGTGTGGCTGGGCAACATCTTCAATAACCGACGCACGGAACGAGGCGTCATTTTCCCTCCCTTCTGGAAGCAGGACTCCCACTGGCCTACCGTAGCATTCACGAAGAGCGTAGACCTCGACGAAGATATCGAACTCACGATTGATGCCGAAGGCGAATACAGTTTCTCGGTCGACGGAAAGCTGCAGGCCCATCATCAGGTGCCGAAGGGACACCACGAACTCAGTATCAAGGTGTGGAACCAGGCCACTCCTCCCGCCATCTTTGTGACGGGCGGCAGTATCGTCTCCGACGCTACGTGGATGGTGACCTACGAAGATAAGATATGGATTGACGAGAACGGTGTGGCCCACGGTTCGGGTATCTACGTTCCCGCAGGCTGCTGGAACTTCGACAGTCCTTCCACCCCACCCTCGCAATACCGGCTGGAGCGCAAGGAAATGCGCCCCGTAAACGAGGAGCGCATTTCGCCTGCAGGTATGCTCTACGACTTCGGACGCGAGATGTTCGGCTACCTGAAGCTCACCCAGCAGAAGGGCACCCTCGAAGTGTTCTACGGTGAGAGCCGCGAGGAAGCACTCGACAAGGAACATTGCGAGACGCTCGACGTGCTGCGCGAAGGCCACCGCACGCCAGGAAGCAAAGCCTTCCGCTACATCTATATAGAGGCAGCTGCCGACAGTTCCTACGGCGACGTGCTCGTCGACTTCGAGTATGCGCCCTTCTCGCCCCAGCATTCAGGCTCGTTCCGCTGTTCCGACGACGAGCTGAACCGCATCTGGGAGGTTAGCGCCTACACGCTGGAGCTGACCACCCGCGAGTTCTTCATGGACGGCATTAAGCGCGACCGCTGGACTTGGTCGGGCGACGCAATCCAGTCGTACCTGATGAACTACTATCTGCACTTCGACACCGAATGCGTGAAGCGCACCATTCGGCAGCTCAGAGGGAAAGATCCCGTGACAGCTCATGTGAACACCATCATGGACTACACGTTCTATTGGTTCATATCCCTCCGCCAGTTCCTGATGTATACGGGCGACCTGGATTTCATTAAAGAAATGTTCCCACGCATCAAGTCGCTCATGGACTACGTGGAGAGCCGCCTGAACGAAGACGGTTTTGCTGAGGGGAAAAGCGACGACTGGGTGTTTGTCGACTGGACCGACTTCCCAATGCACAAGCGGGGCGTCCTCTGTTTTGAGCAGCTGCTACTGCTTAACGCTTACCTGATGCTATTCGTTCTTTCCATCTTAATAAGGAGAAACGACTTGGCCAGCTATTATGCCTCGAAAGCAAAGGCACTCCAGAAGAAGATACCCGAAACCTTCTGGGACGAGGAGCGTGGCGTGTTCTGGCACTCCCTGGAAGACGGAAAACTGAACAAGCAAATCACGAAGTTTCCTCACATCATGGCTATTGTCTATGGTCTGCTTAAAGACGAGCAAAAGGAGAAGGTGGCCAAGAACGTGCTGCTCAATCCCAACGTTCCTCCCATCACCACACCCTATATGCGCTTCTATGAACTGGAAGCCCTTTGCATCACCGGACATCACGACTACGTGATGAAGGAAATCAAGGACTACTGGGGAGGAATGCTGCGCGAGGGAGCCACCTCCTTCTGGGAGAAGTATAATCCCGAGGAGCACGGAGCCGAGCATTTGGCTATGTACGGACGTCCTTACGGCAAGTCGCTCTGCCACGCCTGGGGAGCCTCGCCCCTCTATCTGCTGGGTCGATATTTCCTCGGCGTGAAGCCCACCCGAACAGGCTACACCGAATTCGAAGTGAAGCCCGTTCTCGGCGGACTTGAATGGATGGAGGGCGACGTGCCTACACCACGCGGACTGATCCACGTCTATATGGACAAGCACCAGGTAAAGGTGCTCAGCTCGGCTGACAACGGATGGCTCTGTCTGGAGGACGAGCGTATTGCCGTCGAGGCAGGCAAGGAATTGATTGTAGAACTGAAACAAAAACAAGCATAATGGAAAAGAACAACCGCAAGGAACAAATCCTCGTCAGAATAACCGGTCAGGACCGTCCGGGGCTTACAGCCTCAGTAATGGGCATTCTTGCCAAGTACGATGCACAAATCCTGGATATCGGACAGGCCGACATCCATTCAACGCTCTCGCTGGGCATTCTCATCCGAATGGACGAAATGCACTCGGGACAGGTAATGAAAGAGCTGCTGTTCAAGGCAACCGAACTGGGCGTGAACATCGGTTTCTCGCCCATCAGCGACGACGAGTATGAAGACTGGGTGAGCCATCAGGGCAAGAACCGCTACATTCTCATGGTGATGGGCCGTCAGCTGGAGGCCCGCCAGATAGAGGCTGCAACTTCGGTTATTGCCGATCAGGGACTGAACATCGACTCTATCATCCGCCTGACAGGCCGCAAGAGCATCAAGAATCCCGCCAAACACGTAAGGGCTTGCATCGAGTTCTCGCTCAGAGGCGAGCCCCACGACCGTCAGGAAATGCAGCGCAAGCTCATGAAGTTGTCGAGCGAAATGGAAATCGACTTCTCATTTCAGCTCGACGATATGTTCCGTCGTATGCGTCGACTCATTTGCTTCGATATGGACTCAACGCTCATTCAGACGGAGTGTATTGACGAGTTGGCCGAGCGTGCAGGTGTGGGAGCTGAGGTGAAGGCTATCACCGAGAGCGCTATGAGGGGCGAAATCGACTTCAAGGAGAGTTTCACCCGTCGCGTCTCGCTGCTCAAGGGACTCGACGTGAGCGTAATGCAGGAGATTGCCGAGCACTTGCCCATCACCGAGGGCGTAGACCGTCTGATGACTATTCTGAAGCGCTGCGGCTATAAGATTGCCATTCTTTCAGGTGGATTTACCTATTTCGGCGAATACCTGCAGCGCAAGTACGGCATTGACTACGTCTACGCCAACGAGCTGGAGATTGACGAGAACGGTAAGCTCACGGGCAACTACGTGGGCGAAATCGTCGACGGCCACCGCAAGGCCGAGCTGCTGAAGCTCATTGCGCAGGTAGAGAAAGTGAACCTTGCTCAGACTATCGCCGTTGGCGACGGAGCCAACGACCTGCCCATGATTTCAGAAGCAGGCCTGGGTATTGCCTTTCACGCCAAACCGCGCGTTGTGGCCAACGCCAAACAGAGCATCAACACCATCGGACTCGACGGTGTGCTCTATTTCCTCGGATTCAAGGACTCATATCTGGGAGAGCAGGGAAAGCTATGATAGAAAAGAAGAACCTGGCCGTACTGGGCATGATGTGTGCCGGCTGTGCGGCTAACGTTGAACGAAAGCTCAATACAATCGAGGGTGTACGCTCGGCCAGCGTCAACCTGCCTACGAGAACAGCACTTGTAGAGTACGACACCGAACAGACCACGCTACAGCAGATGCAGGAGCAGCTGGCCGGTATTGGCTATGATATGGTGATTGAGGAAGACCGTAACGTAGAGGCAATTGAGCGGCGTGCCTATCAGCAGCTGCAGCGCAAGTGCATTACTTCGTGGGTGCTGGCGTTGCTCGTGATGAGCATTTCAATGGATTGGCTCTCTATGTCGTCACGTAGCGAAGCCAATCAGCTGATGCTCATCCTGAGTCTGGCCAACCTCATCTATTGCGGACGCCAGTTCTACGTTGTAGCCTGGAAACAGCTCACACACGGCTCTGCCAATATGGACACCCTCGTGGCCCTGTCTACGTGCATTTCCTTCCTGTTCAGCGTCTTCAATACCTTCTGGGGCGACGATTTCTGGGGAAGTCGGGGCATTGAGAACCACACCTACTACGACGCTTCGGTGATGATTATCACCTTTGTGCTGACGGGCCGTCTGCTCGAAGAGCGTGCCAAGCAGGGCACCGCCTCCAGCATTCGCTCGCTGATGGGTCTGCAACCAAAGACGGCCCATCTGGTTGATGCCGACAATATCAGCGACATCCCCATTGCTGCCGTTCAGCAACGCGACATTCTCGAGGTGCGTCCGGGTGAGAAAGTGCCCGTCGACGGTAAAGTCACTCAGGGCGAAGCGCTAATTGACGAGAGCATGATGACGGGCGAGTCAGTACCCGTCAGCAAATCGGAAGGCGACAAAGTGCTGGCCGGAACGATTGTGAGCAAAGGTACATTGCGCTTCCGAGCCGAAGAAATAGGCCAGAAGACGGTGCTGGCCAACATGATTCGTATGGTTCAGGAGGCTCAGGGGTCGAAGGCTCCCGTTCAGCACGTGGTCGACCGCATTGCCCTGATATTCGTTCCTGCAGTCGTAGGCATTGCCGTTCTGGTGTTTCTGCTGTGGCTGCTCATTGGCGGTTCGCAACACCTGCCGCAGGCCATCCTCTCGGCTGTATCCGTGCTCGTTATCGCCTGTCCCTGTGCTATGGGGTTGGCTACGCCGACAGCGCTGATGGTGGGCATAGGCAAAGCCGCCGAACGCAACATTCTGATAAAGGACGCAACGGCGCTGGAGCAGCTGCGTAAGGTCGACGCAATGGTGGTCGACAAGACCGGCACCGTCACAATGCCCGCCACTTCGGCCGAGGGCGAAAGCAGCGAAATGCTGAAACCCTACGCACGCGAAGCCATCAGCCTGCTGCACGAGCAGCAGATAAGCATCCACATGATGAGTGGCGACAAGGAAGAACGGGTGGCCCATTGGGCCCGCGAGGCCGGTATTGAGCACTATCAGAGCCAGGTGCTGCCGCAGGACAAAGAGAACCTGGTGCGCCGTCTGCAGGCCGAAGGCCACACGGTGGCGATGGTGGGCGACGGTATCAACGACTCTCAGGCGCTGGCTACTGCCGACGTGAGCATTGCTATGGGACGCGGCACCGACGTAGCAATGGACGTGGCTCAGGTGACGCTTATGGGCGACGACCTGCGCCGCATTCCCGACGCCATTACTATTTCGCGGAAGACCGTAGGGATGATACACCAGAACCTGTTCTGGGCGTTTATCTATAATATAATATGTATTCCCCTTGCGGCCGGGCTCCCCTACCTCTTCGGGCTATCGTGGCAAATCACCCCCATGTGGGCTTCGGCGCTGATGGCCTTCTCGAGCGTGAGCGTGGTGCTGAACAGCCTGCGACTGAAACTATCTAAAAACACAATCTGACTTATGCAAACTATCGACCTGATCGTCTTCCTCGTCTTTACCGG
Organism: uncultured Prevotellaceae bacterium; assembly: GCA_902771785.1. GTDB lineage: Bacteria > Bacteroidota > Bacteroidia > Bacteroidales > Bacteroidaceae > Prevotella. The sequence continues at coordinate 33,097 of CACXYH010000027.1, forward strand.
AGGCGTAGTGCTCATGGGAGCATCATTTTTCAAGAAAGGCTCGTCGGCCAACGAGTTCACCAGCGCAGGCGGTTCGCTGCCCGGCTGGGTGGTGGGCATGTCGATTTTCGCCACCTACGTATCGAGCATCAGCTATATTGGCTATCCGGGCAAAGCGTTTGCCAGCGACTGGAACGCCTTCGTCTTCTCGCTCAGCATTCCTATAGCCAGCTATTTCGCCGCCCGCTATTTCGTGCCGTTCTACAGGCAGAGCGGCTCGGTGTCGGCCTATGCCTTCCTCGAGGAGAAGTTCGGTCGCTGGGCGCGGCTCTACGCGTCGGCCTGCTACCTGCTCACGCAGATTGCGCGTATGGGCAGCATTCTCTATCTGCTGGCCGTACCTATGTATATACTGATGGGCTGGAACATGCACGTGGTCATTCTGGCCACTACGCTCGCCATTATTCTCTACTCTATGCTGGGCGGGCTGAAGGCCGTCATCTGGGCCGACGCCATTCAGGGTATTATCCTCATCGGAGGCGCCGTGCTCTGCCTGATTATTCTCTTCTGCCAGATGCCCGAAGGCCCGATGCAGGTGTTCGACCTCGCCATTCATTCGCCTCAGGGCAACAAGTTCTCGCTGGGTGCCTTCACGAGCGACCTCTCAACGAGCACGTTCTGGGTGTGCCTGGTTTACGGCATCTTCATCAACCTTCAGAACTACGGTATCGACCAGAACTACGTGCAGCGCTACCACGCAGCCAAAGACGAGCGGTCGGCCCGCTTCTCGGCCCAGTTCGGCGGCTATCTGTTCATTCCCGTCTCAGCGCTGTTCTTCCTCATCGGCACCGCGCTCTACAGCTACTATACGGCGCGTCCGGAGCTGCTGCCCGAGAGCATTGCGGCCAAGCCCGACTACGTGTTCCCCTACTTCATTGTGCAGGGACTGCCCGTAGGTCTGCGCGGCCTGCTCATTGCCTCTATCTTTGCTGCCGGAATGAGCACCGTCTCTACGAGCGTCACGTCGGCCGCCACCATCATTCTGACCGACTACTACAAGCCGCTCATTCACGACGCGAGCGACTCGCGCCACGTCTACGTGCTTCGTCTCTCCAGCCTCATTGTGGGCTTGCTGGGTGCAGCTGTGGCTATAGCGATGTTGAGCGTTGAGAGCATTATCGACGCGTGGTGGAAGCTGTCGAGCATCTTCAGCGGCGGAATGCTGGGTCTGTTCCTGCTGGGTTGGCTGGGGCGCACCGTGCGCCACGCAGACGCCGCTATTGGCGTCGTCTGCGGCGTCATCGTCATTGGCTGGATTTCGGCTGCCCAGTGGCTGGGCTTGCCTCCTACAGGCGTCCACGAGTATCTGGCCATCGTCTTCGGCACCATCGTTATTTTCCTCGTAGGCTTCCTGCTGGGAAGATGCTTTAGCGTTAAGAAGTCTCGCTGACGAAACTGATATCTGATATCTGAGTCACGCGCTGCGATAATATCATCTTTGCTAACGAAATGAAGCAGGAGGGCTTTCGGGAGCCTCCTGCTTCTTTCGGTTTTCGCGGCGACGGCTTACGGCGTTACGGTCTCGTTCATGAACGCGTGCTCGGCGTAGTTCTTGGTCTTGTGGGTGCCGGTGACCCATCCTGCACGCTCCAGGTTCACGCGCTTCAGCATAGCCCGGCTGGTGATGTTCTCGCCCGAGATGTCGCTGCCCTCGGGCGTCAGACGGATGTGGATGCCCTGGATTTTCGTGGCGTCGCAGCCCTCCTTGTCCTCGGAACCGCCCTTCACGGCCTCAATCACGGGGGTAAACGTTCCCAGCCCGTCGATTTTCACCGCGTTCGAGGCCATGCACTCCTCGACCACCGCCTCGGAGAAGGCAATGAGCACACCCATGATGACGTCGAGCGTATAGGGCGAGCCGTGCCTCATAATGTGCTTCGCGAGCGAACGCGTCGAGAGCGTCTGCAGGATTTTCGCCTCAGGATACCATTTGCCGAACATCTTGGAGTCGCGCGTCTGGTTCTGTCTCACGTTGTAGAAAAACTTTTTCTCTGTTGCCATAATAGTTTAAGATTTAAATGGTTAATAAAAGGTTTGGTTGATTAATTTTCACAATGCAAAGGTACGAAAATTTTTCATCTTCTGCAAATAATTTCGCGAAAAAAGCACGCAAAAAAGCACGCGCTCTCTTCTGCCCTTGAGGCCGGGGCGGACGCCCTCTTTAGTTCATCCAATTGTACCGTTTAGTTTTGTTAACCGTGTGCTTTACCCCTCCCCTGCTGCCGCCCCCGATTTTGACTCAGATATCAGATATCAGTTTTCTCATGGAGCAATACAAAATAGCGGCTCAAAGTTTACTATATATATAATATATATATTATATATATAGTAATATATATACATATATTATTCACTCTAATCTTTAGCCAAAACGTTTGCTCGCCAAATAAACTGATATCTGATATCTGAGTCACGCGAGGAGGCAGAAGAGCAGCTGCCGTTTGGCTGACTGACGACGAAAAAAAGTTCAGTATCTGCACGTAAATGCGGAGTTTTTTTTGTACCTTTGCAAACCGTAAAAAATACATTATAAATAAGTATTACTAATGCCACACAGAAAAATGCTGACGTGCAGGCTTCATATTGTCGCGCTGACCCACTACGAGGTGGGGACAACCCTCGACACGTTCTATGCCGAGGGCTTGGGGCGCAGTATGACGCTGCGGCCGGAGCCGACGAACAGCTTCGACCCCTGCGCCATCCGTGCATACGACTGGCAGGGACGGCACGTGGGCTATGTGTCGGGCAGCGAACTGAGAGACGCGTGGCTGGCACTCAGAGGCAGCGGGCGGCACTCGCTGCGCGGACGTATTGCCGCGATGATTGAGCAGCACAACGGCGCGCTGTTCGAAGGCTGTGTGGAGATACTGCCGACGGATGTGGAGCTGTTTCCGCAGGGACCGTTTCTGGAGTGGACCTACACCGGCCCCGAGCTGAAGCCTACACAGCAGATGCTCTCGCTGGAATACATGATGGACGAACTGGAGGAGCGGCTCGACGAACGCGAGCGCTGGGACGAGACGCAGCGCGACGACTTCCTGTTGCTGGGCGAGCGCTTCTGCTCGCTGTCGCGCTACGACCTGAGCGGCGATATGGAGGACTTCAGACGCAGGCTCTCGCTGCGCCTTGAGGGGCTCGCCGACGATGCATTTGCCTCGCTGACCGAGAACCTGAGGCTGGCCTTCGGGCGAACGGGGCGCGACGCCCACGACGGCGACGTGCTCGACTACTGGATGCGGGTGCTGACCGGCAAGGCTGCGGTGCGCCAGCTGCTGACTCATCGCCGCCACTACGACGCGGCCGAGGTGAGGCGCCAGCTGGAGGCTTTCCCCGAAGGGATGTACGAGACGTGGACAGACGACCGCGAACACTTCGTCAGCCGGCTGCTCTATCTGCACGTGCCGCGCGAGGTGTTGTGGCGACTGGTGTCGGGCATTGCCTTCTGCGAGACGGCGACGGCCGCCGACGAGGGAAAACGCACGGCGACGACCGACAGCGGGCAGCAGCAGACAGAACCGACGACTGAGGGCGGTGCGATAAGCCTGCCGTCGGTGGCACTGAACTACAACGTGACGATAGACAACACGAAACAGAAGACCGTCATACCCAACGTGGGCAACTACCAGCCGCAGATTCAGACGCAGCACGTAGCGCTGCCCGACCCCGCTGGCGGGCGGCAGGAGCGAAAACAAATAGAATCCGTATGAAAGAAGATAGCGACAAGCAGAACATAGTAAGCCAGATGGCGTGGATACTGAACTATCAGCCTACCATCGGCCAGCAGAACATCTACATGGGCAGTCAGCAGCCGACAGAAACGACGACCGCGGACGCAGCAGCTGAGCCGCAGCCGACAGAACCGACGACTGAGGACGCAGCCGCAGAGCAGCCGCAGCCGACGTCAGCCGCAGAGCAGCCGCTGAACCTCTTTGCCCCGAAGAAGAACCTGCAGGAGCTGCTGAGGGGTGCTTGGTTTGCCGAAGTGCGCAGCAACGCGCGCTACGATGCTGCGTGGACAGACGCTTTCGTCGAGGCGCTGATGCAGTCGGAGCACGGCGAGGAGATTGCCCGAGAGTGGGCGGTGAAGGGCGAGCGCAGCAAGCGCACGCAGCTCAAGGCCTACGTCGCAGGGCTGCTGAAGGATGCGGGAGTGCTTCGCGGCAGCTACGATGCGATAGCAGCCAAGATTGACCCGAACGACCAGAAGCGCAGCTTCTCGCGCTATATGTCGCAAGGCAAGCGGCAGCCCTACGCCGATTGGGTGCTGGAGAACGCTCAGAAGATATAAGAAAAAACGACGATTTGCGATTGAAATGTGCGATTAGAGGCTTCGGCTTCTGGTCGCATGTTTTTTTTGATTTTTTTCTTCCTGCGGCTACGTGGGGCTTTGCGAGGCATTATGCTTGCGATTGAAAATGCGATTGAAAAAAATGTTTTTCAGTCGCATAATCGCATCGTACTTTTGCAACGTCTTCCGAGATGAGCAGCCAACGATGTGAGCGGGCCATCCTTCAGATAGGCGGGAGCAAAAAAAAGAAATGTATATAAGAAAGACAGAAACCAACAGCTTCGGCATTCAGGTCAACAAGTGTTGCGCCTCGTGCGCCTACAAAGACCTCACGCGGGCGTTGTCGCTGCGGCGCTGCACGAAGCAAGGGGAAGACGTGCGGCCACGCGAAGTGTGCGAGTGCTGGGCGATGAGCGAGCAGCTGCAGCTGGCAGGTCGCACGCAAGGGCAGGTGAAGCGCAAGGAGTATCTAATGTATCTGGTCGCTGTGCGCGAGGAAGAAAGCCAGTCGGAGCAGATGGGCCTCAAGATAAAGGCCAAGAGCATCGCACAGATTCGCGCTGAGTTTGAACGCGAGCACGGGAGCATCTACGAGCCCGACTTCCGACCCTTTGACCAGGAATGGTAGTAATCCATATTTAATTCTAAAATTCTAAACTCAAAAAAAAATTCTGAGTTGAAAGGCTGAGAGAGGGAAGAGTACCAGGTTTAAAATGTCGACAACTAACTACTTCGCTCACGTCCCGACAACTCGCCTAAAAACAACATCAGAATTATGAAAAAAATTATCAAGAAACAGAAGAGACAGGTATTTGTCGACGGCATGATGGCCTTCGACGTGTTGGAGAACGGACTGAGAACGGCCGACTTCCAGGCGACGGAAGCGCGACGGCAACCTCTACATGACCGAGCTGCCCAAGCGCATTCGCAACAAGGCGATTTTCCGCGAGGACAACAGCTCGTTTTCGCTGGGGCAGAACCACCGCTACTACTTCGTGCTCTCGCTCGACGAGAAGCTGCTGCCGGAGCTGCCCGTGCGTCTGGTCAGTCAGGCAAAGGCAATAGCGCGCAAGGTGGTTCGTGGGTATGAATTGGATATTCCGTTTGACTATTTCGACTAAGAGGCTATGATATACCAAATTACATACGAAGCAAAGGGACAGGGTCGCCACAAGGTGGCCCGCCCCGTCAGAAACCGCGAGCAACTGTTGGCGCTGCGCAATTCAGCACAGAACCTTGAACACTTGGCGAAGACCCGACAGGGTGATGAATCGGAGAAAGCACATCTGGTGCAACTGGCCTACAATCTGGGACACGCCGACGGCAAGTTGGCCGGATGTAAGAGCATCGGCAGCTTCTTCTTCCACGACGTAGACCTCTATGGCAATGATTCTTCTGCTGCTGAGGAGATGAAGCAGCTGATTCTCTCGAAGAAGGACGAGATAGGGCTGGCAATGCTCGAACGCTCGGCAAGCGGCGGCTGGCACCTGGTGTGCAGGCGCGTCAAGGGCACCACCATCTTGGAGAATCAAGTACGCGTGGCGTGCATCCTGAAGCTGGAGATGGACACCAATACGCACGACTTGCAGCGCGTGTCGTTTTCAACGAGCGGGTCGCCCGACGACCTGGTGTATCTGGACGACGCACTCTTCGAGGAACCGATGACCGCCGAAGCGTGTGAGGACGAATATCTTCGGCTGAAGATTCGCGAAAAGCGCGGATTGGAGCAGGTGCCGCCCGGAGCCAAGAAGGCCAACAAGCACTACCGACCCTGGGAGGAAACCTCCCCAAGCCCCGTTGCCGCCCCATCATGTAATCAGACACCCCCTCCTTCGGAGGGGCTTGGGGAGGTTCTCTCTTTCAGAGGACGACCGTACACGGAAATCATCGACGAATGGTGGCAGCGCACGGGAGGCACGCCGCAGGAGGGCGAACGCAACGTGAGGCTCTATCAACTGGCCGTCAACCTGCGAGCCATCTGCGACAACAACAAGGCGCTGCTGCTGCAGGTAATGCCGCGACTGGGACTCAGCGAACAGGAGCTGGAGGCTATCGTCGACTCGGCCTGTAAGGAGACACCAAAGGGCATCTCGAAACAGCTGCGCGAGATTATCGGCGAGCCGGCAAACGCAACAGCCGTAGAGACGACGACACCTCCGCAAATGCCCGAAAAGCTGCCGAAGCTCATAGAACTGCTCACCTCGCGAACGCCCGACGTCTACAAGCCAGCCGTAGCCAACGCTGTGTTTCCGCCGCTGGCCACTCACCTCTGCGGCGTGCGCTTCACCTACACCGACAACGTGGAGCACGAGGCAACGCTCATGAACTGCCTGATGGCGGGAACGGGTGCCGGCAAGGGATGCATCGACAAGCCCATCGACCGCATTATGGCCGACATCCGCCGACGCGACAAGGAGAACGAGCAGCGCGAAGCCGAGTGGAAGAAGGACTGCCAGAAGCGCGGCGCCAACAAAGACAAGATGATGCGACCCGAGGGACTCGTGATTCAAGAGATTGACCCCGATATGACCAAGCCCGCGCTGGTCACCCGAATGGACGAGGCCGAGGGACACTTCGTCTACGTGAAGCTGAACGAGCTCGACCTCTTCGAGCAGCTGAAGGGGCAAACGGGCAAACAGCACTTCCAGCTGATGTGCCTGGCATTCGACGCCGACGCCACCTACGGACAGACACGTGTGGGCGTGCAGAGCGTGACCGCGAGACCCAGGTGCCGCTTCAACTGGAACGCCTGCACCACCATCCTGAAAGGGCGCCGATTCTTTCAGCGAGTGCTCACCGACGGCCCCATCTCGCGCATCAACTTCTGCACCATCCCCGAGCAGGAAATAGGAGCCGAACAGCCCGTCTACGGACAATACGACTTCGAGTTCGACGAGCAGCTGCGCCCCTACATCGAGCAGCTCGTCAGCGCAAAGGGACTCACCGACTGCCCACAGGCCACAGCGCTGGCCACGAGGCTGCAACACGAGTGTGCCGAGTTTGCACGCCTGTCGCAGAGCGAGGTCTACTGGAACCTGTCGCACCGAGCCTGCGTCATTGCCTGGCTGAAGGCCTGCGTGCTCTACGTGGCCAACGGGCTGAAGTGGGAGAAGACCATCGACGACTTCATTCGCTGGTCGCTGCAATACGACCTGTGGTGCAAGATGCAGTTCTTCGGCGAAGCCATCAAGCAGGCCAACAGCGGCGAAGAGGCGCGCATAGGCCGACGCGGGCCGCGCAATCTGTTGGAGCTCCTGCCCGCTGAGTTCACGATAGAGGCAGCACAGCTGGTGCGCCGACAGCAAGGACTCGAGGCCAACCAGAACGCAACGGCCAAGATGGTGAGAAACTGGAAGAGTAGAGGCTACGTGACTCAGATATCAGATATCAGTTTCCAGAAGAACCACCTACCAACCGAATAAAAGCGGTAAAAACACGACATGAGCAAGAAGTTGGCAACAATTTCTTGCTCATCTCAAAAAAAATTCGTAACTTTGTGGCAGAATAACAATCATCAACCTATTACGACAATGAAAAAAAACGTATTCCTATGCTTGGGCTTCCTGCTGCTGCTCGCAGCCTGCGGAGGCAAGAAGACACAGACGGAAAGTGCAGACGCTGGCGACAACCCGGCACAAGTGGCTGACGCAGAGAACGCCGACGACGGCCTCGAGGGCATCAGAATACAGTTCTGCTTCAGCGGAAACATGATCGACGGAACGCCCGTGGAGTTCGCCCTGCAGCTGCACGCTGAGGACATCTGCGCCGGCTACGTCTACTTCCCCGAGTCGGGACGCGAACCTAACCTCGTGGCCGGATTCATCGACAGCTACTACGGCGACGACGGCGGCGGGCTGGAGTATGCGCTGAACCTCGACGAGTTCATGCCGGGCGGCAACGTGGTGGCCAACTACTCGGTGGCCTTCAGTTCCGACCCCGACGAAGGCAACCTCGTACAGTATCTCAACGCCACCTGCTCTGATGCGGACAACGAAGACCTGGTGGGCGAAATCAGCATTCAGGGCGAGCCCCGCATGCAGATGTCCGAGTGGTTTAAGAAGCTGCGTCAGCCGATGGCGCCGGCTACGGAGGGCGAGGTGGCCAGCAGCTACCTCTACGACAACGGCATTCAGCGCGTGTCGCTCGAGACGATGGCCGAGGGCGACGGCAAGTACTACTTCGAGATGCTCCACGAGCCGCTCAACGGCGGTGCTGCCTACTCGATGGCCAACGATGCCGACCGGCTGGGCGAGATTACGGGCAACGTGATGATATACGGACGGGTGAACGAGTGCAACGACTCGCTGCGCATCACCTTCTTCCAGCAGTTTGCCGCCGCCCAGATGTTCCGCACGTCGACCCAGGAAGAGTACTGCATGTTTGGTAACCACATCTTCCTGCCGGCGCAATAAGCGAGTATCTCGGGGGGGGGATATTACTGACCCCACCCCTATCCCCTCCCCTACAAGGGAGGGGACTACTACCGCCCGCCACGCTACTCAAACTCACTAGCAATCCCCCTCCCTTCCAAGTAAAAGGAACCAATAGCAATCCCCTCCCTTCAAGGGGAGGGGTTAGGGGTGGGGTCTGTAACCCTAAAGGGCGGAGGAATCTATTCGGCCGCGAGTGAAGAAGCTTCGGGTGAAGAGGAAATAGAGCGCTACGCCAACGGCATTGACGGCCGACACCGTCCAGAACACCAGCGAGTAGCCGAAAACCTCGGCCAACACACCACCCAGCAGCACACCCAAGCCCATACCTACATCCCACGAGACGAGAATCGTAGAGTTGGCCGTGCCGCGCTCCGTGTGCCGCGCCATCGCAATCATCATGTTCTGAAAAGCGGGCCACATGTGGCCGTTGCCCAGACCGATGAGCAGGGCCGACCCGTAATAGCCTACGGCTACCGACGCAGGACTGCTGCTCAGCGTGGGCATCAGGATGAAGAGCGTGTAGCCCACGAGCGAGATGACCATACCCTCTGAGGCGTTGTGCGTGAGCCGTCCCTGCCGCAGCGCACGTCCGCCCTGCAGGCGCGACAGCATGAGTCCGATGGAGCAGAGCATGAAGTAGGTGCCCGTGCCGCCGGTGATGCCCAGCTGCTCCTTGCTGTAGATGGCCAGATAGTTGCTCAGCACGCCGAAGCAGAAACCGAAGAACACCATATTGGTGCCCAGCAGCCAGCCGCGCAGCAGGAAGAACCGGTCGAGCGACAGCTTCTGAGACCTTGAGGCAGAGCGCTTTACAGCCGCCGCAACCGAATGAGGCAGCCGCACCGTAGCGTCGATCGCAAGCCCCGCGAAGGCAATGATGAGCGCCAGCCAGAAGAGCAGCTCGAAGCTGTGCGTCTGATGATAGACGAAGATACCGATCGTGGGAGCCAGCGCCATAGCCAGGTTGTTGCTCAACCCGTAGTAGCCGATGCCCTCGTTGCGTCGCGAGCTGGGCAGCACGTCGATAGCCACCGTCGAGTTGGCCACCGTCAGCGCCCCGAAGGGCCCGCCGTGCAGCGTGCGCACAATGGTGAAGAGCAGCAGCGTGGAGGCGGCCAGATAGCCCGCAAAGAAGATGGCGAAGGCCACGTAGCACACCATCAGCACCGTCTTGCGCGGATAGCTGTCGACCACGTAGCCGCTGAACGGGCGCATGAGCAGCGCCGTCACCGTATAGCCCGAGAGCACCAGCCCAATCACGTCCTTCGTGGCCCCGAACGTCTCGCTCAGGTAGAGCGGCAGCAAGGGGGTCAAAATATAAAAGGCGAAGAATAGCGAGAAGTTCGCTATCATCACCTTTATGTAGTTATGGTTCCAGAGTCGTTCCACGCGCAGTTAGTCGGCCGACTCGAACTCGCGCAGGAAGCGGGTATCGTTCTCAGAGAACATGCGCAGGTCGCTGACGCGATACTTCAGGTTCGTAATGCGCTCCACACCCATACCGAAGGCGTAGCCGCTATACTTCGTCGAGTCGATGCCGCACTGCTCCAGCACGTTGGGGTCGACCATTCCGCAACCCAGAATCTCTACCCAGCCCGTGTGCTTGCAGAAGCCGCAGCCCTCGCCGCCGCAGATGAAGCACGAGATGTCCATCTCGGCCGAAGGCTCGGTGAAGGGGAAGTAAGAGGGGCGCAGACGAATCTTCGTGTCGGCACCGAACATCTCGCGGGCAAACGAGAGCAGCACCTGCTTCAGGTCGGTAAACGACACGTTCTTGTCGATATACAGACCCTCCACCTGGTGGAAGAAGCAGTGGGCGCGGGCCGTAATGGCCTCGTTGCGAAAGACGCGACCCGGGCAGATCACGCGGATAGGTTCCGTCAGCTCGCCGTTCTCAGTGTGCATGTGCTCCATCACGCGGGCCTGCACGCTCGACGTATGGGAGCGCAGCAGAATGTTCTTCGTCACGTCGCCCAGCCGGCTCTGCTCCACGAAGAAGGTGTCCTGCATATCGCGGGCGGGGTGGTCGGCAGCAAAGTTCATCTTCGTAAACACGTGCAGGTCGTCCTCCACCTCGGGGCCGTCGGCCAGCACGAAGCCCATACGCGAGAAGATGTCGATAATCTCGTTGGTCACGATGGTCAGCGGATGGCGCGTGCCCAGGGTGATGGGGTAAGGCGTGCGCGTCAGGTCGAGCGTCTCGTCGCCCGTCTCCTGCGTCTGGCACTCCTCGCGCAGCTGGTTGATGCGCTCCGTAGCCAGCGTCTTCAGCTCGTTGATCTTCATGCCGACGGTCTTCTTCTCGTCGGCAGCCACGTTGCGGAAATCGTTCATCAGGGCGGTAATCTCGCCCTTCTTGCTGAGATATTTCAGTCTGAGTTGTTCTACCTCTTCGGCATTCTTGGCCGAGAGTGTCTGCACTTCTTTCAGCAGTTCGTCTATCTTATCAAGTATCATACTTATAAATGTAATTGCAATTTTCGGCTGCAAAGGTAACACTTTTCAACGAAAAACAAGCATAGAAACGCGTAGTTTTTACATTTTTATTTTGTATTTTGATTACTTCTTCGTAACTTTGCAGCCCGATTTACTGGTAAACAAAGAATGATTTCTGTAGAAGGACTGAAAGTTGAATTTGGAGTGAAGCCCTTATTCAGCAACGTAAGTTTCGTAATTAACGAGCGCGACCGCATTGCCCTCGTGGGCAAGAACGGAGCCGGAAAGTCGACCCTGCTCAAGATTCTCTGCGGCAAGGAACACCCTACGGAGGGCACCGTCAACGTGCCCGCCGACACGACTATAGGCTACCTGCCCCAGGTGATGGTGCTGCAAGACAGTACCACCGTGCGCGAGGAGGCTCAGAAGGCCTTTGCCGACATTCAGCTCATGAAGCAGCGAGTGGACAAGCTCGAGCGGCAGATGAGCGAGCGCACCGACTATGAGAGCGACGACTATATGGCGCTGGTCGAGAAATACACCACCGAGCACGAGCGATACCTCATGCTGGGAGCTGAGGGCTACGAGGCCGAGATTGAGCGCACGCTCACCGGACTGGGCTTCGACCGCAGCGACCTGGAGCGCCCCACCAGCGAGTTCTCGGGCGGATGGCGAATGCGCATAGAGCTGGCCAAGATTCTGCTGCGCCGACCCGACGTGCTGCTGCTCGACGAGCCCACCAACCACCTCGACATTGAGTCTATACAATGGCTCGAGCAGCTGCTGGCCGGATGGAGCGGCGCTGTGGTGCTGGTGAGTCACGACCGCGCGTTCATCAACAACGTGTCGAACCGCACGCTCGAAATATCGTGCGCACGCGTAATAGATTATAAGGTGAAGTACGACGAGTATGTGGTGCTGCGCCGCGAACGCCGCGAACAGCAGATACGAGCCTACGAAAACCAGCAGAAGGAGATTGAGGACATACGCCAGTTTATTGAGCAGTTCCGCTACAAGCCCACGAAGGCCGTACAGGTGCAGCAGCGCATCCGTCAGCTGGAGAAGATGCAGATTGTGGAAATCGACGAGGTAGACAACGCGGCGATGCACCTGAAGTTTCCGCCCTGTCTGCGCAGCGGCGACTACCCCATCATCTGCGACGAAGTGCGCAAGGCGTACGACCACCTGGTGTTCGACCACGTCAACCTCACCATCAAGCGAGGCGAGAAGGTGGCCTTCGTAGGAAAGAACGGCGAAGGAAAGTCGACGCTCGTGAAGTGCATCATGAACGAGATTCCCTTCGACGGCACGCTGAAGATAGGCCACAACGTGCAGATAGGCTACTTCGCACAGAACCAGGCACAGCTGCTCGACGAGAGCCTGACCGTGTTTCAGACCATCGACAACGTGGCCCGAGGCGACATCCGACTGCGCATCAACGACATTCTCGGAGCCTTCATGTTCGGAGGCGAGGCGTCGGAGAAGAAGGTCAAAGTGCTCAGCGGAGGCGAACGCAGCCGTCTGGCTATGATCAGGCTCCTGCTGGAACCCGTCAACCTGCTCATCCTCGACGAGCCCACCAACCACCTCGATATGCCCTCGAAGGACGTGCTGAAGGAGGCCATACGCGCCTTCGACGGAACAGCCATCATCGTCAGTCACGACCGAGAGTTCCTCGACGGGCTGGTGACGAAGGTCTACGAGTTCGGAGGAGGAAAGGTCCGCGAGCATATCGGAGGCATCTACGACTTCCTACAGAGCCGCAAAATCAGCAGTCTGAACGACCTCTCGGCCAGCAGCAGCACACAGCCGTCCCCCACCCGACCTGCGGCCGACGAAAAGCCCGCTACCCAGGCGAAAGCCAACTACGCCGAGCGCAAGGAGCAGCAGAAGCTCATCCGCAAGACCGAACGGGCAGTAGAAGAGTCGGAGAAGAAGATTGCCAAGATGGAACAGCGGCTCAAAGAGCTCGACACCCTGCTCTGCGACCCGAAGAACGCAGCCGACATGACCCTCGTAGGCGAATATACCGACACCAAGCGCAGCCTCGACGAAGAGGTGGAACGCTGGGAGAAGCTGTCGGAGGAATTAGAGAAAATAGCAATCGACTAATATATTTATATATAAAAAAGTATGAAGATCAAAACAATGATTACCGCTGCTACAATGGCCACACTCGTGGGCTGCAACAGCAACACGAAACTCAGTTCGGGTATTGAACTGAGCAATCTCGACACTACCGCCACCGCCGGCAACGACTTCTACCAGTTTGCCTGCGGCGGATGGATGGAGAAGAACCCCCTGCCTGCTGCCTACTCGCGCTACGGCTCCTTCGACGTGCTGCACGAGGAGAACAACAAACGCGTGAACGGCATCCTCGACGAACTGCTGAAAGGCACCTACAAAAAGGGAACTATCGAGCAGAAGCTGAGCGACCTCTACAAGCTGGCTATGGACTCCGTGAAGCGCGAGCAGGACGGAGTGGCACCCGCTATGGGCATCATCAAGCGTATGGAAGCCGCACAGACCGTAGAAGAGCTCTTTGCCATTCAGCTGGAGCTGGCCGCCTACGGCGACTCTGAATTCTTCGGAGCCTATCTCGGCGCCGACGAGAAGGACGCCAAGAACAACATCCTGAGCATCTATCAGGGCGGACTCACACTCGGACAGAAGGACTACTACCTGGAGAACGACCCCGCTACGGCCAACATTCGTGAGGAGTACAAGAAGCACATCGTGCGCATGTTCAAGCTCTACGGCTTCGACGAGCAGGCCGCTACGGCCAAGATGAACAACATCATGAAGGTGGAAATGGCGCTGGCCAAAGTGTCGCGCTCAAGGACCGAGCTGCGCGACCCGCAGCGCAACTACAACAAGACCACGCTGAAGGAGTTCGACACACAGTACCCCCACCTGCAGCTGGAGAAGGTGATGAACGCACGAGGCATCAAGAGCGAGCACCTACAGAGCCTGGTGGTAGGACAGCCTGAGTTCCTCGAGGGCGCCGATAAGCTGGTGGCCGCTATCACCCCCGCCGAATATCGCGACTATATGGAATGGGGCATCGTGATGGACTCGGCCGACAAGCTGAGCGACGAAGTGCAGAAGGCCAACTTCGAGTTCTTCGGCAAAGTGATGTCGGGACGTAAGGAAGACCATCCCCTCTGGCGCAGAGCTACCCAACAGCTGCAAGGCGTAATGGGCGAAGCACTCGGACAAATCTACGTGAAGAAATACTTCCCCGCCGAAGCCAAAGAGCGTATGGTGAAGCTGGTTGGAAACCTGCAGACGGCACTCGCCGAGCGCATCAAGGCTCAGGACTGGATGAGCGACTCGACCAAGCAGAACGCTCTCGACAAGCTGGCCACCTTCTACGTGAAAGTGGGCTATCCCGACAAGTGGACCGACATCTCGGCCCTCAACATCGACCCCAGCAAGAGCTTCTATGAGAACATGACCGAGTGCAGCCGCTTCTGGAACGAGTGGAACATCGACCACAAAGCCGGCAAACCCGTCGACCGCGACGACTGGCACATGAATCCCCAGACGGTGAACGCATACTATAACCCCACCACCAACGAAATCTGCTTCCCCGCAGGCATCCTGCAGCCCCCCTTCTTCGACCTGACGGCCGACGACGCCTTCAACTACGGAGCTATCGGCGTGGTCATCGGACACGAGATGACGCACGGATTCGACGATCAGGGACGACAGTTCGACAAGGACGGAAACATGCACGACTGGTGGACCGAACAGGACGCACAGAACTTCAAGGATCGCACGGACAAGTATGCCGACTTCTTCTCGGCCATCAAGGTGCTGCCCGACCTGAACGCCAACGGACGACTGACGCTGGGCGAGAACCTGGCTGATCACGGTGGTCTGCAGGTGGCCTTCACCGCCTATCAGAACGCCACGAAGGACAATCCGCTGCCCGACATCGACGGATTTACGCCCGAACAGCGCTTCTTCCTCGCCTACGCAGGAGTATGGGCTGGCAACATCACCAACGAGGAAATCCGCAACCGCACCAAGAGCGACCCTCA
Source organism: uncultured Prevotellaceae bacterium (assembly GCA_902771785.1). Classification (GTDB taxonomy): domain Bacteria; phylum Bacteroidota; class Bacteroidia; order Bacteroidales; family Bacteroidaceae; genus Prevotella. The sequence goes on from CACXYH010000027.1 coordinate 48,339, forward strand.
CGCACTGGGACGCTGGCGCGTGAACGGAGCACTGCCCCACATCGATGCTTGGTATGAAGCATTCGGCATTACAGAGTCTGACTCAATGTATATTCCGAAGGAGCAACGCCTGCCTCTCTGGTAAAGATTTTTAGTTAATAACCGCAAAAATGGGAAAAATGTAAGGTCGACCTTGCACTTTTTCCCATTTTTCTTTTGTTATTTGCAAAAAAACGATTACCTTTGCCCGAAGACTAAATAATTTCAATTGTTAATCGTATTATAAAACAAACTTATGAGTCAAAAAAGAGTTTACCTCTTCGGTAACGGTAAAGCCGAAGGTAATGCAAAAATGCGTGAGGAACTCGGTGGTAAGGGCGCAAACCTTGCTGAGATGAACCTGATTGGGGTTCCCGTTCCTCCAGGTTTCACTATCACTACAGACTGCTGCAACGAGTACTATCAGGTAGGACAGCAGAAAATCATGGAGTTGCTCAACGACGACGTGATGGCAGCCGTGAAGCACATCGAGGTGCTGATGAACTCGAAGTTCGGCGATAAGGAGAACCCCCTGCTCGTCTCTGTACGTTCGGGTGCACGTGCTTCTATGCCCGGCATGATGGACACCATCCTGAACCTGGGTCTGAACGACGAGGTAGCTGAGGGTATGGTGAAGAAGACCAACAACCCCCACTTCGTCTACGACTCTTATCGCCGCTTCGTGCAGATGTACGGCGACGTGGTGCTCGAGATGAAGCCCGTCAACAAAACCGATATCGACCCGTTTGAGGAAATCATTGAGAAGGTGAAGGCTGAGCGCGGCGTGAAGCTCGACAAGGACCTGAGCGTCGACGAGCTGAAGAAGCTGGTGAAGCTGTTCAAGGAAGCTATCAAGGAGCGCACCGGTAAGGACTTCCCCAACGATCCTATCGAGCAGCTCTGGGGTGCTATCTGCGCCGTGTTCCGCAGCTGGATGAACGAGCGTGCCATCCTCTATCGTAAGATGGAAGGTATTCCCGATGAGTGGGGAACGGCTGTCAGCGTGATGGCTATGGTATTCGGCAACATGGGCGACACCTCTGCTACGGGCGTATGCTTCAGCCGCGACGCCGCCAATGGTGAGAACCTCTTCAACGGTGAGTATCTGGTCAACGCACAGGGTGAGGACGTTGTGGCCGGTATCCGTACCCCGCAGCAAATCACGAAGATTGGTTCGCAGCGCTGGGCTGAGCGCGCTGGCATCAGCGAGGCTGAGCGCGTAGCCAAGTATCCCTCTATGGAGGAAGCAATGCCTGAGATTTACGCTCAGCTGAACGGCATCCAGGAGAAGCTCGAGGAGCACTATCGCGATATGCAGGATATGGAGTTCACCGTACAGGAAGGCAAGCTCTGGTTCCTCCAGACGCGTAACGGTAAGCGCACAGGTGCCGCAATGGTGAAGATTGCCATTGACCTGCTGCACGAGGGTAAGATCGACGAGAAGACCGCCATCATGCGCTGCGAGCCCCAGAAGCTCGACGAGCTGCTGCACCCCGTATTCGACAAGAAGGCCCTCACACAGGCTAAGGTCATTGCACAGGGTCTGCCCGCAAGCCCCGGTGCCGGATGTGGTCAGATTGTGTTCCACGCTGACGACGCTCAGGCTTGGCACGCTGACGGTCACAAGGTGGTGCTCGTCCGTATCGAGACCTCGCCCGAAGACCTCGCTGGTATGTCGGCTGCTGAAGGCATCCTCACCGCTCGTGGCGGTATGACCTCTCACGCTGCTGTGGTTGCCCGCGGTATGGGTAAGTGCTGCGTATCGGGCGTAGGCTCGCTCAACGTCGACTACAAGGCTAAGACCGTTGAGATTGACGGCGTAACCTATAAGGAAGGCGACTATATCTCTATCAATGGTACAACCGGTCAGGTATATGCTGGCGAAGTGCCCACGAAGGCTGCTGAACTCAGCGGAGACTTCAAGGAGCTCATGGACCTCTGCGACAAGTACACCAAGCTGCAGGTTCGCACCAATGCCGACACGCCTCGCGACGCTCAGCTGGCTCGCAGCTTCGGCGCCAAGGGTATCGGTCTGACACGTACCGAGCACATGTTCTTCGAGGACAAGAAGATTGTCGCTATGCGCGAGATGATCTTGGCCGACAGCGTAGCCGGACGTGAGAAGGCTCTGGCTAAGCTCCTACCCTACCAGAAGGCCGACTTCAAGGGAATCCTCGAAGCAATGGACGGACTGCCCGTGAACATCCGCCTGCTCGACCCGCCCCTCCACGAGTTCGTTCCCCACGATCTGGCTGGTCAGGAGACGATGGCCAAAGAGATGGGTGTATCGCTCGAGGAAATCAAGCGTCGCGTAGACTCACTCGCTGAGAACAACCCGATGCTGGGTCATCGTGGCTGCCGTCTGGGCATCACCTTCCCCGAAATCACGGCTATGCAGACACGCGCCATCCTGGGTGCTGCTTGCGAGCTGAAGAAGGAAGGCAAAGACCCGAAGCCCGAAATCATGGTTCCGCTGATTGGTACGCTCTACGAGCTGAAGCAGCAGAAGGAGGTGATTCTGTCTACCGCTAAGGAGGTATTCGCTGCCGAGGGTATCGAGGTTGAGTTCGAGATTGGCACGATGATTGAGATTCCTCGTGCTGCTCTGACCGCCGACCGCATTGCTACCGAAGCACAGTACTTCTCGTTCGGTACCAACGACCTGACGCAGATGACCTTCGGCTACAGCCGCGACGATATCGCCAGCTTCCTGCCTGTATACCTCGACAAGAAGATTCTGAAGGTCGACCCGTTCCAGGTACTCGACCAGAAGGGTGTCGGCAAGCTCATCAAGTATGCCGTGAAGAGCGGTCGCGAAGTTCGTCCCGACCTCCGCTGCGGTATCTGCGGTGAGCACGGTGGTGAGCCCAGCTCCGTGAAGTTCTGTGCCAAGATCGGCATGAACTACGCCAGCTGCTCTCCCTTCCGCGTTCCCATCGCCCGCCTTGCCGCCGCGCAGGCAGCGGTCGAGGAATAATCGAAAGATGCTGAAAATCAGTTACATAAAGGGCAAGTATCTGGGAAACAGGTACTTGCCCTTAATTTTTTGTGCATGTTCTGCACGTTCTAAATGCAGAATAAGATGCCGAAAACGGGGCAAATGTTTCCCAAAAATCAGGGGTATGTTTCCCAAAAATCAGTGCCTGTTTTCCAAAAACAATCGGGTGCTTGAGTTTTCAAACAAAACTGGAACTCGTTTTGGGTAGTCTCTTAAACGTCACATTGGCACGATGTAGATTAAGAATTAATGCACAAAATAATATGTACTAATAATTTTCAGTTATGGCAACATTAAAAGCAATCGTCAAATCAAGAGCAAAAAACGGAATGTACCCTGTTTACATCCGTATTACTCAAAACAGACAGTTCTCCTACGTGAGGACATCATGGATGGTCAATGACAAAGGACTCAGTGATGACAAGAAAGACATCATTGACCCTTATGTTATCCAACAGACGTCTCTCATGATTAGTGATTACTACAACAAACTTAATCTCTCAGATACTTCAGCGTGGTCATCAAGTGAGATAATGAACTATCTTTTGGAGTTTGGCAAGGATCTTTCATTTTCAGAATATACAAGAAATCATATAGAGAAGATGAAAGCCAGAGGACAGGAACGTACATCACGTAACTATAAATGGGCACTCCAGCATTTGGAACGTTTTGCTGGAACAGACGACCTAATGTTCTCGCGTCTCACTTCATCTTTTCTTAACCGATGGATAGAAAGTCTTTCTGTGACCAATCGTTGCAAGGAACAATACCCTGTTTGTATTCGTGAGGTGTTTAAGGCTGCTATGAAGGAATACAATGATGAGGAACTTGGCATTATCAAAATCAAGAATCCTTGGGGCAAAATTGTTATTCCAAAGGCTGACATACCTGAGAAGCGTGCTATTTCTGCAAGCATGTTACGTAAGTTCTTTAACGTCGTACCAGACAGAAGTAGATTCACCCATCCTCTTATGGAACTTGGACAGGATGTAGCTTTAATCTCATTCTGTATGTGCGGTCTAAATGCAGTGGATATTTTCAATGCTGAGAAAGGGCAATATGTTGATGGCATATTCCACTATGAGCGTCGTAAAACAAGAAACTCTCGTTCAGATAAAGGTTATTTTGAAGTGCGTGTGCCTGAGTTCTTAAAACCAACATTTGAAAAGTATCTTTCTAAGAATGTTGATTCTCCATGGCTTTTCGAATTCCATGAACGTTTGTCAACTTCCGACTCTTTCTGTGCTAACGTGAATATTGGCATTAAGCAGATATGGGAAAAGGTGGATCCAAATTATAAGGAATCGTTATATGCATTCCGGCATAGTTGGGCAACCATAGCTCAAAATGAATGCGGTGCGTCTTTGGCTGAGGTCGATTTTGGATTGAACCATTCCATGAACAGGATGGCAAGAGTATATGTAAAAATTGATTATTCACCAGCATGGACTCTTAATGAGAAAGTTATTGATTTCATTTTCTTCTCAGACAAGGAGTCAAGAGAAAAGTCTCGAGAGAAAAGCAAGACATTCGAGAGGATTTCCAAATACAACAATGTTCGAGCTGAGGCATATGTAATGGGCAAAAAACTCTGTGCTCTCGAAGATACAGGTTTCTCAAATGTTGACCAGATAATGGATAAGCTTGTGACTCTACTCCCTAAAAAGGTGAGAAATACAAGAGTTCAGTTCAAAATAACCAATGTTGACAAGAACCTCACTCAGATGTATCAGCGTCTGGTGCCATAGTATTTTCTTTTTACCGATAAAAAAACTCAGATATAGCCTTGTGCCATATCTGAGTTTCTTCGTTTATTGTTTATTTACCCAGAAGATAGTTTTGCTGAATGCTTGCTAACTTCTGTAAGTCAATAAGCCTGTATCGCTTCTTGCCTGGTGATATTCTGACTGGCTCTAAGTTACCACTTCTCACCCATCTTTCAACATCAGCTCTACCAAATAACTTGTAAGCCTGAGCTTGACTTATCTCCAGTTGACCTTTTTCGACTTGATGTATTCTTAATGCAACTTTTGTTGCCAGCATATCAACGAACTGTTCAAATGTGACAGTCTTATCTGAAAATTGAAGTGTTGTATTATCGTCCATATACTTATGATTTTTTGTAAGGGCATGGAGGGACTACCCTCGTGCCAGATTCAATTCTGCCGCAAAGGTAGCCCACAAAAACCATAAGTGTGCGTATAGCAGCTATATAGGATTCCGTATATAGTTGTTATATAGCCCTCCTATTTGCAGATAATAGGATTGCTTGCATTTTACAGACATTCTTTCAACTTCTTTATAAATACGTCACAACTGTCATAAAAGCCAATGCCATCGTCAAGGATGTTAGAGTTTGGCTTCTTTCGAAGGTTAGCAACTCTTGCTTGCGATAATCCGCAGCGCAGTTGGCTTGCTCGTAGAGGTTCGTTGTTGACAGACGATGATACCAGTTTGGCCACATATCTGTTGACTGTTGCCTGAAGAGGAACTTGCAGCCGACATTCAAACAGATCCCTGATGCTGTTTTCTGTCACCTCTGACTTAAAAAGACTTGTTGACCTGACGAAGTTAGTAATGAGACTTATCTGTCCATCACTGAAATGAGCCAGACACACGGGTTCTGGCTCTTCAAGATTCTTTCCTTTATTGAACAAGGCATCCATTAGAAGAAAGTCCTTCTCCTCAAAAACGTCCTTTGAGAAGAAGGCATCTACAAGGTCACGGCGTTCTTCCAGAAGCTCCTTCAGAGCAAACACATGCATGACATGAAGTCTGATGTCGGCTTCACGAATGCTTAAACATGGAAGGTGATAGTAGATGAAATCATTCACATACCGAGAATAAGATTTCTCGCCATTGAGGATTTCTGACTGGTACTGCTCATAGGCAGTACGGTAGAGCTGCCAGGATTCGTTCTCAGGTAGCTCTGTCTCAATTTTCTTGGAACAGCCTACGCGGCATGGACACAAAAAGAGAGAGGACGGAGTTGTTCTTTAACCGTTTCATTTTCTTTTCGTGTTAATTAAAAATGTTACTAAAAATTGAATATATGACATACATAAGTATATCCTTTTTATCTTGTTATTTCTCTCATTGATTCTATTCTATTCATTATTTTGCTAAGAATTTGCTGCAAAGGTATTTTGGCATTGTGCAGTCTATCTTCACAATGCGGATAAATCTGAATTATTGGGAATAAAAGCGTGTTTTGATATGTCGTTTTGGTATGTAGAAATGAAATAAAACCGCTAAAAAGTCAACAAATCCAAGCAAAAGAAAATAAATGAACTATATAACCACGAAACAACTATTTGTATATAGTGTCGTTCTGGACGTGAACCATTTTATCCTCCTACCTTTGTACTCAATTTAATAAACTTCAGGGCTTGCCCCTCGTGTTCAAAACTCTTATATATGGCAAAGAAAGAAATAGAACTATTACAGAAACGTATTGAACTGCTGGAGATGCAGCTCAAAGAATTGAAAACGTTTGATCCAGGCATTATCAACCAGCGTCTCAAATCAATAGAAGAGACGCTGTACTCTACCAAAGACATCCTGACCATGAAGGAAGTGTGTCAGTATCTCGACATTTCGCAAAGTCTGCTCTATAAGCTTACCTGTAATGGTGAGATACCCCACTTCAAGCCGCGTGGCAAGATAATATTCTTTGAGAAGAAAGAACTTATCAAGTGGATAAAGAATAACGGCAATCGTGGCTCAGATGAGATTCGTGAACTTCCCAGTCAAGAACCAAACGATTCATGCGACAATGAAAAAGAAAACTCCAAAGAAGAATAGCATTGATGGTACGAACCTTCCCGACTCCCGTCTGGTAGAGCTTCTTGACAGATGCATTATTTCTGTCAAAGACATCAAACGCAGAACAAAGAAGAAAGAACAAGATGGAACCAAAAGCTAAAAAGAAACGACAGGACGAACAACCAACCCAGTTGGAGCAACCGTCACTCGAAGTGTCTATGCTCAACAAAGACAGCTTCAGTGACGAAGAACTGGAGTCTTACCTATCCAAAGGAGCCATCAAGGCATGTGATGAGATAACCGTTCCACCAAAGATACTGTTCGTTGGTGATTGTACTATTGCCACATTCGGTAATTTCAGTGCTTCCACAGGTAAGGCAAAGAGCAAAAAGACGTTTAATGTCTCTGCAATGGTTGCTGCTGCCGTTACAAATACTACGGTACTGAATTATCGAGCTTGTCTTCCTGAAGGGAAACGCAATATCCTATATTTCGATACGGAACAGAGTAAGTATCATTGCCACACAGTTCTTGAACGCATTTATAAGCTCTCTGGTCTTTCTCTTAAACAAGATGACCCACGCCTCATGTTCTGGGGACTTCGTGAATATACGCCCAAGCTGCGTATAGCGGTCATAGACTATGCCTTGCGTAAGTATGAAGGTGTTGGTCTTGTCATTATTGATGGTTTACGAGATTTGATGTATGACATCAACAATGGAAAGGAAGCTACAGATGTGATGACCGTCCTGATGGCATGGACAAGTGTCTATGACCTCCACATCCATACTGTCTTGCATTTGAACAAGAATGACAACAACCCTCGCGGACATATCGGAACTGAACTTGAAAATAAGGCTGAGACGGTTCTGATTATCAGCAAGAATAACCAGAACAATAGTGTCAGTGAGGTAAGACCCATGCACATGCGAGACAAGGAGTTTACCACTTTTGCCTTTCATATTGATGATGACAGACTTCCCGTCCTTGATTCCAGTATGTCAGTTACAGTTGTCAAACCAAGAGAAAAGTCGCTTGTTAGCCTTGACAATGAGATTCATCAGCAGGTTTTAGGCAAGCTCTTTGAGGAACATTCTCCATCAAAATATAGCGAGTTGGTGGAGCTTGTCTCACAGGCATACGAAGCAGCTGGTTATAAACGTGGGATGAATGGAATCAAGAATCTACTTAAACTTCTTTCAAGCAAAGGTATTGTTGTCAAAGAAGGTGAAGGATATGTCTATAAATCAGAGAGTTTCGATATTTCTGCCCCAGAGACCGAAGAACAGGTTTAAGGTTTAAGTTTAAAGGATATATATATTACATACGCGCGCGCACATGTGCGCCCACAAATTTGAATATGTTATGACGATAGATGAAATCAAATCGATCAGCATTCTTCAGTGGTTACGAAACAATAATTATGGTGAAGGAATCAGAAAGGGCAAAAACTATTTCTTCTGTTCTCCACTCCGTTCAGAAAGAACTCCGTCATTCGCTGTCAATACCACCGAGAACCTATGGTGTGACTTTGGCAATACTTACAAGAATGGCGGCAACATCATTAACCTTGTCGAGCAGCTTAACCCGACATGGTCAGAACATCAGGTATTGTCGTTTCTTGAACGGCAGGTAAGAGACTTGAAACTGGATTTCAATGAAGATTACAATGCCAGGATTGAAGAGGAAGAAGCCAAGAAGCGTTGGATTGAAGGTAAACGAGCGGAACGTGAAGAGCAGCTTAATCAAGAAACTGTCATAGAAAGGATAATACCGCTTTCTCATCCCTATCTCCGTGATTATGTCATTCAGCGGCGTATTGACTATGGCGTTGCCCAGAGATTCTGTAAGGAAGTCCATTATTCTCTTCGAGGGAAACACTACTATGCTATAGCCTTCATGAATGTAGCAGGTGGAATGGAGGCCCGGAACAAGCTGAACAAGCGTTGTATCGGTAAAAAAAGTATATCAGCCATCTATCCAAGAGAAACGCCTCAGAAGCATTGTTGCGTATTTGAGGGCTTCTTTGATATGCTCACCTATGCAACCATCGAAGCATGGATGCCAGGAATAGATGTTTGTGTGGAAATGCCTTGTGATTTCTTTGTCCTGAATGGTGTTGGCGAGGTAAGGGAATTGCTTCCATACCTGAAAGAATACGACTCCATCCATTGCTATCTCGACAATGATGAAGCTGGAAGAACGGCAACCAAGACCATCGTGAAATCCTATCCCGATGCAGCCGTTGATGAATCACACAGGTACAAAGGCTATAATGACCTTAATGATTGCCTGGCTGGAATAAAGTAACAGTTCATACGATTAATAATTTATGTATGGGGAGTTTCTCTGAGAAGAGGGACTCCCTTTAATTTTGTGCCTAATTTAATTTAATAGTATGATTATTGTGGAAATATCATACTATAAACATAAACAAATTTAATATAAGCTCCTCACAAGCCCTAATTTTTCTCTATTCGCTGAAAACGCTGTTACTTTGCAGCCGAATTTCTGCAAGAGAGGCGTGATGCGCTGCGTCTTGTCAGTATGAAAAGTGTAATACAAAAAACAAAATCATATATAAAATGACACCATTTGCAATATTCGCTTTTGTACTCACATTCGGGTATGTCATTTATTTCGCTATAATGATTACCCTTGACCTCACTGCCAAGCCAGCGGATGGTCAGAAGAACGAAGAAGAGGACATCTATGTCGGGGATATGAATGACGAGGGAGTCGAATCTCCCAAAGTCATCAATGAAGACTCCGGCATTGAAGGTGGTAGATTGACCTACACTGACAGCGTTTCGGATGATGGCCTTCGGATTATCAATCCCACAAGTACAGGCTTACCTTCACAAGATACGGAAGAAGCTCCTGCTGATCCAGAGCCAGCTCCAGGGGCAAAGGAGAAGGTGACGAGTGAAGAGCTGAATGAGGAAAACGAATATGGCATGGAGGATATTGAGCCAGAAGCCCAGCACTCCATGTATGCAGAAGAGCTTTACTCTTTCCTCAACGAGAAGCATAAGAATTCAAGAATCATCAAAAAGGAGAATGTCCGTGACCATCTGTAAATACAATCATTTGCTTGGTGTCGTTGTGTCAGGCATCATGCTCTTCTTGCCCATGTCGGCATCAGCCAAGTGCGGAGGTGTCGATTACAGCTGGGGAGCTGATGCTCTGGCTAACGCCCATGACTATACCGTAACCATGATGCTGTATGTAGTCTATCTTTCATACGCAATAGCAGGATTGGTTGCTGTCATAGGCGCATTGCAAATCTATATCAAGATGCAGACAGGTGAAGGTGACATCACAAAGTCCATCATGATGCTCATTGGAGCGTGCCTTTTCATGATTGGAGCCTACGTGCTGTTCCCTGCATTCTTCGGTTACAATATCATATAGACAAACAGGATAACAAACAACTCTCAACTGGCCGGAAGAGAAATAAATTTGTGTAATAAGGTGAAAAGTTTATCAGTAAAACATTCAAACTTCAGGAAACGTAATGAAGACAATCAAAAAGTTCGCAAAGAACATCTTCAAACCCAACCGCATGAAAATGGCAGCACTCATGCTCCTTTGCGGCACAGCAGTAACATTTGCCCAGAACGCAGCGGGTGATTACACAGCAGGAACCAATGCCCTCTCCACCGTCACGGAGGAGATTGCAAAGTACATTCCCTATGTGGTCAAGTTGTGTTATGCGATTGCTGGTGTTGTTGCCGTAGTCGGTGCCATCAGTGTGTACATCGCCATGAACAACGAGGAGCAGGATGTCAAGAAGAAGATCATGATGGTCGTAGGTGCCTGTATCTTCCTTGTTGCAGCAGCCCAGGCTCTGCCTCTGTTCTTCGGCCTCTAACGGTAAGGTAATGTTGGCTAATAAAAGATGACACGATATGGCAGAAGAGACGAAAGACAGCCAGTACCTCAGTTATCCCATGTTCAAGGGACTCCAGAAACCTCTTGAATTTATGGGAATACAGGGACGCTACATCACATGGGCGGCTATAGCCGTCGGAGGAGCCATCCTCGGCTTCATCATTGCGTACTGCATCTTTGGTTTTGTGGTTGGCTTGATAGTCCTCGCTGTTTCCCTCTTGGCAGGTGCAGCTCTCATTTTCTTCAAGCAGAAGAAGGGACTGCACACCAAGAAGGAAGACCGTGGAGTGTTCATCTATGCCTACTCAACGAAGATGTAACCTCCTTAAATTCAAATTTAAACAAATGAGCAAGTGTGTCGAAATTTGAATAAAGTGGAATCGGTAGGCTCACCCTCTCGACAGGATGAGCCTACCTTCATTTGAAACGAAACAGAATGATACTATACGTAATCATAGCATTTACAGCAATCCTCTTGGGTATGCTTACCTCTGTCAAAGCATTCGGAACTGGCGGTAAGCGCAAGAAGATATTCCAGGACATCTACTTCTCTGTAGAGGATGTGGATGGCATCGGTGTGCTCTATACTAAGACTGGCGAGTACTCTGCCATTCTGAAGCTGGAGAACCCCGTCCAGAAATACTCTGCCAACATTGATAACTATTATGAGTTTACCAATTTGTTGACTGCTCTTGCCCAGACTCTTGGCGAAGGCTATGCTATCCACAAGCAGGACGTATTCATCAAGAAGAAGTTCCATGACGAAACCAACGACAACCATGAGTATACAGATGTTCAGACCTATCTAATCATTACGCAGGAAAACAAAAAGAGCCGTCTTTTCTCCTTTGACAGCAAGAAATGGCGCGATTTCCTTGTGAAGATACGCAAGGTGAAAGACCAGCTGAAAGACAGCGGCGTTGATTCTACGTATCTGGATGGTGCAACCGCAAGGGACTATGTTGACCGTTACTTCTCCATGAACTTCACGGGTAAGATTGTGTCGATGACCAACTTCAAGGTGGATGACGAAAGTATCAGCATGGGCAACAAACGCTGCAAGGTTTATAGCCTTGTCGATGTGGACTGCATCAACCTCCCAGGAGTCATTCGTCCTTACACCAACATCGAGGTTAACAATACCTCGATGCCGGTTGACCTCGTATCTCTTGTGGACAACATCCCTGTGGCAGAAACGGTCATTTACAATCAGATGCTCTTTATGCCAAACCAGAAGCGAGAACTCTCTTTGCTTGACAAAAAGAAGAATCGCCATGCCAGTATGCCTAATCCAAGCAACCTTACCTTGTCGTGTCAGTTCCTATCGACGAAGACATTCAGAAATGTACCAACCATCTGGAGAACTCCTTTGGTCGTATGGGCATACATATCAGTAAGAGGGCATACAATCAGTTGGAGCTGTTCGTCAACTCGTTCCCCGGCAACTGCTACGGAATGAATCCTGACTATGACCGCTTCCTGACGCTAAGCGATGCTGCTACTTGCCTTATGTACAAGGAGCATATCCAGCATAGTGAGGACACTCCTCTTAAAGTCTATTATACAGACAGGCAGGGAGTGCCAGTTGCTATCGACATCAGCGGAAAGGAAGGTAAGAACAAGATTACAGACAACAGCAACTTCTTTATTCTTGGCCCTTCTGGTAGTGGTAAGTCCTTCTTCACCAACAGTATGGTGCGCCAGCTTTGGGAGCAGAATACCGATGTTGTATTGGTAGATACAGGTAATTCCTACGAGGGACTTTGCGATTATGTCAACGGTAAGTACATCAGCTACACCGAGGAACATCCTATCACAATGAATCCCTTTGCCATCAAGCGAGAGGAGTTGAACATCGAGAAGATTGGCTTCTTGAAGAACCTTATCATGCTGATATGGAAGGGAACCAACGGCAGGATAACGAAAACGGAAGACCATCTTATTGAGGATGTTATCACCGAATACTATGATGCCCACTTCCGTACAGGTAAGGTCAAGGAACTCTCCTTCAACACATTCTATGAATACAGCACCGCACGTATTCCTGAGATTGTGAGGGATAATAACCTCGAAGGTATTGATTTGGCGACCTACAACTACCTGCTGAAGGACTTCTACAAAGGCGGCAACCATGAGCTTACTCTCAATGAGAATCTGGACACAGCTCTCTTTGATGAGACCTTCATTGTGTTTGAGATTGACTCCATCAAGGATGACCCACTTCTTTTCCCTTTGGTTACGCTCATTATCATGGATGTGTTCATCCAAAAGATGCGTATCAAGAAGAACCGAAAGGTGCTGGTTATCGAGGAGGCATGGAAAGCCATTGCTTCCCCGATGATGGCAGAGTACATCAAGTACCTGTATAAGACAGCTCGTAAGTTCTGGGCTTCCGTCGGTGTGGTAACGCAGGAGATCCAGGACATTGTCGGTAGTCCTATCGTCAAGGAGGCCATCATCAATAACTCCGATGTGATTATGTTGCTTGACCAAAGCAAGTTCAAGGAGCGTTTTGATGAAATCAAGGCTATCCTTGGTTTGACCGACGTGGACTGCCGAAAGATCTTCACAATTAACCGACTTGAAAACAAGGAAGGTCGTAGTTTCTTCCGTGAGGTGTTCATCAGACGTGGCCAGAATGCAGCAGTCTTTGGTGTTGAGGAACCCCATGAGTGCTACATGACCTATACCACAGAACGTGCTGAGAAAGAAGCATTGAAACTCTACAAACGAGAGTTGCGATGCAGTCATCAGCAGGCCATCGAAGCCTATTGTCGGGATTGGGACAGAAGCGGAATCAGCAAGTCATTGCCGTTTGCGCAGAAAGTCAACCAAGCCGGACATGTTTTGAACTTACAACCTACAGAGAAGCAATATTCATGAAACGTGTTCTGCTCATACTATCTCTAATCGTCTGTGCCCTGGCTCCAGTCAAGGCACAGTACTACAGCGTCAATTTTGATACAAAGACTGTCGCTGCTATGGCTGCCGCTTTCAATACGGAGGCGGCAACTGAGATGTATTATGCAGAACAGTTGGCGAAAATCCGTAAGAGCTACCAGGCTGCAGAAGTTGCTGCAGCTGGTATCTTTGCCGGTAAATACCTTGACCGCAAGGCTCTCACGGATTTGGGTCTTTGGACGAGTAGCACCGAAAACTACTACTATCGCCGTATCTACAGCATGGTTTCCATGAAGATCATGCCGAAAATATGGACGGTAGCTGGTATGATGATTAAGAATCCTCAGAATGCACTCTACTGGGGTTCGTACCTGTATAAGGTATGTGAAGAGACGAAGAGTCTGTGCTATCAGTTTGAGAGCATAGTGACAAACAGCAGTCTATCCTTCAAAGACATTGCCTTTCTTGAAATCAATCAGGAATTGGCAGACATCTTGAAACTCTCAGAATTGGGTGATGTTGACTGGAAAGCCATGCTGGACAACTTCTCCAACATTGGCGATAATTTCACTAAGGAGAGTCTTCAGGAGGACTTGGATAACCTCTACGCCATGGGCGTAAATCTTGCATCTGCTGGAGCAGGAAACCTGATTAACTCCATCCTTGGTGAAAGCAATTTCAATGGCTCTATCTTAGACAAGGCTATCAGCGTCATGGAGATTGCTGAAAACGCCCAAAATTTGTATGACGGCATCAGTACCAACGCTGGAGCCACAATCCTCAGTTTCATTGGAGGTGAAGAAGGTCTTGCCAACCTCTTCAACCTCTCTAATTATAATGTTACCTCATGGATAACAGACTATGCCCGTGAAGGTATGGGTCAGTACTATACTCAACGATGGTATATCTATCGTGTGGACAGGGGCAGCGTCAAACTGTGTGACTATTATCCTCCCACCGATGATAACAGCATCCTCTATGGTGACCATTGGTATCGTATCAGTACCAGCGATCCTAACTACTGGCCAACCAGCAGCGAACGAGAGGCTGCACTGCAGAACTCCGAGAATCACGCAGGATGGAGCCGTAGCCGTGTTCAGCAGCTAAACAATAGCAACGATGGCTTCTATTACAGCATCAACTACTACAGCAGTGCCTATATCCTGAGCAAGAGCCGTAGCGGTCAGTATGCTAAAGCCTACGCTTATGAGATTCATGTGACCAAATCTTGGAATAATACGGAAATCAAGTACGAGGATGTCTTTGACTCCTATTCCATGAACCTCCAGGCATTCAAGGCTGGCATGAACGCGCGTCTCGCAGACTATAATGACAATGAGGAAGGCTACACCTACTACTTAGGATGTGATAGCAAGAAATACTATCAGGCTACTGATGCCAGAAAGCTGCAGAACTGTGAGGTGGCCACTATTAGTGTCACCTGCCATGATGGAGCCAAGTTAAGTGAGGGCAGCACACAGTACAAGTGTAGCAGTTGTGGTGGTAGTGTCAATGCCCACACCAAGCAATGCGCTATGGCTACGAGCGTAAGTGAATCGAGCGTGAACACATCAGAGCTGGATGCTAAGATTCAGGAATGCCAGAGTCAGATTGCTATGCTACAGGCACAGATTGATGCCCTTGAAGCAGAGAATGCCGACCTTATCAAGAAGATTGCCAGTGCGAGCGTGGAAGATGCTGCTGCATATCGTCAACAGTATAACGCCAATAAGAACCGCATCAGTTCACTTAACTCAGAGAAAAGCAGCTGGCAGAATCAGCTCACGCAATACCAACAAGCAAAGCAGGAGGCACAGGAAGGAGAATCGGTTTCAACCGATGACTACTACCGTATTCCTGCCATCATGCAGGACTGTAAGACCGCTTTCAATCTCTCTTGGAATGGCAGTGGCTCTTGGGACGGAAATACTTATGTCCGTACAGCTACCATGCCGAACATTAACGGCACTATCACATTCAAGGCAACAGTCAGCATAGCAAGGAGACCCAAATACTTCCTTGGCATAAAGATTCACCGTGCCATCGTTCAGATTGCCTGGGAACTCACCACCAATTATAGCGATACGCAGGTAATAGCAGTTCTCAATCTGGATCCAGAGATGAGTGACGAGGAAAAGGCAAATATGGTTAATCAGAAGCTTTCCGAAGTTGCAAGGGAGTTCCCCAATTGTCAGCCAAATGTAGAATATGCCAAGAGTGAGCCAATAGCAGAAGATGACTCGGAAGATACCTACCATCTGTTGTGGTCAAGTGACCGACTGGAGATAGCGAGAGACATAGATTCCCGTCTCACCAAGATATATGCCGACCTCGTATCATTGGAGAAGATGATGCACTACAAGCATTCCATTGTCGACATGCTCATGTCAGCTCTTCCCTATATCAATGACGAGCAAGGCAGAAGACATACATTAGTAGAAAAGTGCCGCAGACGTTGGCTCCGCAATGCAGCCAACCAGATGCACTCAGACAGTTATAACGGCAAATACGACGATGACTATGAGGAATAAGAATATTCTTTACATAATTCTTTGCCTGTTGACCTTGGTTCCAATGTCAGCCAAGGCTCAACTGGGCTTTGATGTTGTCTCTGTGGAAGCCTACATCAACGACCACAAAGAGCAGCGCAGTCTTCTCCTTGTACGTTCGACCCTTGAAGCCAGCAATAAGCTGTTGCATGATTACAGCAGCGATGCCAATATAGGCTACAAGGACATCAACAAGGAGCTGGACAAATATACCCGTGCCTTTGATATTATCGACATACTCTATCAGTCCTTGCGAACCAGTCTCAACGTGTATAACACCTACGAGACCGTTAGTGGCAGAGTGGCAGATTATAAGAAGATGCTGAATGACTTTAATGAGAAATGCTTGTCGAGAGGTAACATAGTCACTACCGATACGCTTCTCATTACCATCAATGCCAGGGCATTGTCAAAGATAGCGGACGAAGGTGATAATCTATACAGGTCTGTCAGTGACCTCGTGCTCTATGCGACTGGGGCTGCAGCTTGTTCAACAAGTGACCTCCTGACAGTCCTGAATGCAATCAATCAGAGTCTGGATAACATCAAGAAACATCTGAATACAGCCTACTTCGAGACATGGAAATACATACAGGTTCGCATAGGCTATTGGAAGGCTCAGGTGTATCGCGCCAAGACGATGAAGGAGATCGTTGATGGGGCTTTCGGACGGTGGCGAAGGAATGGATATTTAGGTAGAGAATAGTGTTGTCATGATATAATGTTCAACTTAAACAAAATTGTAAAATGAATAACGTAACTAAATTATTCTCAGTGGTTATGATGATTATTGCTTCATCAATACTTGAAGTACGTGCGCAGTCGTATGTGACCTACAATCACGATGAAGCAAAGATGAATCAGATAACCGTGCAAGAGATTGGAGCAGGTGGTCTGACTCCTGCATTCTACTACGATGTTTTCCATCGTAGTTACCAGAGGTCAGCAGGTTCAAAGAACAAGCTTACCTATCGTTCACTGGCAGGTGTCGCAGGGTGGCAACAGGTGGACGATGCAGATTCTGTCAAAGCATCCTTGGAGAAGCGTGCAGAGATTGAAGCACTCAATGTCGCAGACCGCCAGATTGATTTGGCGTGGCTTGCCGAAGGAACAAAGATAACGAATAAGTTGAATGATTTCCAGAACAACATCAACCGCATCGTAAGCGCAGGAGGAACATTCAACGAAAAGGAGCGGTGGAACGACTACTATAACATCTTCCAGTGTGCCATTAAAGCCACACAAGATGCCTATATGCCCAATGCTCAGCGAAAGAAAGAATACCTGACCATCTATGCAGACATCTGTAAGCAGAATGAGACGTTGGTCAAGTACATTGTTAAGCTGAACACCAGAACCAAGACCAAGGAACTGCTCGAAGCAACAAGTACAAGACCTAACCATAATGGAACATACGCCAGAGCTGCTTACAACAGATGGCGTGATGCCGGTTGGAAAGTCCAAAATGGGAATAGCTCTTCCGATGGAGGTTCCAATTCCTCGGATGGCACAATCACTATAGACGAATAAAAACTATTGACATATTTCAAAATAAACAACCCCAATGGCAGATACAAGCATACTATCAGACTTTGGTATCAACATCCTCGAAGAAGAGATTGATGATGTGATATTCCAGACCAACGAGTTTCTTTGTGACGCTACTTTTACAGGCTCACAAGGAAGTTTTTGGTGGATATTGCAGATGAGCATGGCACTCGCCGCACTCTTCTCCATCATTGTAGCGGCTGGTATGGCCTACAAGATGATGGTGAAGCACGAACCGCTTGACATCATGAAGCTTTTTAAGCCTCTTGTCATCAGCGTTATCCTTTGCTGGTGGTACCCACCGGCAGATACGGGCATTACCAATAGTGGCAGCAGTTGGTGCTTCCTTGACTTCCTCAGTTATATCCCGAACTGCATAGGCTCCTATACGCATGACCTCTATGAGGCAGAATCCGTCATCATTGAGGATAAGTTTGAGGAGATCCAGGAGCTGATTTATACCAGAGACACCATGTACACAGACCTTCAGGCCAAGGCAGATGTTGCCCATACGGGAACGTCTGACCCCAACCTGATAGAAAGTACGATGGA
The DNA here is from genome assembly GCA_902771785.1 of uncultured Prevotellaceae bacterium. Classification (GTDB taxonomy): domain Bacteria; phylum Bacteroidota; class Bacteroidia; order Bacteroidales; family Bacteroidaceae; genus Prevotella. The sequence continues at coordinate 66,564 of CACXYH010000027.1, forward strand.
ACAGGCAGGTGTCGATGAAGTCACCAATATGGAAGAGAATGCCAGCAAGCTCTGGTTCACCTCCTTAACGACTGGTGCAGTAGTTGGACTTGACAAGATTATCATGCTCATAGCCCTGATAGTATTCCGCATCGGATGGTGGTCAACCATCTATTGCCAGCAGATATTGCTTGGTATGCTTACTATTTTCGGGCCTATACAATGGGCATTCAGTCTATTGCCCAAATGGGAATCCTCATGGGCAAAGTGGCTCATTCGCTATCTGACAGTCCATTTCTATGGTGCGATGCTCTACTTCGTCGGCTTCTACGTGCTGTTGCTCTTTGATGTGGTACTCAATATCCAGGCAGAAAACCTGATGGCCATTACCCAGAGTGAGCAGACGATGGCAGCATACCTTCAGAACTCGTTCTTCTCAGCCGGTTATCTGATGGCAGCAAGTATTGTTGCCATGAAGTGCCTGAACTTGGTTCCAGACCTTGCCGCATGGATGATTCCTGAAGGTGAGACAGCCTTCTCGACCCGAAACTTCGGTGAAGGTGTCGCACAACAGGCCAAAATGTCTGCACAGGGCATGGTAGGTAGAGTGTTGTAAATGGTTGAAACAATGTAATACAATACAAATATCACAGCTATTATGGTTATAAAAAATCTCGAAAACAAAATCAAGCTGGTGTTGATTATCTGTTCTCTCTTTTTGACGGGATGTGTCATCATCAGTATCTCCAGCATCTGGACGGCTCGGACGATGGTCAATGATGCCCACCAGAAGGTCTATGTCCTTGACGGTAATGTGCCTATCCTCGTGAATCGAAGCACGATGGAAGAGACGCTTGACGTTGAAGCAAAGAGCCATGTGGAAATGTTCCACCAGTTCTTCTTTACGCTTGCCCCTGATGACAAGTACATCAAGTACACCACGGAGAAAGCCATGTACCTTGTCGATGAAACAGGTCTTGCCCAGTACAACACCCTAAAGGAAAAAGGCTTCTATTCGAACATCATGGGAACAAGTGCCGTGTTCAGTATCTTCTGTGACAGCATCAAGTTCAACAAGGACAACATGGAGTTTACCTACTATGGTCGTCAGCGTATTGAGCGACGCACAAGCATCCTCATGCGAGAACTTGTCACGGCAGGACAGCTGAAACGGGTGCCGAGAACGGACAACAATCCTCATGGCCTTCTCATCACCAACTGGCGAACGCTCCTGAATAAGGACATTGAGCAGAAAACCAAGAACGCATACTAATCGTACAAGGCTATGGGAGGTTGGAAGAAATTCATCATGGGGGATAAGATGCCCGACAAAGATGATCCTCAGTACAAAGAACAGTACGAAAGGGATGTTGATGCAGGCAGAAGATTCGCAAGGTGGAGCAAGTTGGATAAGTTCGCTGCCAAGGTGCAGGACTTTGCCAACAAGCACACCAAGGCATTTCTCATCATCGTCTTTGGCTTTATCATATTCAGTTTCGGCATGAACATCTACCGCATGGGGCGTGTATGGAACCAGACAGGAAAGCCCAGGAGTGCAGTGGAGCAACAAGACGAAATGATTAAGAACCGCCATCGGCGAGTACGGAAAGCCATTAGTTCAGCTCATTGTATGCCGTCCAGCATCAACAGAGAATTTCAAGAAAGTGTAACTCAAAACAATAAAGACAATGGATATACAGACGCTAAAGAAGATTAACTGGAAGCAGCCGAAATACATGCTGCCACCTGTTCCATACTGAAAAGGCCGAAATCCCGGATTCCAGCATGACCACGACAGAGTACTTGAATCCCGACCTGCCAGATGCCAAGATGAAGGGGGATGGTATTGGTAATAAGTATGAGAGTATGCTAAAGTCGTATGGTCGTATTGACGATTATACTGCAATGAACAACATAGACAGAAATAACGATGAAGAAAAAGAAAACTACGACTCTAAGTACAGCGACGAGGAGCGTGAACTGCTCGAATCACAAGATGCCGAGAAACTCGCTGAATTACAGAGACAATTACAGGAAAGCGCACAAAAAGGTCAGGAAGTCGCAAACGGCAACGCCCTCTCAGAAGAAGACCGGCTCGCACGCAGTCAGCAGCGTGAACGAGAAGCGATGGAGGAACTGAACCGTGCCTTGGCTCAGGCCAGACTGCAAGGCCAGCAAGCCATGCAATCCCCAACAGTCAATGATAATGGCTCTGAAAACGCAGATTCTATTGGTGAACAAAAGGGGAAGGCTGCAGGAAAGCTAACTGTCAACGAGCGTGCCGTGAAAGGTGTGAGCGAAGATGACGAAGTTCAGGAGGTTGTGAAGAAGGTCAAGGTGACATCTGACTACTTCAATACCATTGCCAATGCTGATGAGGAACCCAATCTTATCAAGGCCATCATCGATGAGAATGTCAAGGCTGTGGATGGTAGCAGGGTGCGCCTCCGACTTCTGGATGACATCGAAATCAATGAAGTAGTGGTGCCCAAGGGTACTTATATCTATGCGTTGATGAGTGGCTTCGGCTCTCAGCGAGTTAAAGGAAGCGTCAAGAGCATATTGATACATGATGAGCTTATCAAGGTCAACCTTTCAATCTATGATACTGACGGACTTGAAGGTCTCTATGTTCCAAGCAGCAGTTTCCGAGAAACCAGTAAAGACGTGGCTTCTGGAGCTATGAGCAATACTTCATCGCTCACCAGTAGCAATACCTCTGGAGGCAATGCCCTCACGCAATGGGGCAACCAGGCTATCAGTAACATCGTTCAGAAGACCAGTAATGCTCTTGGCAAGTCTATCAAGAAGAACTCAGCCAAGTTGAAGTATGGCACATTCGTATATCTGATCAATGGCAGAGAAACAAAGAATAAATAACGTCAAAATACTAATTCAGCAATGTATATGAAATCAATCAAAAGTCTTGGCGCACTCCTGTTGGGTGCCCTGTCTGCTGCTCCAGCAATGGCACAGCAAACCTATGAAGAGATGGAACAACTTACGGTGAACGAACAGGTGACAACCGTCATTACGGCTTCCGAGCCAGTTCGTTTTGTTGACATCAGTACCGACAAGGTTGTAGGCGACCAGCCCATTAACAACACCATCCGTCTGAAACCCAAGGAGGGAGCGGATGTTCATGCAGATGGTGATGTACTTGCCATCGTCACCATCGTAACTGAGCGTTACCGTAGCCAATATGCACTAATCTACACGACCAGACTGCAGGAGGCAGTTACCGACAAGCAAATCTTGCCAGAGGAGAGAATTGCCTACAACAATCCGTCTGTCAGCATGTCCACTGAGGAAATGGCAAAGTATGCACGCTCAATATGGAACTCAGCAGCTCGCATCCGCAATGTCAGTACCAAGCAGCATCGTATGACCATGCGCCTGAACAACATCTATAGCGTAGGGGAGTACTTCTTCATAGACTTCTCCATCGAGAATCGTACCAATATCCGCTTCGATATTGATGAACTGCGAGTGAAGCTCTCCGATAAGAAGCAGTCAAAAGCCACCAATGCCCAGATGATTGAACTCACTCCGGCATTTGTCCTTGACCAGAGTCAGACGTTCAAGTACGGCTACCGAAATGTCATTGTCCTGAAGAAGATGACCTTCCCGAATGATAAGGTGCTGAGTATTGAACTGTCCGAGAAGCAGATTAGTGGCAGAGCCATTACCCTCAATATCGACTATGAGGATGTGCTCTATGCCGATTCGTTTAACGCTTTATTGTTGAAGGAGGAATAAGCCATGAAGAAGGTTCTATTGTCTATGATTGCGGCTATCTGTATGTCCGCATCAGCTATTGCACAATCCCACAGTGACCGTATCTCCTTTGGCATGGGACTTCTCTATGAGAATGGCCTTGATGCAACCTTGTCTTGGGAACACGAGACTAAGTACCACAATGCTTGGGAGTACTTTGTCAATGGCTATCTCAAATGGGACGAATGCCAGTCGTGTGGTCATATCTGTCCCGAATCTTTCTGGAAGAACTACAATACCTGGGGCATAGGTGTAGCCTACAAGCCCTGTGTGGTACGTGGACGCAACAATTATGGCAACCTTCGTATCGGAGCAAGTGTCGGCAGTAATACAGACAAATTCCTTGGTGGCTTCCATGTGGGGTATGAGCATAATTTCGCCCTCCGAAAAGGATGGGTGATGTATGTGCAAGCCAAGTGTGACCTGATGGTTCCTGACCGAAAAGACTTGTTCCGTGAGGGAATTGTTATAGGCATCAAGATTCCAACCCTTAAATAGTATTCAAGATGAAGATATTGAATTATATCCATGCTACTGTTGCCATCATAGGCATTGCAGTTACTTTGACCTCATGTGATGAGCACATAGAGTTTCCTGATACAGCCATGAAGACCTGTGATATTCTGTGTACCGATGGTGAGATAGTCCGTTATGACGATGTGGTCAGCAAGGGCAAGACTCCCATTGGTGTGGTTTTCCATGTCAATCAGGATGGAAAGACAGAAGGTACTGGCTATGCCGTCTATCTGTGGGACATAGAGCAGTCAGCTTTCTGTGACAGTCTCGGTGTCAAGCAGAACACCTCGGCCAATCCGACGGCGTTTGACGGCAATACCAATACCCATGCCTTGTTCTCCTCTGGCTTATCTCCGGCTGCAAATTCCGTCTTTGCCATGTGGAAGTATGGTCAGAGTGCCTATATACCTTCCGTTGCCCAGCTCCAGTTGCTTTATGCTTCACGGGCTGCTGTCAATAGCTACATTAGTAAATGCGGAGGTGACGTGATTTCAGCAGATCCAAGTGAATGCTGGTACTGGAGTTCTACAGAGGTCAGTGGGCAGGAGTCGGCCAAAGCCTGGCTCTTCTCTCTGTCATCAGGTGCATTGCAGGAAACGCCCAAAATCGAGTCGCATAAAATACGACCAATCATCACGTTGTACAATTAACTTAGAGCCAAGAGATAATCAGAAATGGAAGAAACCAAAGAACTTCAGACTGCCTATAAGATATTCCGAACACTCATCTACGTCTCTCTCGTAGTTGAGTTTTTCGAGTATGCCATAGACCCAGCGTTGCTTGACTACTGGGGCGGTATCGTCTGCGATGTCCATGACCGCATGAAACGATGGTTTATCTACCATGATGGCAATCTCGTTTGGAGCAAGTTGGCCACTATCCTTTGCATCTGCATCACCTGTATCGGTACTCGTAACAAGAAACATATCGAGTTTGATGCCCGTCGTCAGGTGCTTTATCCCTTAGTCGGCGGCTTCATCGTGACGCTTGTGTCTATCTGGCTGTTCAAGACACACATGGACACACGTTTCTATACGATAGCTCTCAATATCTGGCTCTATATGGCAGCCTCCATATTGGGAACCATCCTCATTCATGTGGCACTCGACAACATCAGTAAGTTCTTGAAGGAAGGGCTGCTCAAAGACCGTTTCAACTTCGAGAACGAATCCTTCCAGCAATGTGAAGAGCTGATAGAGAATAAGTATAGCGTGAATATCCCCATGCGCTACTACTACAAGTCGAAGTTCCGCAAGGGATGGGTGAACATCGTCAATCCGTTCCGTGGTACATGGGTGGTAGGTACTCCTGGTTCTGGTAAGACCTTCTCAATTATCGAGCCGTTCATTCGTCAGCATAGTGCCAAGGGCTTTGCTATGGTCGTTTACGACTACAAGTTTCCTACACTGGCCACCAAACTCTACTATCATTACCGCAAAAACCTTGCAGCTGGCAAGGTGCCCAAGGGCTGCAAGTTCAATATCATCAACTTCGTAGATGTAGAGTATAGCCGACGAGTGAATCCTATTCAGCTCAAATACATTCCCAATCTTGCCGCTGCCAGTGAAACGGCTGAGACGTTGCTCGAATCTCTGCAGAAAGGCAAGAAAGAGGGTGGAGGTGGTTCTGACCAGTTCTTCCAGACTTCTGCCGTCAACTTCCTTGCGGCTTGTATCTTCTTCTTCGCTAATTACCGAAAGGTTCCGTATGACAAGAAAACCAACAAGCCATTGGAAGCCGAGATGACCGAAGAGCCAAAGACGCATCGTCCTAAACCGACAGGACGAGTCTTTGATGCCAATCACAACGAGGTCAGCCCGGATAGTTACTACTGGCTTGGCAAGTACAGCGACATGCCGCATATTCTCTCGTTCCTCAATCTTGACTATCAGACCATCTTCGAGGTGTTGGAAACAGACCCAGAGGTAGCACCGCTACTTGGTCCGTTCCAGACAGCCATGAAGAACAAGGCTATGGAGCAGTTGGAAGGTATGATTGGTACGCTGCGTGTCTATACCTCACGTCTGGCCACCAAAGAGTCCTATTGGATATTCCACAAGGATGGCGATGACTTTGATTTGAAGGTGTCAGACCCTGCCAATCCCAGTTATCTGCTGATTGCCAACGATCCCGAAATGGAGAGCATCATCGGAGCCTTGAATGCCCTTATCTTGAACCGTCTTGTCACTCGTGTCAATACCGGTCAGGGTAAGAACATTCCAGTCAGCATCATAGTCGATGAGTTGCCAACCCTGTATTTTCACAAGATAGACCGTCTTATCGGTACTGCCCGAAGCAACAAGGTAAGTGTGGCACTCGGTTTTCAGGAACTCCCTCAATTGGAGAGCGATTACGGCAAGGTCGGTATGCAGAAGGTTATCACGACAGTTGGTAATGTGGTCAGCGGTTCTGCCAGAGCCAAGGAAACCCTCGAATGGCTCAGTAACGACATCTTTGGAAAAGTTGTTCAGTTAAAGAAAGGTGTGACCATCGACCGTGACAAGACATCCATCAATCTCAATGAGAATATGGACAGCCTTGTTCCTGCCTCTAAGATTTCCGACATGCCTACTGGCTGGATATGTGGTCAGTCTGCACGTGACTTCATCAAGACTAAGACTGGACGAGGTGA
>CACXYH010000028.1 GCA_902771785.1 uncultured Prevotellaceae bacterium
TGGCGGTCTTGTCGCCTCAAATAACGGAAGCGTCACCATCAGCGGCTGCGTGTTCGACGGTTCGTTCGTTGCCACTGTTGCCCATACCAACCAGTACGGAACTACATTTTGTGGTGGACTCGTTGGATATTGTGGTGAGAACACGTCAACAACTATCACAAATTCACTTGTGGCCCCCACCAGCGTGTCCGAGGGCATGGTTAGTAAGACCTTCGTAGGCTATAGTGATGGCTCCAGTACTCTTAATATCACCAACAGCTACTTCGTAGCCACCACCAACCTGCCCGGCAATGAGGGTACGCAGGCCGTGGCCGCCGCCACTGCCACTGCCAACCTCGGCGACCTGGTGCAGGACTACGGCATGGTGATGGCATACCAGAACGGCATCTTCTACGACGGCACTTACTACATGGTTCCCGCCACCCTCAGCGGCAGCGGCACGGAACCTGCCCCATATACCATCAGCAGTCTCTACGAGTGGAACTCCTTCGCTTACCATGTCAACAACGGCACCACCTTCAGCGGCAAGACCGTGAAGTTGACCGATGACATCAGCGTCGAGACGATGGCGGGCGTATGGTCTGACACGCAGTCAGAGCGACGTGTCTTCAGCGGCACATTCGACGGCGACGGCCACACGCTGACCATCAACGTGAGCAACCAGGGCCGCTTCGCCGCACCGTTCAAGTGCGTCAGCGACGCCACCATCAGGAACCTGCGCACGGCGGGCACTATCGACGGCACGGGCAACAGCGACGGCAAACTGCTGGCAGGCATCGTGGGCGTCAGCTTCGGCAACACGACCATCAGCGGCTGCGTCAGCAGCGTGACGCTCACCACCGCCTTCGGCACGGACGCCGCCCTCGCTGGCCTCGTGGCCGGAACGAAAAGCGGCAGCCTCACCATCGATGGCTGCGTATTCGACGGCTCGATGACGGGCGCCAGCAACACCCGTTGCGCCGGCATCGCGGGCTTTGAGTACGAAGCCACCACGACCACCATCACGAACACCCTTTTCGCCCCGGCGACGCTGACCGTCTCCACCACGGACGACACCTACACGAAGACCTTCACCCGCGACGGTGACGCCACCATCACCAACTGCTACTACACCAAGGTTCTCGGCGCGGCGCAGGGCACGCAGGCCATAGTCGCCATTACCGCCCCGACCGACCTCAGCAACCTGGTTGAGGACTACGGCATGGTGAAGGCCTACGCGCACGGCATCCTCGTCGGCGGCACGTACTACGGCGTATCCGCCGGTAACGTCTCCCTCGCCGACGACGATGACAACAGCACGAAAATCAGCAACGCTGGCCGCACGCTCTACAAGGACGGCGCATGGAACACCATCTGCCTGCCCTTCGACGTGACCATCGCCGGTTCGCCCCTCGACGGAGCCACCGCCCGCGCCCTCGAATCGGCCAGCATCAGCGGCTCGACGCTCACGCTCACCTTCGGCGACGCCGTGACGACGCTTGAGGCCGGCACACCTTATATTATTAAGTGGGCCAGCGGCGACAACATCGTCAGCCCCGTGTTCAGCGGCGTGACCATCGACGCTGATGCCGACGGCAGCTATGACACCAAGACCGCCTCGCCCGCCGTCACCACCGACGAGCGCGTCCGCTTCCTCGGCACCTACAAGAGCACGACCTTCGACGCCGAGGACAAGAGCATCCTGCTGATGGGTGGCGAGAACATGCTCTTCTATCCCACCACGGGTGCAGGCCTCGGTGCGCAGCGCGCCTACTTCAAGATTGGCGATGACGGTGCAGCTGGCGCCCGCCTGAAGGCGTTCCGCATCAACTTCGGCGACGATGAGACCAGCGGAATCCTCTCTCTGTCTAAGGATTCGAGGAGCGCAGGAGAGTCTTGGTTCACCCTCGACGGCCGCAAGCTCGACGGCAAGCCCACCCGTAAGGGCCTCTACATCAACAATGGCGTCAAGGTCGTGATTAAGTGAGCGAAGCTCAGGGTCGTGATAAAGTAAATAAGGTAATGATAAAGTAATAAAACAATAAAGACAATGCAAAGAAACAAAATCTTTTCCCGGCTGCTGAGCCTGCTGCTGATGGCCGCAGCCGCCACCACGTTCACCGCCTGCAGCAGCGACGACGATGACAACGACAGCACTGCCAAGCAGTACGACGACCTAGAATACTTCCAGAAAGCCCTGTGCGACCTCGACGCCAACGGCAACCTGGTCGGCTACAAGGTGGGCACCGTGCTCTACGAGAGCGAGCCGCAGCACCTCTACATCGGTGTGGACAACATCGAGGAGGCCGCCCGTCAGTTCGCCGCCTGGATGTCGCCCGAAGTGAAGCTCGGCGACATCACCCCCACCGTCCGCGAACTCACCGCACAGCTCGCCGACAAGCAGGGCAAGTCGCAAGGCACCATCTACTTCCGTGCCGGCACCGACCCCGTTGTGGCTGAGGTCACCGCCAGCAGCGGCACCCAGCTGAAGTTCGTCAGCCGCATCACCTTCCTGCTCAAGAGCGCCTGGCCTCAGAACTCCGGCGACGAAGCCCTGGGCATCGACACTAACCTGGGCAACGACGACGGTCTCGGCATCAACGGTGAGCCTGGCAGCACCTGGGGACGCTAAGAACTCCGGGCGACTCACTGCTATGATTACGATGCCGAAGGGGCACTTTGACTACCTCGAAGTGCCCCTTTGACCATACCGAAGTGCCCCTTTGACTACCTCGAAGTGCCCCTTTGACCATGCCTAAGGGGCACTTTGACCATGCCGAAGGGAAACTTCGGCAGCGAAGAAAGTGGCAATTTTCTCGTTCGTCGTTCACTACCACCATATATGTAGGTGGTAGTGAACGACATCGCTCTCTCGCTACACCTGCTGCATGTCGTGCAGGTGCTTGTAGTAGCCGTTGCGGGCCAGGAGCTCGTCGTGGGTGCCGCGCTCTACGATGCGACCCTCGTGGAGCACGCAGATTTCGTCGGCATGCTTGATGGTGGAGAGGCGGTGGGCAATGGCGATGGTGGTGCGGGTCTTCATGAGGCGCTCCAGGGCGTCTTGCACCAGCCGCTCGCTCTCGGTGTCGAGGGCCGAGGTGGCCTCGTCTAATATTAAGATGGGCGGGTTCTTCAGGATGGCGCGGGCTATGCTGACGCGCTGGCGCTGGCCGCCGGAGAGCCGACCGCCTCGGTCGCCGATGCAGGTGTCGAAGCCCTGCTCGCTCTGCTGGATGAAGTCGTAGGCATTGGCGATGCGGGCGGCCTCTTCTATCTGCTGTTGCGTGGCATCGTCGACGCCGAAGGCAATGTTGTTGCGGAACGAGTCGTTGAAGAGAATGGCCTCCTGATTGACGTTGCCGATGAGCTGGCGCAGGTCGTGCAGGCCCAGGTCGCGGACGTTGATGCCGTCGATGAGCACTTCGCCCTCCTGCACATCGTAGTAGCGCGGAATGAGGTCGACGAGCGTCGACTTGCCCGAACCCGATTGCCCCACGAGGGCAATCGTCTTGCCTTTGGGGATGACGAGGTTCACGTCGCGCAGCACCCACTGCATTCCTGAGTCGTCAGACTCGCCTGCCCGTGGCCTTTCGCCGTAGCGGAAGCTGACGTGGCGCAGCTCTATCTGGTGCTCGAACGAGCTGATGTGGCGCGGTTGCGGTGCCTCGCTGATGTTGTTCTCGGCCATGAGTATCTTGTCGATGCGCTCCATCGAGGCCAGTCCCTTTGGAATGTTGTAGCTGGCCTTCGAGAAATCTTTCAGCGGCTGGATGATGGAGTAGAGGATGACCATGTAGTAGATGAACGTGGGACCGGTGATGGCGTGGCCCGAAAGCACGAGCACACCGCCGAACCACAGCACGATGACTATCATCAGCGTGCCCAGGAACTCGCTCATGGGGTGGGCCAGCGACTGGCGTATGTTCACCCGCATGATGTCGTTGCGATAGTGAGAGTTCACGCGGTCGAAGCGCTCGTTCATCTTCTCCTCGGCACAGAAGGCCTTGATGATGCGCAGTCCGCCCAGCGTTTCCTCTACCTGGCTCATCGTGTCGCTCCACAGGGCTTGCGCCTCGATGCTCTGCCGCTTCAGCTTGCGGCCCACAATGCCCATGAACCAGCCGAAGAGGGGCACGAAGACGATGGTGAAGAGCGTGAGCTGCCAGCTGACGAAGAGCAGCGTTGAGAAATAGGCCACGATGAGTATGGGGTTCTTGAACAGCATCTCGAGCGACGCCATGATGCTCGACTCCACCTCCTGCACGTCGCCGCTCATGCGGGCAATAATGTCGCCCTTGCGCTCCTCGCTGAAGAAACCCAGCGGCAACGACGTGATTTTCTGATAGAGCTGGTTGCGAATGTCGCGGACGACGCCCGTGCGGATGGGCACGATGCAGGCCGACGTCAGGAAATAGGCTCCCGTCTTGAGGAAGGTGGTGGCTGCCAGGAACAGGCCGATGAACAGCAGCGTGGTGGTGGGGCCGAAGCTGGCAATGAGACCATTCACGTAGTAGTTCAGGTTATTCATGAGCACCGCCTGCGCGTTGCCCCAATCCCAGGCCATCAGCTCGGTGGCTGCTTCGGCATCGCCCGTCTGGAACAAGATTTGCAGGATGGGAATGAGGGCGGCAAACGAGAAGATGTTGAGCACCGCCGAGAGAATGTTGAACACTACCGACAACACCAGGTAGCGTTTGTAGGGAGGCACAAATCGCCTCAGCACTTGCATAAACTCTTTCATACGCTTTCGCCTAATAAGGTTGCACTTGTACTGCCTACGATGCGCACGCGGACGGTCTCGCCGATGTGGTGGCTGCCCTTATTGAACACCACCATCTTGTTTTGCTCGGTGCGTCCGCACAGCTGCTCACGGCTCCGCTTTGAGAATCCCTCTACGAGCACGTCGAACTCGCGGCCTTCGTCTTTCTTATTCTGCTGGGCCGAAATCTCGGTCTGCAGCGCGATGAGCTCGTTCAGCCGGCGCAGCTTCACCTCTTCGGGCACGTCGTCGGGCAGGTGTTTCGAGGCATAGGTGCCGGGCCGCTCGCTATACTTGAACATGAAGGCCGAGTCGTAGCCCACCTCGCGCATGAGCGAGAGGCTGAGCTGGTGGTCTTCTTCGGTCTCTGAGTGATATCCCACGAAAATGTCGGTAGAAAGACCGCAGTCGGGAACGATGCGGCGAATGGCGGCTACGCGGTCAAGGTACCATTCGCGGGTGTACTTGCGGTTCATGAGTTTCAGAATACGGTCGGAACCGCTTTGCACGGGCAGGTGGATGTGGCGGCACACGTTGGGCATCTCGGCAATGACCCGCAGCGTCTCGTCGCTCATGTCCTTGGGATGCGAGGTGGTGAAACGGACGCGCATCTGGGGTGCCTCCAAGGCCACCAGGCGCAACAGCTCGGCAAAGGTGACGTCGGCACTGCCGCACTCCTTCGCTCCTTCGCACCTGTACGAGTTTACGTTCTGTCCCAGCAGCGTCACCTCCTTGAAGCCGCGGTCGCGCAGGTCGCGCACTTCGCGCAGAATGCTCTCCACGTCTCTGGAACGCTCGCGTCCTCGGGTGTAGGGCACGATGCAGTAGTGGCAGAAGTTGTTGCAGCCGCGCATGATGCTCACGTAGCCCCCGATTTTGTGGCCCAGTCCGATGCGTTGCGGAACGACGTCGCGATAGGTCTCGCTCAGCGACAGCTCGATGTTCATGGCCTTGTGGCCCGCTTCGGCCTGGGCTATCAGGTCGGGGAGCGACAGGTAGGCATCGGGCCCCGCCACGAGGTCGGCTCCATGCTTCGCGAGCAGGTCGTCTTTCACGCGTTCGGCCATGCAGCCCAGCACGCCGACGATGAGTCGGCGCGAGCGTTTCATGGCGCCCAGCGCCTCCAGGCGGTGATAGATTTTCTGCTCGGCATTGTCGCGCACCGAGCAGGTGTTCAGGAATACGGCATCGGCCTCGTCAATATTGTCGCAGGTCTCATAGCCGGCCATCTGCATGACCGAGGCCACAACCTCAGAGTCGGCCACGTTCATCTGGCAGCCATAGGTTTCGATATAGAGTTTCTTCATGACTAAGCGGGAATTTTGCTGCAAAGGTACTAATAATTTATAATTCATAATTCATAATTCATAATTATTTTCTACCTTTGCAGCCAAAAAGCAAGTAATACAATGGAAAAAGTGAGGGTAGACAAAGCCTACGTCTTCAATGAGGTGAAGGACTATTTGATGATAACCATTGCCATGCTGTCGTACTGCATAGGCTGGTCGGTATTCCTGTTGCCCAACAATATTACTACGGGCGGTGTGCCGGGCATCTCGTCGCTGCTCTTCTGGGGGCTGGGCATTCCCGTGCAGACCAGCTACTTTGCCATCAATGCCGTGTTGCTGATTATTGCACTCAGGGTGCTGGGCTTGCAGTTCTGCGTGAAGACCATCTACGCGGTAGCGGTGCTGACCGTGGCGCTGACGGTATTCCAAAGTCACTACCACGGACACCTGCTGAGCGATCAGCCCTTCATGGCCAGCATTATCGGTGCTGCGTTCTGCGGATGCGGCGTCGGGCTGGGCCTGGGCAGTAATGGCTCCACCGGAGGTACCGATATCATCGCTGCTATTGTCAACAAGTACCGTGACATCTCGCTGGGCCGCGTCATCCTGATTTGCGACGTGGTCATTATTTCAAGCAGCTATCTGGTGCTGAAAGACTGGGAAAAGGTGATTTATGGCTACGTGGTGCTCTATGTGACGGCTTTCTGCATCGACCAGGTGGTGAACTCCATGCGCCGTTCGGTGCAATTCTTCATCATCAGCGACAAGTATCAGGAAATAGGCGAGCGCATCAACAAGGAGCCCCATCGTGGTTGCACGGTGATCAATGCGCAAGGCTTCTATTCGGGCAAGGACGTGAAAATGCTCTTCGTGCTGGCAAAACGTCGGCAAAGCGACCTCATCTTCCGTATTATCAACGAGATAGACCCTACTGCATTCGTTTCGCAGAGTGCCGTCATTGGTGTCTATGGCGAGGGATTCGACCGTTTCAAGGTGAGGCGGAAGAGCGTGAAAGAGAAGTAAAGAGTCAAAGAAAAAAAGAGTGCGGTATGAATCGCTCACCCCGCACTCCTTTCAACGGATGTTGGTGTGTGTCAGTGTGATGATGCTTAAAACCATTGCCACTGCTACCGTTACCAACATGGCCGTCGTTTGAAAATCTAATAACATAATCTTTACCTTAAATCTATAAACTACTAACCTAATGAATAACGAACAATCATCGCGATTGTTGGGTGCAAAGGTATGTGTTTTTGCGAGGGTGCGCAAGGAAAAACAGACCGATTTCTGACACAGCAATTATTATTTGACGTAAGTCAATCCCTCAGTTTCCAGCGTAGGCTTAGTTCAAGGTCGCTCTTGGTGGTGCCGTCTATTTGCTGCAGGCCGCTTCCAATGGTTTCTCGGTCGAAATAGCGGGTGAGGCCGAATCGCACGCCTGCTTGCAGATGGCTGTTCAGTCGTAGTTGGGCAGTGGCAGAAAGACGGATGCCTTCTCCGTAGAAGGCGGGCACAGAGAATGTGCGAGGCAGGGCGTGTTCAAACAGGTAGAGACGCGAGTCATAGTCGTCGGTTTTAAACCAAGCGGCGCTCAGCCACATCGAGAACCGCTGGCTTTTGTAGCTGACGTGCTCACTGAGCATGATGCCTTGACTGGCGTCCTGCTGTACGGTGCGAGAGGCATCGGCTTGGGTGCGCAAGGTGAGGTTTTCCGTGGGATTATAGTCGGCTTGCAAACGGGCACGATGTTCCGTACGCCACTCCAAATGGTCGTTCTCGTCGTCGCGTTGTCGAAGATGCAACCGGTAGCGGGCGGTGATTGTCACTTGCTGTCGCTGATAGCTGATGCCGAGAAGATGGTCGTTGGCGTAAGACGAGGCCGAAGCCTGATAGCGTGCCCAGGGAAAATAGGCCCAGTCGGTGTATGCCTGCAGATGCACGTATTTGGCTGGTTGCCATGTGGCTCCTACATAGAGGCTGCTTTCGTTTTGCACGTGTCCACCCTCGCAGAAGGAATTTCCGCGCAGAGCGTGGTAGCGATAGCTGAAAAAACGCTGAGCAGCCACCAGTCCTATCCGGCTTGACGGTTGGTAGCTGGCCACATTGACCGTAGCCAGTGCTCCGTCGGCATTGATGGCGGTTTCGCCTGCCAGCGAAAGGCGGGGCAAGGTGAGTGCATAGTCGGCAGAGAGGTTGAAGAAATTGGTGCCGTGGGCATAGTACCGCCGATAGAGCGTTTTGCGGTTGGGCTCTAACGAACGGTCCAGATGGGTATAGACAGTGGTGATGCCCATCTTCAGTGCTCCGTTGCGATAAAGCACGGATGCACCTGCATCGGTCATGTGGGTGTTGTATTTTTTCTGCATCTCTGTGGGCGTACGGTGGTAGCCGCTTGTGAGCAGGGTTGATGCTGTGGCAGAACCTTTGTCTAGTGTGGCATCGATGGGCCGATAGCTCACGTAAGTCGTAAGGTCAAGTCTTTTCGAGAGGGCGATTGTGGCGGCTGCACCTTGGAAATAGTCGGCTTCCGAACGTGAAGTATGAGGGCGCAGGCTGCGCATGGAACGGCCCAGTGACTGCAGCATGAAGAGCTTTCCCAGCGAGAAACTGTTGTTGAGCACCAGTCCCATACCTGTCGACAAGCGGTATTTGCCTAAAACCAGGGTCTTCAAACGCCCTATTTTACTGATTTGGAGGTAGTAGGAATAGTAGTCGTAGCCCCACGTGTTGCGGTTGGCTAAAAAAGGTTCGCCTGCATCCTGTGCACCGATGAGTCCAATCCTTAGTCGGTCATGATACGACATTTCGTAGCGTAGCCAGTGCTTGTATCGGTAGCCTAAGTAGCCATTATGGTCGCCCTTACGCTCGTAGAAAGGAATCTGGACATAGGCAGAAAGCTCGTGTTGGGCATAGCGGGCTATGCTCTGCAAACTGGGCAAAGTGTCGCGGAGAGCTTCCTGTTCATGGCTTACGAAGACAAAAAATGGTAGCAGTTGTAGCTGTCGATAGTCCATGGAGCGCACCATGCGCAGTTCGCCCAGTGAGCGCATGGGGCCATAGCGCGATAGGTATTCCTGCAGGTCCATGACCTGCTGTTCTGTGAGGAAAGGCAGCTGCTCGAGGTCTTCGCGCGTAGCTTTGTTCAGATTGAGCGGGTGGGCAGCTAATTGTTCGAGCAGGTCGTGGTTCTCCTCCCATAGTGTCGACTCAGCATCGTCGGCAGTGGTCAGCTCGTTGTAAACGTCCTGCCATGAACGATGCTGCTCCTGAGACTGTGCCGTTGTTAGGCAAAGTCCCAGGAGCAGCATCATAAGGGCCAGTCTTTGCATTGTGCCCTACGCTTTGAAGGCAGCGTAGATTTTAGCGGCAGCCTCGCGAAATTCTTCTTCGCTGAGCTTTAGTTTTTCTTTACGGAAGTCGACGTCGGCCTCGCTCTGCATGGGAATGAGGTGGATGTGTGCGTGAGGCACCTCGAGTCCCAGCACCACTTGGGCCACCTTCTTGCAGGGGAAAGCCTTTTTCAGGGCTACGGCCACCTGTTTGGCAAAGAGCTGGAACTGGGCCAGCTCCTCGTCGTTCATATCAAAGATATAGTCTACTTCGCGACGGGGAATGACCAAGGTGTGGCCAACGGCCAGCGGATTGATGTCGAGAAAAGCGTAGAACTGCTCGTTCTCGGCGCACTTGTAGCTGGGTATTTCGCCTGCGGCGATTTTGCTGAAGATATCCATACTTTGTTCTTTTATTTAGCCTACAGTGATTTTGTCAATGCGCAGCTTGATGGTGCCGCGAGGAATTTTGATTTCCACCTCGTCGCCTTCCTTGTGGTTCAGCAGACCTTGTGCGATGGGGGTCGTAATGCTGATTTTACCTTCGCGCAGGTTGGCTTCGCTCTCACTAACGATGGTATAGGTCATCTTGGCTTTGTTGGCCATGTTGGTCATTTCTACCTTCGAAAGAATCTGCACAGAGTCAGTGCTCAGTCGCGATGTATCGACGATTTTAGCCTCAGAAATCTGCTGTTTCAGCAGGTTTATCTTGGCTTCCAGATGGGCCTGTGCTTCCTTTGCAGCATCGTATTCGCTGTTTTCGCTCAAGTCGCCCTTGTCGCGTGCCTCGGCAATGGCAGCCGAAGCCTTCGGACGCTCAACGCCTTCGAGGCGTTTCAGTTCGGCCACGAGCTTGTCGTAGCCTTCTTGTGACATGTATGCCATTTCCTTTGTTCTTTAGTTATTAATCTTTTACTTTTTTTGACGATAAAAAAGAAAGAATCCCGACATGCTCTCTGTCGGAATCCTGCGTTCTGTAACGTTCGTGCAATCTTTTCTTATGTCGCTGCAAAGGTAAGCATAAATTCTGAATCGCCCAAATTTTCTGACGAGAAAATGTGCTGAAATACAGAAAAGTATGTTTTTCCTTACCGATGCCGTGCTGGTGTTCAGCTTGTGTGAACCAGTTCCTGAAGTGCGTTGATAAGAAGATTATTGACCTCTGTTGTCTGTGAGGTGATGCGGATGTAGTGGTCGTCGAGACTATGATGGTTCGACGCGTCGCGCACTTTCAGTCCGTAGCGCTCCAGCAGCAGGTGGCAGGTTTCTTTCGCTGTAAAGGAATCCACGTGTACAAGCATGTAGAGCGTGTTGCTTTCCATGACGCAGATACCTTCGATGGCATTCAGTTGTTCTCTGAGCCGTTTGGCCTCTGCCAGCCGTTCGCCTATGTCGCCGTTGTTCTGTTTGGGGTGTTTGATGAGGTATTGTGCTGCCAGGATGGTGAGCGGACTCAGTGCCCACGGCTGCCGCTGCATGCGTAGTTGGTCGATGACGGCAGGCGAACCAGTGATGTAGCCCAGGCGGATGCCGGGAATTCCGTACTTACGCGATGCCGAGTGAATGGTCAGCACATTAGGAAACGTGAACATTTCACGTGGCGTAGGCACCTCTTCGTCGGTGAGTGCCTCGTACGACTGGTCGATGATAAACGTATATTGGCTGTTCTGGTGTACCAGGTACTTGACAAACGTTTTAGGTAGCACGTTGCCTGTGGGCGAATTGGGGTTGCATAGCCAGTAGAGGCGGTTGGTGGGTAGGTCGTCGAACACCTCTTTGTCGTCGTAAGTAACGTTGTGCCCATGCGAGGCACAGGCTTGGGCATAGAGGGTCGATGTGGGTTGAGGGATGACCGAGGTGGCTCCACGGAAATGTTGGGCGATGAGGAAGATGGCCTCTGATGCGCCATTGGTCATGAGCACCGTGCCCTCGGGCAGGTGCAGCATTTGTGCCATTTCGTGTTCCAGCGTCACGGGCTCAGTCTCGGGGTACTGGCCGATGATGTCAATATGGTCCGTCAGATGTCGTTTTAGTCCTTCGATGTCGTCGTAAGGCAGGAGGACAGAGGTGAAATCGTATCGGATGTTCTTCTCGTCGTTTCCTTTTTCTTCGTTTCCGTGTTTCATTGTTTTAGTCAGTTTTGTTTGGTAGTGAGTTGTATAGTTAGTGATTTGGGGTCAAGTCTTACGTCGCTGCGTGCTAAGAACTGTTGCAGGGTGCCGTCGTTGGCCAGTTGTCGTGGAGTGCCGATGACGATTCCCTGATGTGTCATGAGCCAGAGACGGTCGGCAGTTTGCAGGGCCAGCTCCAGGTCGTGAGTCGAGAGGAAGATGGTCTTTGCCTGTTCGCGGGCTATGCGGCTGAGCAGCAACAGCATGTCTACCTTGCTGGGATAGTCGAGAAAAGCAGTGGGTTCGTCAAGAAGTATGATGGGTGTCTGTTGTGCCAGCGCCTTGGCTATCATGGCCTTTTGGCGCTCGCCGTCAGAGAGTGTGGCCACAAGGCGGTCGGCCAGTGCTTCGATGCCCACCTGCCTGATAGCTTCGCCTACGTGCTGGCGGTCGTCATCGTTGAGTCCTCCCCAGAAGCCAGTGTAGGGCGAGCGTCCCAGTGCCACCAGTTCGCTGACGGTCATGTGCTGCACGTCGAGCCGCTCTGTGAGCACCACGCTCACCGTGCGGGCTATCTCGCGTTGAGTCATTGCTTTCAGTGGCCGTCCCTTGATGGCAACGTTCCCGCCAAGCATGGGCTGGAAACCCGACAGCGTGCGCAGTAGGGTCGACTTGCCGACGCCGTTCTCTCCCAGCAGGCAGGTCAGCTCGCCCGAGCGGATTGTTGCGTTCATGCCGTCGGCCACCTTATGTGTACCCCGCTTCGTCTTATAACCGATGCTTAGTTTTTGCAGTGCCACTGTTTCCAAAGACATAATCTCTTGTAGCTGTAGGTTTTTCGGCTACAAAGTTAGTAAATAATTTTTAATTACAAAGGAAATACCCTATCTTTTTCTCCGTTTTTACCCCAAACCTATAGCAAATCCTAAAAAAGCGTACTTTTTCCTTGGTGCTTTCAGCGATTTGTTGTACCTTTGCACCCGCAAAATATCAAGGGGTGCCTGCATGTTGCAGGCTGAGATGATACCCTCTAAACCTGATTCGGACAATACCGACGTAGGGATGATAGAGATAGCATTCAATCAACAGACGTCCCCTTTACATTATTTTTTAATTAAAGGTACAAAAAAGTATGAGAAAGAAAAATCTTGTGACAACGGCCCTGGTGCTGGCAGGCATCCTGGCCGCAGACGCTGCCACGCCCGCCGACTCGCTCCGCGCCGTGGAGCTACAGAACGTGCAGGTGGTAGCCATCCGCGCATCGAAGACCACACCTATGGCCTTCACCGACATGGACAAGCAGGCACTGGGCCGAGTGAACTTCGGTAAGGACGTGCCCTCGCTACTCTCGATGACGCCCAGCGTCACTACGTCGAGCGATGCAGGAACGGGCATCGGTTACACGGGTATCCACGTGCGCGGCACCGACCCCACCCGCATTAACGTCACGGCCAACGGCATCCCCTTGAACGACGGCGAGAGCTCGCAGCTGTACTGGGTGAACATGTGCGACTTTGCCAGCAGCGTGCAGTCGATGCAGATACAGCGCGGCGTGGGTACGAGCACCAACGGCGCCGGCGCCTTCGGTGCAACGCTGAACATGCAGACCGACAACCTGGGCACCAAGCCCTTTGCCACGCTCGACCTGAGCGGCGGCTCCTACTACACCCACAAGGAGACCTTCCGCTTTGGAACGGGGCTCATGGGCGGCCACTGGGCCGTGCAGGGACGCCTGTCGAACATCAGTTCCAAGGGTTACATAGACCGTGCGTCGGCACAGCTGGGCTCCTACTTCCTGCAGGGCGGCTACTTCAGCGACAACACCGTGCTGAAACTTGTCACCTTCAACGGACAGGAAAAGACCTACCACGCCTGGGACTATGCCTCGAAAGCCGACATGAAGCGCTACGGACGCCGCTACAACCCCTGCGGAGAATACACCGACGCCAACGGCAACCGCGCTTATTACGGCAACCAGACGGACAACTATCATCAACAACACTACCAACTCATACTGAACCAGAACCTGGGACTGAACACCAAGCTGAACGCTGCCCTGCACTACACCAAGGGCGTGGGCTACTATGAGCAGTACAAGATCGACCAGAAACTCTATAAGTACTGGGCCAGCACGGTGAAGACGGAGCTGAGCGACGTGGTGAGGCAGAAACGCATGGACAACGACTTCTACGGCATGGTGGCCTCGCTGAATTACGACGACCGCCAGCGGCTGGCCTATAGCCTGGGCGGAGCCATCAACAAATATGACGGCGACCACTTTGGAAAGCTCGTGTGGGTGCGCACCCCCGGCACACAGACCATCGACCCCAACAGCACCTACTACGATAACAACGCCAAGAAGACCGATGTTAACGTCTATGGCAAGCTGAACTACCAGCTGCTGCCAGGTCTTAACGGATACGTGGACATGCAGTACCGCCATGTGAACTATCGTTCGCGCGGCACCTCGCAGGAGTTCAACGGCGTGGGCGACCAGCAGCCACTTGACTTCGACCATGACTACGATTTCCTGAACCCCAAGGTTGGATTGAGCTACCAACTGGCACCTCGTCACAATGTCTATGCCTCTTATGCCATCGCCCATAAGGAGCCCACGCGCAACGACTTCGAGGACATGCTGGCCGAGGCTGATGCCGTGGCACCCAAGGCCGAACGACTGAACGACCTGGAGGTGGGCTACAAGTACGAGTCGCCCCTGCTGGCCGCAGGGCTCAACTTCTACTACATGAACTACAAAAACCAGTTTGTGCTCACCGGCGCACAGGACACCAACGGCGAGATGATAGCCCGCAACATAGACAAGAGCTACCGACTGGGCGTGGAACTCACGGCCACGCTGCGGCCCTTCGAGGGCTTCGAGTGGAACTTGAACGCCACCTGGAGCCGCAACCGCGCCAAGGACATGATGCTCAACGTGATAGACCCTGACACTTGGGATGCCAAGCAGGTGAACGTGGGCGAGACGCAACTGGCTTTCTCGCCAGACTGGATTGTGAACAACACCCTGCGCTACGAGCACAAAGGCTTTGCCGCCAGTCTGATGACGCGCTACGCCAGCCGCCAGTTCATGACCAACTCGGGCTTCGAGAGCTACATTGACGAGGACAACGGCGGCGAGCTTGTCAGTGCCGTCATCGACGCCTACTGCGTCAGCGACCTCGACTTGAGCTACACGTTCCGCCTGAAGAATCTGAAGAGCATCACCGTGGGCTGTACCATCTACAACATCTTCGACCACGAATACGAGACCAACGGCTCCTGCGGCATCAACTTCAAGCAGGACGCTAACGGCCGCGTCGTGGCCTTCAGCAACAATGCCCAGTGGTTCTATTCTTGGGCCACCTTCTCGGCACAGGCTCCCATCCACGCCCTCGCCCACGTGTCACTCAACTTCTAGCATGGAATTCCTAGCTTCACACTGGCTCGACATCACTACCACCATCCTCGGGCTGGCCTATATTCTTTTCGAGTATAAGGCCAGCGTGTGGATGTGGGTTGTGGGATTCCTCATGCAGTCGTTGGGCATCGTGCTCTATTATCAGAAAGGACTCTATGCCGACTGCGGCATGGAATTCTATTATCTGTCGATGACCGTCTACGGCTATTGGCGCTGGATTCGCGGAACAGCCTCTAAACAGTCGTTACCCATCCGCCACTTCCCCCGTCGGCTGGTGCTACCATGGCTGGCAGTCATTGCGGTCGTCTGGGGGGGCATCTATTGGTTGCTTGTCAGTTTCACGAACTCGAACGTACCCTTGGCCGACAGTTTTACCACGGCTCTCAGCATCATAGGCATCTGGGCCTTGGCCCACAAGTACCTGGAGCAGTGGTTCATTTGGATTGTCGTCGACATTGTCACCTGTGTGCTCTATTTCTACAAGGACATCCCTTTCAAGGCCAGCCTCTATGGTCTTTATGTCGTTATCGCTATCATGGGATGGTTCAAGTGGCAGAAAATCATGAAGCAAGAGCAAAGGATAAGGGAAGAGTGATAAGTGAAAAGTGAATAGTGAATAGTGAAGAGTGAAAAATTTGCTACCGCGCCATGCCATACTTGGATGCGGTAGCAAATTTTTCACTCTTCACTTTACCCTTCCTTTCCTCTTTGCATTTGAAGTCTTTGTACCCAGAGCCGGGGTCGAACCGGCACGGGTTGCCCCACTGGTGTTTGAGACCAGCGCGTCTACCGATTCCGCCATCTGGGCTTCAATTGCGGGTGCAAAGGTAATGATAATTTTTGAAAAGAGCAAAAGAAACTCATAAAAAAATTAAAAATAATTGGCTACTTCAGATTTAATGCTTATCTTAGCACCCGGAATATGACAAAAACTGAAAATCTGTTATTATGGAAGCGAAGAAAGGCAACAACAATTACTGTGTGATTCTGGCAGGAGGTAAAGGCCGCAGGCTGTGGCCCTCGAGTCGTATGGAGAGACCTAAGCAGTTTATCGATTTCTTCGGTACGGGACGCTCGCTGCTGCAGCAGACTTTCGACCGCATGCTGAAAATCATGCCAGCCCATCACATTTATGTGACCACGGGTCAGGAATTTGTGGGCCGTGTTCGCCAGCAGCTGCCTCAGCTACCAGCCGAAAATGTGTTGGCCGAACCCGTGAACCGCAATACGGCGCCTGCCGTAGCATGGGCCGGACGCCGCATTCATCGTGAGTGCGATGATGCCCGCATCGTGGTGACTCCGTCCGACCAGCTGGTGCTCAACGAGGATGCTTTTGTTAAGAGTGTCAATCACGGCCTTGACTTCGTGGCCGAAAACGACATCATACTAACGCTGGGCATTACCCCCACGCGTCCAGAACCGGGCTATGGCTACATACAGATAGGTGAGCCCACGCTGTCGGAAAATATCAATAAGGTGCAGTCGTTCACTGAGAAACCCGAGCGCGAGTATGCCAAGCTGTTCATGCAGAGCGGCGAATTCCTCTGGAATACTGGCATGTTCATGACCAATGTGGTGCATCTGCGCAACTGGTATCTCCATATTATTCCCGATATGCCCTTCCGGCTGGCCAATCTCGAGGGTCACTATTCGCTTGAAGACGAGGCGCAGTATGTGGCCCGTCACTATCCTGCATATCCCAATCTGTCGATGGACAAGGCCGCGCTCGAGCTGTCAGACAACTCTTATGTGCTGAAGTGCGACTTCGGCTGGGCTGACATCGGCACGTGGCATTCGCTCTATGAGTGCATGCAGAAGACTGAGGAGGACAATGTGGTGCTCGACTCTGATGTGATGATGGAGGACTGCCGAAACAACATTGTCTGTTTGCCCAAGGGCCATGTCGGCGTGATTAACGGGCTTGATGGCTACATCATAGCCGAGCAGAACGATGTGTTGCTGATTTGTCCGAAGGGCGACTCGTCGGCGCTCGTCAGAAAATATGCCAACGAAGTGGGCATGAAGTACGGCGAGAGTTATGTTTAAGTGATAAGTGAATAGTGAAAAGTGAAAAATTTGCTACCGCGCCATGCAATACTTGGATGCGGTAGCAAATTTTTCACTATTCACTTTTCACTTTTCACTCTTCACTTTACCCTTCTCATTTCACTTCCCAGATGTCGTTCGTTTCAAGGAGTTCGGTGAAGTTGTGATACTTCTTCTGAGCCGATACTTCCTGAATTTGCTGATAAACGGCATCGTTGTAGGTCGGAGCCTCTACGTCGCGAATGACGCCGAGGGCGATGGGGAAGCCGTCTTCAGGTGTCATCATGGCCAGCTTTAGCTGCAGGGTGTTGTCCTCGCAGTGGGCATCATGCACGAGCACGTCGTCGAGCGTGTAGCCGTCCTTGCCTATTTCCACCACCTTCAGTCCGAAGCCCTGCTGCACGAGGCCATACTCGTTGTTCTCGCCGAAGACGAGTTTCTCGCCGTGGCGCACGTAGATGGCGTTCTTCTTGCGGCCCTCGTTGTTGTAGACGATGTCGTGGCAGTGGTCGTTGAAGATGACGCAGTTCTGCAGAACCTCGGTCACCGAAGCGCCTTTGTGCTCATAGGCAGCCTTCAGCACCTCGACGGTGCCCTTGGCGTCGGTGGCCACGCAGCGTGCGAAGAAGTGTCCGCGGGCACCAAAGCATAGCTCGGCGGGGCGGAAGGGGTCTTCTACGGTTCCGTAGGGCGACGACTTCGACACGAAGCCACGGGGCGACGTGGGCGAGTACTGACCCTTCGTGAGGCCGTAGATGCGGTTGTTCAGCAGAATCATGTTCAGGTCGATGTTTCGGCGGTTGGCGTGAATGAAGTGGTTACCGCCGATGGCCAGTCCGTCGCCGTCGCCCGACACCTGCCATACGGTTAGGTTGGGGTTGGCCACCTTGGCACCGGTGGCGATGGCAGCGGCACGACCGTGGATGGTGTTCATGCCGTAAGTGGCCATGTAGTGTGGCAGACGGCTGGAGCAGCCGATACCCGAGATGACTGCAATATTCTCTGGAGCCACGCCAATTTCGGCCATGGCCTTATGAAGCGATGCCAGGAAGAAGTGGTCGCCGCATCCGGGACACCACCGTGGCTGGCCTTTCTTGAAATCTTGTGCTGTATAACTCATGTTGCTTTTACTTCTTTATTATGTCTTCGAATGCGTTGACTAACTCTTCTACCACGAAAGGCTGGCCTTTTACCTGGTTGAACTGAGCGGGCACGAAGTTGTCGACCTTCATGCGCAGGTAGGCAGCGAGCTGTCCCATGTTCTGTTCGGCCACCACCACCTTCTTATATTTAGAGAGCACCTCGGCGGTGTTCTTCGGCAGCGGGTTCAGGTACTTGAAGTGGGTCTGAGCCACCTTGTAGCCCTTCTGGCGCAGCTCGTCCATAGCCGAGTGCAAGTGTCCATAGGTCGACCCGAAGCCCACGATGAGCAGCTGGGCGTCGTCTGTGTCGCCCTCCACTTCCAGGTCGGGCACCTGTATGTTGGCTATTTTCTGCTGGCGCAGGCGCGTCATCAGGTCGTGGTTCTCAGGATTGGTAGAGATGGCGCCCGTGTTCGAGTCCTTCTCCAGTCCGCCGAGGATGTGGGCGAAGCCTTCACGACCGGGCACGGCCCAGTAGCGGGTGCCGTTCTCGGTGCGCATGTAGGGTGTCCACTTGCCCTTCAGCTCCTCGGGCACGTAGGGCGGGTTGATAGCGTCGAGCTTCGTGATGTCGGGCAGGCGGAACGCACCGCTTCCGTTGGCCACGAAAGCATCGGTGAGCAGCACCACGGGCGTCATGTGCTCCAGTGCCATTTTCGAGGCCTGGTAGGCAGCATCGAAGCAGTCGGTGGGGCTTGTGGCAGCCATCACGGGCATGGGACTTTCGCCGTTGCGGCCGAAGAGCACCTGCAGCAGGTCGGTCTGTTCCGACTTTGTGGGCAGGCCCGTGGCGGGACCGCCGCGCTGCACGTCGAGCACCACGAGCGGCAGCTCCATGATGACGGCCAGGTTCATGGCCTCGCTCTTCAGGCAGACGCCGGGGCCAGAGGTCGACGTCACGCCCAGTGCTCCAGCAAACGAGGCACCGAGTGCCGAGGCGCAGCCCGATATCTCGTCTTCACACTGCACCGTGATCACGCCACACGACTTGTGCTTCGACAGCTCGTGCAGCACGTCGGTAGCCGGCGTGATGGGGTAGGAACCCAGGTACAGCTTCAGCCCAGCCTTCTCGGCAGCGGCGATGAAGCCGTAGGCCGTAGCCTTGTTGCCGGTGATGTCCATGTAGCGTCCGGGCACTTTCTCCTTCGACTCCACGCGGTATACGTTGATGGTGCTCGAGTGCGTGTTGTGTCCGTAGTCGTAGCCGGCCTGAATCACCTTGATGTTGGCTTCGGCGATGGCCGGCTTCTTGGCGAATTTCTCCTTGAGGAAGTTGGCCACGAGGTTCAGGTCGCGGTCGAAGAGCCAGCACACCAGTCCCAGCGCAAACATGTTGCGGCACTTCAGCATGGCCTTGTTGTCCATGCCCGTGTCGGCCAGGCAGTCCTTCACCATCGTGGTGAGCGGGCACTGGATGACGCGGTCTGGGTCGATGCCCATCTCGCCGAGGTAGTCGTCGGTCTTGAACTGAGCCTTCTCCAGGTCTTTCGGTCCGAAGGAGTCAGTATCGATGATAATCGTGGCGCCCGGTTTGGCGTAGCGGTACTGCGTCTTGAGCGCAGCGGCGTTCATGGCTACCAGCACGTCGCACTTGTCGCCCGGTGTGTAGACGCGGCCTGCGCCGATGTGCACCTGGAAACCGCTGACGCCCGTGAGCGACCCTTGCGGGGCGCGGATGTCAGCGGGATAGTCGGGGAAAGTGGAGATGCCATTGCCAACGGTGGCGCTGACCGTCGAGAAGATGTTTCCGGCCAGCTGCATGCCGTCGCCGGAGTCACCCGAGAAGCGAACGACCACCTGGTCGAGCTCCTTTACTTCCAATTGTTCTGCCATAATTTGCTGTTTATTATTGTGTATATAACTAAATAATGCTTTGATAATCAGCGTGCAAAATTATGAATAATTTTTGAAACAGCAAAGAGAATGGCTCCAAAAAGCGCAAAAATGGCGCTCGTTTTGCATATATATTGGATAAAGGGCTCAAATCAGAGCTGTGTTGTGTCTACCACTTGTCCGTCAAGCAGGTTGATGATGCGGGTGGCGTAGCCGGCATCGCGCTGTGAGTGGGTCACCATGACTACGGTGGTGCCTTCGGCGTTGAGCTGCGTCAGCAGTTGCATCACCTCCTGTCCGTTCTTCGAGTCGAGGTTACCTGTGGGCTCGTCGGCGAGAATCAGTTTCGGCTGCATCACCACGGCACGTGCTATGGCCACGCGCTGCTGCTGTCCGCCGCTGAGCTGCTGCGGGAAGTGGCCTGCGCGGTGGCTGATGCTCATGCGCTGCAGGATTTCCTTCACCCGCTGCTGGCGCTCTTTCTTCGCTACGCCGAGATAGGTGAGGGGCAGTTCCACGTTCTCGGCCACGTTGAGCTCGTCGATCAGGTTGAAGCTCTGAAACACGAAGCCTATCTCACCTTTGCGCACCTTTGTGCGCTGGCTCTCCTTGAGCTGGCCCACCTCCTGTCCGTCGAGGTAGTAGGTTCCGCTGGTAGGATTGTCGAGCAGTCCGAGAATGTTCAGCAGCGTAGACTTACCACAGCCCGATGGGCCCATGATGGCGACGAACTCGCCCTTCTTCACTTCGAGTGACACCTTGTTCAGCGCCACGGTCTCTACTTCCTCTGTGCGGAAGATTTTTTCAATGTTCTCTAACTTGATCATAACGTTTCTTATGTTTTTTTATTCGGTTTTTATTGTGTTGATGGGGTTCTCCAGTGCCGTGCGCCAGCTCTGCAGAACGACGGTGGCCAGGGTGAGCAGGGCCACAACGAGCATGGCCAGCGGGAAGAGCCACCAGTAGATGGGCGTGCGCTCGGCAAAGTTCTGCAGCCAGACGCTTCCGAAGTGCCAGGCCAGCGGCACGGCAATGACGAAGGCAGCGCCCAGCAGCCACACGTAGCGGCGCGCGAGCAGTAGCAGCACCTGGCCCACCGAGCTGCCCATGATTTTGCGGATGCCTATCTCCTTGCGGCGGTATTCGGTCTCGAACAGGGTGAGACAGAACACACCGATGAGCGTGATGAGCAGGCATACCACTGAGAAGGCGATGACCTGGCGAATGAAGCGGAACTCCTCCTGGTAGAGGTTTTCCAGCTGCGAGTCCAGGAAGTTGACGCCGATTTCCTCGCCGCTGCCCATGTCGGTGAGCAGTTTCCTGACCTGCTGGCGCATGGCCACCTTGTCGACCCCTGCCGCCACGCGAATGTTGACGATGCCCAGCTGGTCGCCCCAGTTCACCTTCTCGCCGAAGATGAAGAAGGCCATGGGCTCTTGCGAGCGGTCCTTGCGGGTGCTGGTGAAGCGCACGTCTTCGCAGATGCCTACCACGGGGTAGTCGTTGCTCAGCAGTTTCTTGTCGATCTCCACCCACGGCCATTGGCGGCGGGCGGCCTCGTTGATGATGTAGCAGTCGCCGTCGTGCTCGTTGAAGTCGCGGCCTGCGGTCACCCGGATGCCCATGGTGCGCAGGTAGTGCCAGTCAACGGGCATGCAGGTGAACGTGATTCGGTGGTCGTCGTCGCCGCGTCCCCAGCTCATGTAGCCGTCTTGTGAGCCAAGCACGAAGCGCGAGAAGCTCACGTCGCTGACGCCGCCCAGCTGCATCAGCTCGGCGCGGATGGCGGGCTTCTTGCCCCACAGCTCGTCAGAGAGCTGGGCGTAGAGCACCTCGTCTTTTGCGAAACCGTAGTCGCTGTTGTAGATATAGCGGCTCTGCAAGAGCAGAATGCCGATGTAGCAAACCATGAAGATGGCCACCACCAGCTGCAGGCTTACGAGCACCGAGCGCAGCTGGCGCCCTTTGGGCGTGAGGCCGAAGGAGCCTTTCAGCGCGAGTGCGGGCTGGAACGAGGTGACGAACCAGGCGGGATAGGCACCTGCGGCCACGCCCAGCAGCACCGCCAGGCCCAGCATGAGCGCCACGAGCCCCCAGTGCTCCGTCAGCCCCAGCTCGCCCACCAGCAACTCCGTCGGCTCCTGTGCCACGACGGCACACAGCCCGAGTGCCAGGCAGCAGGCCAGCAGCGAGAGCACGATGCTCTCGCCCACGAGCGAGCACCGCAGCCGTCCCAGCCCCTCGCCCAGCACGCGGCGCGTGTTGATGCTCTTCACCCGCATGGGGCTTTCGGCCAGCGTGAAGTTCAGGAAGTTGATGGCGGCCACGACGAGCATGAGCAGGCAGGCCAGCTCGAGCACGAAGAGCATCGAGGGGTTGCCCTTGTCGTCGCCGCTGACGCCCGAGAAATAGGTCTCTGTGATGGGCACGAGCCGATAGCCGTAGCGGTCGAAATTCTGGTTGAAGAGAGCATGGATTTCGGCTTCTTGGTCTTCGGTCACTTCACCGTCAGCCAGCGCTCCGCTCCACTGCTTCTTCCACATTTTCTCCTTCATCAGTCTGGGCAAGTCGCTGAGCGTGCTGTTGGCATCTACGCCCGCCCGCAGCTTCACGTAGCAGTTGTAGCTCCACTCACTATAGTCCTCAAGGTTTGCCTTCGTGGCATAGTAGACGTAGTTTTTCATCGAGCAGTTGGCGGGGAAGTCTTCGTAGACGCCCTGCACGGTGATGGTGTCGGTGGTGGTGAACAGCGGTTCGCCTGCCACGTCGAGCCGTCCGAACAGTTTCTGTGCCAGCGAGGCGGGTATGATGGCGCTCTGCTGCCCGTAGTCGGTCCAGTCGAGCTGCCCGTCCAGGCAGCGGGCGTTGATGGCGCCGAAGGGAGTCAGGTTGCAGCCCACGCGGAGGTGGTCAATGGTGGTCTCGCCTTTGATGAACTCGCAGGTGGATGACCATGTTGCCAGCTCGCTCAGCGCCTCCACCTGCGGCAGCTCGGCCAGCTCCCGGTGGAAGGGGCGGTTGCAGTTGATGCCCCACGGGGCGTCGGGGCCCATCTTCGACTCGAAGCGGAAGACGCGCTCGCCGTCGGCAATGTTCTGATTGTACGAGCGGTTATAGATCACCTGCGTCATCAGCAGGTAGAAGGCAGCATAGGCCACGACGAGCCCAAGCAGGTTGAGAGCCGTCGCCGTCTTGAAGCGACGGGCCATGTAGAAGATGTTCTTTACGATGTTCATATTGTTTTTTTAATGAGATGTCAGTATCAGTATTTCGTTGTCCTTAAACGCCTCGTAGCCGCTGGTTATCACCTGTTCGCCCGGCTCCAGTCCCTCCAGCACCTCGTAGTGTTGCGGGTTTTGCCGGCCTATGCGAATGTTGCGGCGATAGGCTTTCTCTCCGCTCTTGTCGAGCACGAAAATCCATTGGCCGCCCGTGGTCTGGAAGAAGGTGCCGCGCGGAATGATGACGGCCTGCTCGGGCTGGCCCAGCTCCAGGTCGATGTAGTAGGTCTGGCCCGTGCGTATGTTCTCCGGGCGTGGGCCCTGGAAGGTGAAGTCGCAGCGGAACTTGCCCTGGCGCACCTCCGGATAGACCTTGCGCACCTGCAGGCGGAACAGCGTGTTGCCCCGAGCGAAGGTGGCGGTCAGGCCCTGGCGTACGCGGTCTATGTAGTGCTCGTCGATTTCGGCCTGCACCTTGTAGTCGGAGAGGTCGTTGATTTGTCCTATCTTCTGGCCGGGGGTGATGCTCTGTCCCAGCTCTACGTCGAGCAGTCCCAGCTCGCCGTCGATGGCCGAGCGCACCTCGAGTTTGTCCTTGCGCTGGCGCACCAGCACCACGTTCTTGCGCATGGCCTGCAGGTTGTCCTCCATCTGGTCCATCTGCACCGTGCGGTAGATGCTGTCCTGCCTGAGGCGCGAGCCAATGAGCTGGCGCTTCTTCTGCGACAGCTCGAAGTCTTCCTTCGCCTGCAGGTAGTCCTCGCGGCTGATGAGCTTCTGGTCGTACAGGTTCTGGCTCTGCTCGTAGTTGCGCCGCTTGCGCTGGGTGTCCATCTCGGTCTGTGCCTGCTCCGTCTGGTTGTTCAGCCTGTCCTGCTGCATGGCCACCTGCGTGTTGCGCAGCATGTTCTGCTTCTCGGCCAGCTCGGCCTCGGCATTCAGTATCTGCAGGTCGAGGTTCGAGTTCGAGAGGCGCACGATCACGTCGCCCTTCTTCACCATCGCCCCTTCTTCGGCCACCTTCTCGCGCACGATGCCGCCCTCCTCCGGGGCTATCTGCACTACCTGGATGGGCAGCACCTGCCCGTTGGTGCGCACGTAGTCCTTGAACTCAGCCCGCTCCACGTTGCCTATGGTCACGTCTTGGGTCGATATCCGCAGCGTCGAGGCGTGGTTGCCTAAGAGCATCCACAGCACGAGTGCCACTATCAGCAGGGCGGCAGCGGCATAGGGGCCGTGCTTCTTCAGCTGAAATCCTTTCTTCTTCTCAATGATCCTGTCCATATCCTTGACTTGTTGTTTGCTGCAAAGGTATGGCAAAATGCTGAAACGGCCAAGCGTTTGTGGCCCCGCAGGGCCCGATTGTCCAAAAGTTGGACGGAAAAGTGTCTAATTTTTTGACACCTTGCCCTGCTTTGGGCAAAAAAGTGGGCCGCATCAGCCTCCGGTCAGGAAAAAGTTTCGTAACTTTGCCGTCGCTAAAACTAAAAAGAACAGAACGGTGCAATACGGAACCATACTTGTTGTCGACGACAACGCGGCCATCCTCACGGCCCTGCGCTTCTGTCTGGAGGGAACCTTCAGTCAGGTGCTCACGCTCAACACCCCCGATGCCATCCTGAAGACCATGGCTCAGGAGCCGGTCGACGTGGTCTTGCTCGACATGAACTTCTCGCTCGGCGTGAACAGCGGGCAGGAGGGCCTCTTCTGGCTCCGCGCCCTGCGCAAGCATCATCCGCAGGTGCCCGTCGTGCTGCTCACGGCCTATGCCGACGTGCAGCTGGCGGTGCGCGGACTGAAGTCGGGTGCTGCCGACTTCATCGTGAAGCCTTGGGACAACGACGAGCTCCTGCACAAGCTGAAGGATGTGGTCGACAGCGCTGCCGACATCGCCACGCTCGATGAGCTCGAAGCCGACCACATTCGCAACGCCATCGACCGTTGTCACGGCAACCTCAGCGAGGCGGCCAAGCTGCTCGGCATCTCCCGTCAGACACTCTACAACAAAATGAAGCGAACGGAGCATGATGATTAGCTATATAATGATAGGTGTAGGCGTGCTCGCCGCGGCTCTCTGGCTCCTTTGGCGACATCAGCGGTCGCTCAAGCGGCGTGCCGAGCTCATGCAGGAGGCCATTCGCAACCGCGACTTCACCTTCCGCCTGCCCACCAATGGCCTGCTTCCCGGCGAACGCGCCATGCAGGAGAGTCTCAACCAGCTGGGCACTCTCGTCCAGCAGCAGGTGAACGCCAAGGAGGTGGAGTCGTGGGAGCGCCTCACCCGCGTGCTCACCCATGAGATTATGAACGCCACCGCACCCATTGCCAGCCTGAGCCAGAGCCTGCTCTCGCATCCCGACGTCAAGGGCACGCCCCTCGAGGAGGCCGTCCGGGCCATCAACACCACCTCGCATCATCTCAACACTTTCGTCGACAGCTATCGCAAGTTCTCCCACCTCCAGCAGCCCGACATCCGCGAGGTGGCCCTCGCCCCGCTCGTCGACGAGCTCCGCCTGCTCTTCCCCGCCATCGCTATCCATGCCGACTTGGCCGAAGGCGTTGTCGTCAAGACCGACCCTACCATGCTTCGTCAGGTGCTCATCAACCTCACGAAGAATGCCCAGGAGGCCGGCGCCACCAGCCTCTCCATCGTCCAGTCGCAGCAGGTGCTGAAGGTGAGCAACAATGGTGCGCCCATTCCGCCCGAGGTGCGCCAGAGCATTTTCGTTCCCTTCTTCACCACCAGGCGCACGGGCAGCGGCATTGGGCTCAGCCTTTCGCGCCGCATGATGATACAGCAAGGGGGCGGCCTTGAACTCTCAGACCGCCCCCTTGGAGGTTATCACACTACGTTCGTGCTTCAGTTTCCGTAGAAATCTTCAGAACTCACTTCACGTACTCAGCGAAGTCCGTGAGGTGCATGTCGCCCTTGCGTGCCAGCGTGTCGTGCATGGCGAAGGCGGCCGTGAGGTTGTGGCGCGTCTGTCCCATCTTCGACAGCTTCAGATAGTCCCAGAGCAGCTGCTTGTAGTCGGGGTGCGCGCAGTTCTCGATGATGATCTCGGCGCGCTGTGCGGGGCTCTTGCCGCGCAGGTCGGCCACACCCTGCTCCGTTACGATGATGTTCACGTCGTGCTCTGAGGAGTCCTGATGGCTCACGAAGGGCACCACGCTCGAGATGAGTCCGCCCTTGGCCGTCGACGGGCAGGTGAAGATCGAGAGGTAGGCGTTGCGAATGAAGTCGCCCGAGCCTCCGATGCCGTTCATCATCTTCGTGCCGCTGATGTGGGTCGAGTTGGCATTGCCGTAGAGGTCTACCTCGATGGCGGTGTTGATGGCAATCACGCCCAGTCGGCGAATGACCTCGGGCGAGTTCGAAATCTCGCTCTGGCGCAGCGTCAGGTGCTTCTTGAAGTAGTCCATGTTGTCGTAGACCTGCATCAGGCATTCGTTCGAGACGGTCAGCGAGCAGGCCGAGGCATCCTTCACGCGTCCGTTGAGCATCATCTCAATCACCGAGTTCTGAATCACCTCGGTGTAGATGTTGAAGTCGGGCACGTGCTTGTCCTGTCCCAGTGCGCCGAGAATGGCGTTGGCCGTCGAGCCTACACCGCTCTGCAGCGGCAGGAATTCCTTGGGAATGCGTCCCTTGTGCATCTCCTCTACGAGGAACTCGGCCGTCAGGTAGCCAATCTTGTCGGTCACGGGGTCGCTGTCCTTGAAGGCGCGTGCCTCGTCGGGAATGTTGCACTCCACGACGCCTGCCAGCTTCTCCTTCGGAATGACCACGTAGGGCACGCCGATGCGGTCGCTCACGTTGACGATGGGAATGGGCTTGCGGTAAGGCGGGTCGAGGGGCTCATAGACGTCGTGAATGAACTTGGCGTTGGGGTTGTGGAATGAGTTCAGCTCCAGTATGATGTGCTTGGCCAGTCGGGCAGCCGTGGGGCTGATGCCGCCGGCAGCGGTCAGGTAGGCATGGTAGCAGTCGCCACAGTCCTCAATGTCGCACACCTCGAGGATGGCCCAGTCTACGTCGCCGTAGAAGCCGTAGCGCAGTTCCTGTGCCATGTGGCTCAGGTGCAGGTCGTTGTAGGGAATTTCGCCCAGGTTCACGTGCTTGCGGAAGTCGGGGTTGGTGGTGTAGGGGGCACGGTATTTGATGGCCTGGGCATTGGCCATGTCGCCGTCGGTCGATTGTCCGGTTGATGCTCCTGTGAAGATGCCCACCTTAAACTCGCGTCCGGCCTCATGCTCTGCTACGGCAATCTTGGCCAGTTCCTTGGTTGTTGCCTTTGCCACGCCTGCGGGAGTGAAGCCGCTCATGGCAATGTTGTCGTTGTTCTTAATCAGCGCTGCAGCCTCGGCAGCGGTCATACGTGTATAAGCCATTTTGATGATATTGTTAAGAATTTGGCTGCAAAGGTATAAAATAATTGTGAATTATGAATTATGAATTATGAATTATTTGTATCTTTGCACCCAAAAACCAAAGGTATATGGAGTCAAGACTGGTAATTTACAATACGCTGACGCGCCAGAAAGAGCGCTTCGAGCCAATCAATCCGCCCCACGTGGGCATGTATGTTTGTGGTCCCACCGTCTACGGCGACCCGCATCTGGGCCATGCCCGTCCCGCCATCACGTTCGACGTGGTGTTCCGCTATCTGAAGCATCTGGGCTACAAGGTGCGCTACGTGCGCAACATCACCGACGTGGGCCACTTGGAGCACGATGCCGACGAGGGCGAAGACAAGATTGCCAAGAAAGCAAGGCTGGAGCAGCTGGAGCCGATGGAGATAGCCCAGTACTACACCAACCGCTATCATCAGGCCATGGACGCCCTGGGCGTGCTGCGCCCCTCGATAGAGCCCCACGCCACGGGCCACATCATCGAGCAGCAGCAGCTCGTGCAGCAAATCATCGACAATGGCTTTGCCTACGAGTCGAACGGCAGCATCTACTTCGACATCGAGGCCTACAACAAGAAGTATAAGTACGGTATCCTCTCCGGACGCTCGCTCGAGAACATCAAGGACGAGAGCCGCGAGCTGGCCGGGGTGGGCGAGAAGCACAACCAGGCCGACTTCGCCCTCTGGAAGAAGGCGCAGCCCGAGCACATCATGCGTTGGCCCAGCCCCTGGAGCGACGGCTTCCCCGGCTGGCACTGCGAGTGCACGGCCATGGGCCGCAAGTACCTGGGCGAGACGTTCGACATCCACGGCGGCGGCATGGACCTCATCTTCCCCCACCATGAGTGCGAGATAGCACAGGCTACGGCCTCGATGGGCCACGCTGCCGTGAAGTACTGGATGCACAACAACATGCTCACCATCAACGGACAGAAGATGGGCAAGTCGTACAACAACTTCATCACGCTCGAACAGTTCTTCACCGGCAACCACCCGCTGCTCGAGAAAGCCTACTCGCCCATGACCATCCGCTTCTTCGTGCTCTCGGCCCACTACCGCGGCACCGTCGACTTCTCGAATGAGGCCCTCGTGGCCGCCGAACGCGGACTGGAGAAGCTCACGAACGCCATTGCCGACCTGGAGCGCGTGCAGCCCGCCGACAAGTGCGACGCCGAGACCGAGCGCGTGGTGAAGAGCCTGCGCCAGAGGTGCTACGACGCCATGAACGACGACTTTGCCACCCCGCAAGTCATCAGCAACCTGTTCGAGGCCTGCACCGTCGTCAACAAGCTCATCGACCATAAGGCCACCATCTGCCCCGACTGCCTGAAGGAGCTCTCCGAGACCATGCACCTCTTTGCCGAGGACATTCTCGGACTGAAGGCCGAGAAGGCTGGCTCCAACGATGCGCGCGAAGAGGCCTTCGGCAAGGTGGTCGACATGGTGCTCGATCTGCGCTCCAAGGCCAAGGCCGCCAAGGACTGGGCCACCAGCGACCGCATTCGCGACGACCTCGCCGCTGCCGGCTTCGAGGTGAAGGACACCAAGGATGGTGTCACGTGGAAGCTGAATAAGTGAGCGATTCATCGCTTGGCGTGAGAAATTACAGACCCCACCCCTAGCCCCTCCCCTTGAAGGGAGGGGATTTTTTTTGTTGTCGTGTAGCAGGGATGCGTTAGCAATTCCCCTCCCTTCAAGGGGAGGGGCTAGGGGTGGGGTCTGTATCAAAAAAGAAGCCTACGGCATGCCGTAGGCTTTCTTCGTCATCACCACCGCCAGCGTCTGGCGGCAGAAGTCGTCGAACGAGATATAGTCCAGCCCCTCGTAGGGCCCCTTCTTGCCCCATGAGTTCTTCATCACGAAGTAGCGCCGGCCCTCGTCGTCGCGGGCCAGGCCCACGATGGCCATGGCGTGCTGCTTGCTCTCCCAGCACACGCCGTGGTGCTGGCGCACGGCCTGCTCCGTCTTGGCGAGCAGCGTGTCCATGGGTATGTTCAGGAAGCGGTCGCGGAGCCAGTTGTCGGGCAGGTCGATCACCGTCTCTTCGAAGTAAGGCTTGTCGGGCAGGCACGTCAGCGCCACGTATTCGCGCGGTGCACAGACGCTGCGGGCAAACTCCTGTGGCGTGTATTCGGCACCATACAGGAAGGCGAAGCGGGGTGGGGGAATGCGGGTGGTGCGCATCGACTCGTAGGGCACGAGCCCGTGCTT
This sequence comes from uncultured Prevotellaceae bacterium, assembly GCA_902771785.1. Classification (GTDB taxonomy): domain Bacteria; phylum Bacteroidota; class Bacteroidia; order Bacteroidales; family Bacteroidaceae; genus Prevotella. The sequence continues at coordinate 29,751 of CACXYH010000028.1, forward strand.
CTGAATCAGGGCGATGAGCGTCGTGCCCATGCCGCGCTGCGTCAGCGGGTCGCGTCCCTCCCGTTCCAGCATCTTCTGCACGTAGGCAGCCGACAGGTTCACCGAGTCGCCCCGCATAATGTGTTCCGTCTCGATGGCGGCGAGCATGGCGTAGATCCAGCACGACTGGCTCTCGCCCTGGTCTTTCACGGGCGTATAGCGGTTCATCACCTCGGCCGTGAAGTGCTTAGGCGGTTGTTGCCGGCAGCTGGCCAGCACCAGCGTCAGCAGTAGTATTCTAATGATTGTTCGTTGCATTCAGCGATAAAACCACAGACCTACTTACCGGCTTCACTGACAAGCCAGCGGATGTACTCGTCTGACACGTTGTCTATCTCGTCCTTGTCGTAGATAGTAAGCAGCGTCACATCGGCATCTTCGCTCACCAGCACGGTCAGCGTCAGCACACGGGCGCCACCGCTCTTGCCCTTGCCTTTCGAACCGATGGCCATGCGAATCTTACGCACGCCATGGCCGAGTGCAGCCCCCTGCAGAGGGTTCTCCTTGAGTTCTTTACTAAAAGTGAGATAGTCATCCAGTAGCGACTTGTACTTTTTGGCCAGCCGCTTGAACTGGCGGTCGAACTCCACAGAGGGGATTATCTTTACATTCATCCGATGCCCTCCTTCTTGAGTCCTTCAAGGAACTCTTCCTCTGTCATCATCTTGTACTCACCCCGCTTGGCACGTTCCACCTCATCGAGTGCGCGGTACAATGATTCCTTCACATACGCCTTCTGCTGGGCGGTCTTGGCATCGTCAGCGGTAGGCTCAAGCAGCTTTCCGGCCAGCCACTCGCGATCCTTTTTCTTCAACGCCATCCCTTGGATATACGTCCAGAGATTGTTCAACTGTATTGTTGTCATAATCCTAACATGTTTGGGTTTCGGTGCAAAGATAGTGCAAATCGAGTAAAATACCAAATAAATCGCATTTATTTTTATTTCCGAGATGCAGCCTATCTTCGAGCGGGAGCTCAAAGATAGTGCAAATCGAGCGAAATACCAAACCAGCGGTGAAGAAATTGCTAAATTTTTAACCCACACCTAAAATTAAATGCCGTTTTTCTTGCAAACCCTTGTTTTTTTTATTATCTTTGCAAGTGGGAAAGGACGCTGAGAATGACAGATGACGGACATGACAGTAGAAAATACGAAAGACCCGTGCGTACATGCGCGCACGCATGTACGCACAACTACTCTATAATATTATCCGTCATTCCGTCATCTGTCATTAAGATATACACATCAGCACTACTGGCAGCCCTCAAAGGCGCGATGAACAGGCTCAAAGGCGCGATGAACTAACCTCGGCGGCCTGCTGCTCCTGATACTGCGCGGCCGTCGTCTTTGCCGTGACGCTGGTGCGACTGTTTCGCAAATATTAATAATAAATATGTATAGCCAGCGCATAGACATACATACAGCATCATCCCCCGCACGGCACGGAGCCGGGCGAGGGATGATAATACCTGCTTATAGGCTATTCAAGAACTGGCTCAGTTCTTCTTTCGACTCAATCCTGTGTACACGTCCCTGCCGAGCCTGCTCCAGCGACTTGTCCACCTTGGCAAAGAACTCCTCCTCCGTCATTAGCGTCGGGTCTGCCTTTTTGGCCACCAGCTTCTCCAGATACTTCTGGGGCGTGATGCCCTCTATCTTCTTGAACGTGCGCTGCAGGACGGTGCGGTCGGCGAAGCCGCAGTGCTGGGCTACTGTATCGTTCCCCCAGTCGGGATGGGCAGCGATGGTGCGCTTGGCCTCTTCTACGCGCAGCTGGGCCATCCACTCCGTGTATTTCACCCCGCGCTGGTGCAGCCAGGCGGTCAAGCGGTAGCGGCTGATGCCGATGTCCTGTGCGGCCATGGGCTGCAGCAGACCGGTCTGGCAGTAGCCGCCGCGCTCTTTCCATGCTTCCACGGCCGCCTCGACCTCGCTCATCACTTCGGGCGAGAGCATGGCGGTGTTATTCAGGTTCTTGATTTCCGTATGTTCCAGATGTTCTTCCTCCTCCACCTCGGCGGCGTTTCGTTCGGCGGCCTCCATGCGCTCGGGGGCAGGGCTGACGAGGTAGAAGCAGAAGCTATCTACCAGATAGAACAGGAAGAAATAGATGGCAAAGGCAATGATGAGCATCCACGTTCCCGTGCCGAAGATGGCCATGGGCACCATCAGTGCCAGCAGCATCAGACCGATGATGCTGTACTGCATCCAGCGCAGCATGCCGTCGGTGTCGCGGTCGTAGTAGTCGCTCAGGGCATGGCGCATGGCAACGAGGCTTGACGAGTGCCGCCACGTGTAGTAGCCCTGCATCAGCATGTAGAGCACGGCTCCCGCTTTCTCGGCCATCCGCAACTCCAGCGTGTCGCTCAGCAGTGGCTGGCCGTCGGTCAGGGCTGCCACGGCGAGCATCGCCATCGTCACCATCCACACTGTCGGTCCCGCCCACTGGTCGGTTAGGCTCAGTTCGCCGTGCCGCTGCAACAGCAATACGGCACGCGCGAAGAAGTAGGAGGCGGGGATGAGCATCGCCAGATTGAGCATCACTGACTGCGTGACGCCCATCAGTCGCAGCCCCATCGTCAGTTGCAGGGCGAAGTGCAGGGCCAGCAGCATCGTGCCGCCCGTCATCAGCCTGCGGGCCTGACGTGCCTGTCGGCTCTTGATGTGCCTTCCGCGCAGGAAGAGCAGCTTCACCGTGAGCAGCAGCATCAGCACCACGGCCGTGAATTGCATCATCTGGAGTGTAACCATATCGGCGGCAAGAAGGTCATATCAAAAGCATTATTAACAAAGTCGCATCAGCAATTCCTTCGCTGAC